>MFTL01000001.1:0-7394 GCA_001786825.1 Candidatus Nomurabacteria bacterium RIFCSPHIGHO2_01_FULL_39_9
TCAATATTAAGATTTATTTTAATATTTTTTTCTTTGGCCTTAATCTCATATTCTTCAAAAATTGCTGTCGCCAACTGTTTGAGATCAGTTAACCGATAAGCGGGGTTTAATGTCCCGAGTTCCATTTTAGAAGTATCGAGCAAGGCGCCGACGAGGCGGCCCAACCGCTTGCTGTTTCTATAAACTTTTTCCAAATATTCTTTTTGCCCGGCATTTAAAGCGCCTAAATTGCCGTCCAGTAAAGTTTCTGCATGCCAATTGATCGTGGAAACAGGCGTTCGTAATTGGTGCGAAGCAAGCGAAATAAATTCAGTCTTCATCTTGTCAACTTCTTGAATTTGATCAATCATCCGATTGAATGACCTCGCCAATTCGCCTACTTCATCTTTAGAATTTATATTGCTGCGCTTATTTAAATTACCTAACTGAATATCCCGAGTCACCAAAGTCAATCCGTGAATTGGTCGGACAACAAACCGAGTGATTATTACAAAAAACATCCAAAACATTAATAAAACAGCCGGTACAAGAAGGATCGTAAAATTACGAGAAATATTATAAGCTTCTGCTGTAATTTGATAATTATCAACTTCATAAACAAGATGCCAACCACTACCAAGATAATCAAGAAATCCTCTTTGCACCACTTGAGAAACAAAAGACGTCCTTTTGCGATCAACAGAAAGAGAAACATTGGAAAAAGGTCCAGCTGTTAATTGATAGTTAATCTCTTTATTGTCTGAAATATTTTTAGTTAAAATTTCATCTTGATGATCTTGATTGGTGGCAATAACAAAACCTTCTTTATTATAAATGTGGGCTTCGCCGGGTAATTTATCAAGAACTTCCGTTATCACACCGTGAGATAAATTACCAATGACAGCTCCAACAATTTTTCTTTCCGGACCAAAATCATTATAAACCGGCGCACTTAAAATCATCGTTGGCTTTTGAGAATATTTTGCCCGAATAACATCAGAAAAATAAGGCCTGCCTTGAATTGTTTCCTTAAAAGCAATTAAGTTATGAGGGTAATCTTTAATTGAATCCGATTTTATATTTCTCGGCACGGAAAAAGCAGAATGTAAAATTTTACCTTCAATGTCAACAAGAAAAAGCGCATCCCAAGGGCCAGACAAATAAGAAAGTTCTCCTAGTCGATTAAGAAGTTCTTTTTGGCCGATAGTATTATAATCCGCAAGCATTGCTTCAATATGTTCTTCTTCGGCAATACTTCTGATATCTAAATAACGTTCATGGATAAGGTGATCGATTTCGTCTATGGCGTCTCGAGTTATTAACATTTGTTCTTTACCAATCAAATTTGAAAAAGGATTTTGAATTAATTGAAAAGAAAAGAAGCCTATAATAAAAGAAGCAACAAAACCACCTAGAATAAAAATTATGCTAATTTTAGTCAATAGTTTCATAAATAATCTTAAAAAGATTAACAATAAATTTTGAATCAATTAATTCATCAGTATCTAAAATATTGTCTTTTTTATAATATGATTCAAAAAAGCGGCCAGTTTTACGAAGATTGCTATAAATCGATTGCGAACCCGGAGCAAAAGTAAAAGCGGTTCTGTTCTCTTTTAAATCTGGTATATAAATATCTTTTAATTGTTCTCTAGCATCATCTGGTGATATAGAAAATAATCCGGCCAACATTTCCTTTGCTTCTTCCGGATGATTTTTAATAAAATCAACACCTTTGAAATAAGCTTTGCTGAAAGCTAAAATTTTCTGCGGATTATTCTTTATAAAATCTGATTTAAAAGTTGCGACACCAATTTCATTTTCAATATCTTTGGCCGAGGTAAAAATAAAAATTATTTTATGATCAATGCCTTGATAGGTTTCACTAATAGCGTCAGAAACCAAATTGGCCCGACCATCGATATCGCCATTAACATAATCTTTTGAGAGCTCTTGTAGAGGATTATAATCCCGCCAATCAATCAGAAGTCCTTCTTGATCAAAGAAACCAAACTCACGCGCCGCATATAAACCAAGATAGCCCGGCCATTTAACAAGACCAAAAACAATTTTCTCTTTTTCAAGAGAGGATGCAAGAACTGTAATATGTTTGTCTCCAAATCTGCCTTTAATAATAATCAAGGAGCCAACAAATAATAAAACTATTAAAACCGCAATGGCTTTTTTATTTAACATAATTTGGCAAATTTTTTATATTCATTACTTTTGCTATAAGATCGCTTGGTAAAAAAGGCTTCTGCAAAACTCCTTTTACCATTTTCAATTCTTTCCGCTCCACAAGAGATTTTTGAAATTTTTCTGAATAAAGCGGCAAATCAGAAACCAAAATAACAGCAATATTGCTTAATCGCTCGTCAAAAGCCAGAAGTTCGCAAATTTCTAAGCCGGTAATGCTGGATGTCAAAACTTCCAAAATTACGATTTCATAACCGCCGCTTAAAATACCTTTAATCGCCTTTACTGGCTCATTAAAATAATTAACTTTTGAACGCAAATTTTCCTCCATGAGCGGAACCATCGATTTCACTTTAAGATCGTCATCAAAAATTAAAATATTCATAAAAAAGAGACTGACTAAAAATATTTTTTGAGGACCACTAGATTCTTATCCAGATTTTCCACTTTCTTTTTATCGGTTTCATTTATTTGCCTCAAACTAAAACTTATCTTTTCGCCCAGTTCCTGTTCATAGCGCAAGACAAGCAGGGCAATTATTTTTGCCGGATTTTTCGACACTTTTTTGACTCGACCGGTTTCGCCGTCAATAACAAGTCCTTCAATACCAAGAGCAAGCTCGAGCGCCTTATCGCCGACCCGAAGCCGCATTTGAGTAATAATATCGCTTAGCATCTCGTAAAAGATCCGATCATCTTTGGGCACATCAGAATATTCGTGATTGATGCGACTGATTCTCTCTTTTTTTCTTAAAAAATAGATAATATAAGAAAACACCGCTCCGACCGTTAAAGCAAGGCCACCAAACAACAAAAGCTGGCTTAAAAATATTCCCGCAAATTTCCTTTCAACTGTAAATTCAAAACTCGAAATGGCAGGAACTTCTTGATCCTGATAAAGAATCTCGCTTGTAACGCGATAACGACCGGGTTTGATTTCATGAGGCAGCTGCAGAGCTTTGACAAAAGAAGCAGTTGTTTCAACAGCGACTGTTTCGCTCTCTGAAAATACTTCTTGGTCAAGAGCGTCTTTAACTCGATAAAAAATTTGAACATCCACCCGCCGGCCGCCACCAAAATTTAAAAGTTTTACTGAAACGGGAAGAAATTCACCCGGCGCGACCTTGGAGATAAAAGATCCGCTGCCAGTTTTTACGACAGTTGTATCGGAAGCGGCAAAAATAGAGAGTGGAAGAAAAACTGCTATTATTGATAATCCTATCGCTTTTTTTAGCATTTTAATAAGATTTTACTCCTTTCCGATGATGAATTTTGTTGTAAATAAAAGCGTAAATTGCTGCCACAAGCAAGATAAGGCCAACGATGCCAAACGGCACAAATTTCCAGTTATTCTTTTTTGGTTCTTGTACTGGCCCAATCTGAACGTCAAAAAGCGCCGGACCCGTCCGCAGGGCTAAAATATTTGGGCCGGCATCCTCTGGTAAATTTTGTTGAGCAAATTCATCAGATACCGAAACCGGTGCCAACGTTTTGTTAACCCCAAGACCGAAAACAACTAAAATCAGAATAACCAGTGTTGGCGCCAAATGTTTTTTGAAAACATGTTCTAAAAATTCAAACATGATTATTTAGGCTTCTTAAAAAATTCATTAACAACGAGATATGTGATGAAGATGATCAAAATAATAGCGATGATGATGAAAATCCGACTGGCTGATTTCTTAGGCTCCGGCATATCGCCTTGTTTTATTTCAATGTCAAATAAAACTGGCGGTTCGGGATTTGCAACTTCTTCACTAATTAATTCTTGATCGCCAATTGGTTCTGGTGCCGGCGGCGCTAATTCTTCTTCCGCAACATTAGACTCGGCATTAGACTTGGCTTTTTTTGCACTTGCAGTAGAATTTATTTTTTGCTTTGCGGTCACCGACGATTCGATAGAAATATTTTTTAAAGTATTTTGATTATTTTCATCAAAAGAAAGCGAAGAATTAGAAATAACGATTTTGGCACTGCCTGATTTTTTAACGCTAAATTTTATCTTGCCAAAAACTGTCGTTTGGTCAGTTCCTTTAGGATAACCAGCCGTTTTAATCAAAATACCGGCTTTATTATCCGAGAGGTCATAACCGGGCTGGCTCAAAGCCAGCCAATTCGGACCAAATTCAAATGATTTAACCGATAATAATTCCGGCGGGAAATTTAAAACCAATTTAGTTGTATAATTTTTGGAACTTTCTGGATTAAGAGTAATAATGGCATCAAAACTGCCGCCTTCTGTCGCCTGAAAATTCCCCGCCGATAAGTTAATACTTGCCGCAAAAGCTTCACTGCCCCAAAAAAGAAAGCCCACAATCAATAAAAAAACAATTTTTTTCATATTTATTATTCCTGCCAGTTAACCATTAACAAATTGAAATCAAACACGTCGACCGCCCCATCACTGTTAAAGTCAGCGGAAGTATTTATACCGCTTTTACCCCAATCAACCATAAGTTTATTAAAATCGATAATATTGATTTTATTGTCTTTATTAACGTCTATTTTTTCAGCTTTTTCACTTAAAATATTTTCAGTTTGTAAATTAGGTTCAGTATTTTGAGGAATTGTCTGTGTTGGAGGTGCAAATATGATCGCCGCGCCGCCATAACCAAAAGCAGGCTGATAAACTAAAAAGCCTATAACAATAAAAAAGGACAAAATAAAATTTTTCATAAAATTAAATAAAATAGAAAAAGCGCCAAAATTGTTTTCACAATTAAGACGCAACTTGCCTATATTATAAAACATATTCAAATGAAAAACAATCAAGAACTGTGGATAACTTTTAAATGTTAAGATAATTAGATGACGAAATGGTTTTTAATAATCTTTTTAGTTATTGGCGTTTTTTTAAGATTTTATTTTATTTCAAACCAATCTTATTGGATGGACGAAGGCTATACAATCAACGCCGTAACTTTAATTCTCGAAAAAGGCAAGCCAATTTTAGATTCTGGCGAATATTATTCTTGCCCGATCTACTGCAATGTCATCACTCTTGCAACTAAAATATTCGACAATGATACTTTCGCTTATCGAAGCGTTTCGGCTATCGCCGGATCGCTTTTAATTATTATTATCTTTTTTTTCAGCCGTCGGCTCTTTAACACAAAAGTGGCTTTATGGTCCGCCTTTTTCACGGCATTCAGTTATTTTGAAATTGCTTGGTCGCGGACTGCGCGCAGCTACACTCTTTTCGCTTTGTTTTTTTGGTTAACGCTTTTCTTTTTTTATAAGTATCTTTATGATCAAAAGCAAAAAATCCTCTATTTGGCTATGGCGACGGGCGGAGCTGTTTTTTCAATACTGCTCCACAAAATCGGCATAATTCTTCCTTTTATTCTAATCGGCTGGACAATTTTTGAGAGCTTAAAAATTAAAAAAATTAACTGGCCGGCCCTGATTTTACTTTCGATTATTGGCGCCGTCGGAATAGGAGAAGTCTTGGGCTGGAACATTAAATTGAATTTTTGGTTTTTCAACTACGCTATCTTTTATCTTAAGGAATATTTAGTGTTTTGGCTCCTAATGCTAGCGCTGATTTTATTTGCTAAAAATTATTTAGCCAGATATAAAAAAGAAGTTTGTTTTCTCGTCTTGCCGGCAGGCATTTATTTTTTAACCGCATCAATTTTTTCTCCTGTTCCGCAGTACCGCTACCTCTTTCATCTTCTGCCGGCAATATTTATATTAGGTGGAGTCTCGATTGAATTTTTGGAAGAAAAATTCAAATTTAATTGGCAAAAAGTAATCTTCTCGATAATCATGGTCATATTATTTTTATCAACAACCGGAATTTATTGGCCGCAAAAGAATTATTACTTGGAATCTGATAATCTCCTTGGCCTTAAAAGAAACTATTACGCATATGTTCCGGAACCCAACTGGAATGATGCCTATAAAATAATAAAAGAAAAAAGAAAATCAGCTGAAATTGTTATCTCCAGTCAAACTGTTTTTAATAAAATTTTTCTACAAGAAGCCGGTTATTGGATCAAATATCCTTACCTCGGCTCTGAAGATCCCAAAATATATATTAAAGATGATAAAGAATATTATGTCGGAGCGAAAGTGATTGATGATTTTGCCGAATTTAAGGAAATTACTTCAAAAAATCACGGCTTCATCATTTTTGATTTTATGGCGCTCGACAACAGAATTCCACAAGAAATTTTAGATTACATCTATGCTAATTTCGAGCTAATCTATTACGACAAAATGAACCCCCATTCCCAAATCTGGGTTTACCGATTTTAATTATCTATGCTAAAATAAAAAGGTGGTTAGCACGGCCGATTCAAATGAAGCCGTTGTCTAAAAAAATACTCAAGCGAAAAACAAAAATAAAGGCTAAATACGCCGGCCTTTTGCTGTTATTGGTTTTAATTCTATATTTGATTTTAAAAATAATCTTTGCTCAATTTTCCGATCAAACATATGATTTTGCAATTGATCCGGAAATCACAACATCACCGCTTAAGCTAGAAATCCAATCGAGGCATTTCCCTCTTATCTCACCAAAAAACAAAAAAGTGATTGTTAGCTTTAAAATAAAAAGCGGCGATCTGTGGTTTCTTTCTTGGCCGATTGATTCCGGAAACGAAAAGAAGATAGAAAAAATTTATGATCCGGAAGTGGCCTATGAAAAAGATATTTTTGATCCGGAATTTTCGCGAGTTGAAAAAATATTGGATTTTCGTGAAATTAATTTTGACAGAAAGAAGGCATTTTTTGAGCTCTTAAACCCAAAATTTAAGCCGGTTAAAAACCGGCTGCCGGAGGAATACAAGCGCCTAGGACAATTCGAAAATTTGATTGTTTACGGCAAGAGGCCGCTCGGCTCTTTTGAGCTGGAAAAAATTAAAGCTTCGAAAAAATTCTTTGATGATAATTTGCCAGCGGGCCAAAGAATTTATTTTGAAAAAAGCGATTTGGAAAAATTTTCCTTTGGGCAATTTTCAACGATTGATCCTGAAGAAAAAAATGAATTTAAAATCAATCTGCGCGGCGGTTTTAAAATGAAAGTCTTGTTGGATAAATATTTGAATCTTGAAATAACAAAAACTGAGCTTAATTGGTATGAGGGGCCGGACGATATTGAAATGATTTTATCCGATTCAGACGGCAAAATAATTTGCGGCAGTATTTCTAATGATGACGGAGACATAACAAAAGATCAAAAACAAAGTAAAAACAGCAAAGAATTATTTTGTCCAA
>MFTL01000001.1:7480-7821 GCA_001786825.1 Candidatus Nomurabacteria bacterium RIFCSPHIGHO2_01_FULL_39_9
TTAAATTTTATTATTGGATACCGGGACTCGATCAAACAATATTTTTTGAAGGAGAAAATTCCACAGAATCTTTTAAGCTTGAATCTTCTGATATTGAAAAAGAAAAAATAATGGCTCTTCTGCCGGGTAAATGGAAAATGCGCTTGCCCAAAGGCGGACTGACTATAAGCGGAGCAAACTTCGCTCTAAATGAAGAAAACTGGTTTGATACCGGCAGCAAAAAGAATTACGCTTTAGAAAATATCGGGTCGGCTCCGGCTCTTATTAAAGATATAACTATTCGCATCAAATGACCGCCGCGGTAAAATTGTTAAAAATTACGGCCTTTTCATGGCTGGTCC
>MFTL01000001.1:7849-9906 GCA_001786825.1 Candidatus Nomurabacteria bacterium RIFCSPHIGHO2_01_FULL_39_9
AACAAGCGGTTTGATAAATTTTTATTTTGGAAATCTTTTATATTACCTCTTTGGCTTTTGGCCGATTGGCCTTATCTTGTATTATAATCGCGCCAAACTTGCAAATAAATGCAAAGAGATTAATCTTTTTCTTTCCAACAGGCTCGAAGAAGAATCCGGCCTGAATAATAAAAAAATTATATTTTTAACCTTAACAATTATTTTAATCGCCGGCCTCGCCTTGAGAATTTTCGCCGCGCATAAAATTGGCCTATCGGCAGACAGTTTTCTGCACATGGAAAGCGCTAAAAGCATTTTAGCGGGTGAAGGCAATTTCTACAACCGCGCCGCGCTATATACTTATTTTATCGCCGGCAGTTATTTCATCTTTGGCGCAACAGACGCGGCAACGCACATTCCTAATCTGCTTTTAGCGGGAGCAACCATACTCTTCTCCTATTACGCCGGCCGGAAAATGTTTGGCAGCGGTATCGCAATATTGTCCGCCACCTTAATGGCTTTTTCTTTCTGGCATATCGGCGAAACGGCCAATGTTAGAATGTACATCTTTTTTAGCTTGACCTCATTTATTTTTTTCTATACCGCTTGGCGTTTTTTATTCACCCCGAAAATTTTCAAACCGGACGCACGGCCAATTGAAAAAGTCGCTTTGCTTAAACTGCCGTATCTCGGAATTATCGCCTTTTGGCTTTTGATCAGTCTCAGCTTGCAAGCGCTGACAGTCATCCTGGTGCCGCCATTTTTTATCTTCTTTGTTCTCTTGGCCGGCTATTATATTTGGACCGACTTTCATCAAGGCGTGACGAGCGTCCGAGCAGACAACGCTTTAAAAATTGTCCTTCTGATGGCGGTCGCCTCCGGCATCGCTCTTGTTTTTATGCCGGAAATTCTGGGCCAATTCTGGAGCAATCTCAAATGGAACAATGAGGCAGCACATAATTTTAAGCTTCTTGGCGAGAGCTTGCGCAACGGCTACGGTTGGTTGCTTGGTCTTTACGGTCAGTGGCTTTTTTTCTTATCGCTCAGCGTTTTTTTTATCTTTGCAATTATTAAAAAACATATTGGATATCTATTTTGGCTTTTTATGTTTGTCGGCGTTTGGCTAGAGAGCGTTTTCCTGATCGACAGGTATTTTTCCCCGCGTTACATCATTTTTTTGCTGCCCATCTTTGCTCCGATCTTAAGCGCGAGTATCTACTGGCTTGTTTCAATTCCGATTAAGAAAACCTTATGGCGAACAGGAATCTCTCTGGCTATAATCTTGGTGATCACTCCATGGCCAAAAATAGGAGAAATTATAAAAAACAAAACCGGTGAAAACGCAATTTTTGGGATTAATTACGATTTCAAGGGCGCAATTAATTCTCTGCTGATCTCCCAGAATGACGCCCTGATCCAAACGTTTTTCGGTCCCTTTGAATTTTATCAGAACACAAGTAAAAATATTTTTAATATTGGAAGATTGTCCCACGACGGCGCCGGGACCGAAATTCCCGCCGAGGAAGCAGAGAAGATTTTTTTAAAGACAGTCGACAAATACTCTCATGGATATTTTCTGACCGATTTTTACCGCTTTGAAAAATGGCCTTGTGAAAATTACGTGCCTTGTGGCATTTATGATCATATCGAAGCAAATCCCGATAAATGGCGCCAAAGGTCTTACCGAGACGATCCGCAGATCATTATTTACGAATGGAGAAATTAAATCTTCAGATCGGAAAATTTCCACAGCCCTAGACTCTTGTCGGCATACCCCTCGCCCTCCGGACACTCTTCATTAAATAAGGCCAGAGGCTTTGGAAAATTAAAAGGTTTTTCTTCAAGATTAATCGGTCGCCACTGGCCAGTTACGATATCGCTCTCTCCATGCCTGACGAATGTCGTCGTCAAAAGGTAGATAGAACCGGAAGATTTTAAATTGGCAATTGCGCGCAGAACATCTTTGTTGGAGAGATGGACTAAAGCGTCCCGAACAAGAATAAGATCAGCTTTTGGCAATGAAGCAGATACTATGTCGGCTCGGAAAAAGCGGCGTCCGGGGCGGCCGTAACGCCTTT
>MFTL01000001.1:9928-15962 GCA_001786825.1 Candidatus Nomurabacteria bacterium RIFCSPHIGHO2_01_FULL_39_9
AATTTTTGTCTCTATGCTGTCCGAACCCCGACCGGACAAGGATTCGCGACCACCCCAAAAATTGGTCTGATAATATCGCGAAAAAATCGCTTTGCGAGAAGAAGCGCAGAGAACGAGCCTGTCGCGAGCGCCACGCAAGTACTGAAGCATTCGTTTGATTTTAGCTTTTAAAAAATTAAGCATGATTAAAATTTTTTGAATTAGCTTTTAAAATACGCCCGGTACCATAATTCCAGGCAAAGTAGGAGCCAGAGCTTTCGGCCTTCCCCGCCCACCGCTATGTTTTCCGCGAATAATTTTTCCAAATATTCCTTTTTTATTATCTGGCTCACGAAAGACGAATCCTCGATCACGGTCTTCCGGTAATAATTCTTCAACTCACCACGAAACCATTCGCCGGCTGGCACGCCGAAACCCATTTTTTTTCTGTATAAAATTTCATCCGGCAGAATTCCGCGGAGCGCTTTTTTCAAAATATATTTTGACTCGCCTGATTTCAATTTCAATTCCGGAGGAATCTTCGCCATCAATTCCACAAAATTACGATCTAAGAGCGGCGCGCGCGACTCCAGAGAGACCTTCATCGTGGCGATGTCGACTTTGGTCATCAAGTCGTCCGGTAGATAAGAATTGAAATCAGTATAAAGTATCCTATCAAGCCAATTATATTTTTTTGCCTTATCGCTGACACTTTTTAGAAACAAAGACGAATTTGACAAATTGTTTAAGAAATCTGGTTCAAGCATTTCTCGTTTTTCTTTATCGGTAAAATAACCTATGTAACGAATATATTTTTCAATCTCGTCCGCATCGAGCGAGTCGATGAATTTTATGACGTTCATAATAAAAGAATTCGAATAAACTCTTTTTTTAATAAACTTTAAAACAGCCCGGCCGAAGCGCCTCAACCATCTTGGTATTTTATTAAAAATTAAAGATTTTTGATAAACCTTATAGCGTCCATAACCAGCGAAATTTTCGTCGCCGGCGTCGCCGTTCAAAGCCACCGTTACGAACTGCTTAGTAAATTTGGCCAGATAGTAAGTCGGGAGCATGGAGGGATCGCCGTATGGCTCCTCGTAAGACTCGACGAGCCCCGGCAAGTCCGCGATCATGTCGGATTTCACTATAAATTCATGATGATCGGTCTTGAAAAGTCGGGCCACACTTCTGGCATATTCCCTTTCGTCGAACTTGGCCTCGTCGAAGCCGATCGAAAAAGTTTTGATTGGCTTTTCAGAATTTTTCGCCATCATCGCGACGACCAAGCTGCTATCCACCCCGCCAGAAAGAAAAGCTCCGAGCGGCACGTCCGAGACCATTCTCGCGCGCACGGCTTCTTCCGCGCTTTCAATGATTTTTTCGCCCCACTCGGACTCGTTCAAATAGAGCTTAGCCGAATAATCCAAATTCCAGTATCTTTCGATTTTTAAGGTCCGGTTTGATAAATCCAAGACAAAATAATGCGCCGGCGGCAATTTAAAAATATTTTTGAAGCCGGTCCGCGGCTCTGGCACGTATTGATAAGTTAAGTAATCATAAACAGCTTGTTTGTCTATTTCTTTTTTTACTTCCCTGTTTTCCAAAATTGCTTTGAGCTCTGAAGCGAAAATAAAAGTTTCTCCGTCCCAATAGTACTTGAGCGGCTTCTCGCCGAACCTATCGCGGGTGCCGAAAATGATCCGCTTTTCTTTATCGTAAATGACAAAACCAAACATGCCGTTTAATTTTGAAAGACAATCAATGCCGAATTTTTTATACAAATACAAAACAACTTCAGTGTCACTTTTTGACTTGAATTTAAATCCGTCTTTTTCCAATTCTTCTTTGTCTTTTTTAAAATCATAAATTTCGCCATTGTAAGCGATCACCGCCTGCCCGTCCTCTGATACCATCGGCATATGGCCGGCCGGACTTAGATCAAGAATAGAAAGCCGGCGGCTTCCAAGGCCTATATTCTTATCGCATAAAACACCACCATCATCGGGCCCGCGGTGCTTTATTTTTTCATTCATCCTTAAAATTTCCTCTTCGGAAACAATAGAATTATCAAATTTTATTTTTCCAGTTATGCCACACATTATTTTTTTACAAACAAAAACTGATTACAACCTGTACCATCATTCGACCAAACCCGGCTCTCCTCAAAACCCAATTTTTTGAAAAATTTCGTAATTTCATCGCAAGTCGCGTACTCATACGGAAAACCGCCCAACCAATCTTTAACGTCAGACCAGAAATTCATCCCGCGGCAAGATTTATAATTTCGGACATAATTGATTTGCTCTCGAAGCCGACTCGAAAATTTAAGCGGCCTTTTGATCGCATGCCCAAAGACGATCAAAACGGCATAGAGCGCCTCCATGATTCTTTTGACAAAGCCGGGCGCGGCATTATAAAAGCGTTTAATATGCCACCACGCGCGCGAGCTTATGAATTTCTCGTTCTTATTGTAAATGGCAATGACAAACAAGCCACCCGGCTTCACCAAGCCTGCGGCATTCTCAATCGCCGGCCACATCTGGCCCGTGTGGTGCAAGACTCCCCAAGAGTACACAATATCAGCCGGCTCAATGCTCTGCCTTATCCAGTTTTTATCCAAAATCGAGCCGTGCTTGATCTCCCAGCGCAGGTCATCCTTATAAAATTTATCCTTCAAAAATCGGGCGCAGGCGACCGAATCCGGATCGACATCGAAACTGACTACCCGCGAGGCGCCGAGTTTCAAGGCGCCGAGCGAAAACAAGCCGCTGCCCGAACCGATATCAAGAAAAGTCTGATCAGCAAGACTCTCCAGCCCGGTTATTTCAGACAAAGACTTAACCGCTTCACCAAGCCTTTCTTCAGAATAATATTTTTTGAGAAACTCTTGCCAATTCCGGCCAAAAGAAAATGAGGTATTTTTCATAATTTTTCTAATATTGTTTTGTAATTATTAATAATTTTTTCGATATCATGATTTTCTTTAGCATACCGATAAGCATTCGCGCCGAGCCTCGCCCTTTTTACTTCATCATTTAATATCTTATGCAAGCTATCTTTTAGTTTATCGATACTGCCACCAGTAAATATACCGCAGTCATATTTTTCTAAAAAATCGTCAGGATCAACATTGAGCGAAAGGATCGGTACGGTATTTTTAGCCGCCTGCACGAAAGTGTTGGGAAAGCCTTCAAACTTAGAAGTCAAAACATAAACTTTTGCTTGTCTAAAATAATTATCCATTTCGGCAAACGGCACAAAATCCTTAAAGGAAACATTTGGTAACTCTGCGACTCTTTCTTTGATGCCGTCAAAATAAGCGTGCTGATTGTTGGAACGCGGACAGATCATCAAAAAATTATGATCTTTGAAGTTCCTCGCCAATTCGAGGAAAATTTCCGGCTGTTTCCAATCCTCGGCGCGGCCGACCCATAAAATATATTTTCGCTCCATCTGGTCGAGCTCGCTAGACTTGGGGATTTTATAAACTGATTTCACCACAATACTTTCTTTGCCGTGATGCTCTTTGACCATTCGGCGATGCTCTTCATTTTGAGTGATCACGAGGTCCGCCCGCCGAATCCCGTACCGATAGAGTCGGCCGGAGAGCCAAGGATTCATTTTTTCGAATTCGCCGCCACAATCGATCTCATGCGCCGTCATGTAAATAAATTTCTTGCCCAAAAGATGCGCCACGAGACAAACGAGGCCCGTGCCAGCGCTCGCGGTGCGCTGGATATAAATATCGGCGCCAATTTTCCGCAAAACATTTGCAAGAACGAGTGGCTTCGGCCGGCGGAGCGAGCGCCAAAGTGAGCCGCTTTTTTCGTTTTTAATACTCTTGTAAAGCCGGACGCCGTCGCGAACTTCAACTGCTGGCTGACCGAAGTTCGCCACCACAAAGCTCACTTCAAATTCGGGCAGCTTTGTCAGTGCCTTACCCAGAAGATAAAGTTGGACTTCCGCGCCGCCGAAAGTAGCTTTAATGTTCTGATTAAAAAGCGGGTAGGCCCCCAAACAAACAAAGCATATTTTTATTTTTTTCTTCATAGCCAAACAAAAAAACACGTCCTTCGCGCAAGGCGAAGTCGTGCTAACCATTACCCGTATTATACTACACCTCACCCCAAAATCCTAATGAAGTAAAATTAAACCTTCACGGAATAAAGTGGCAAAAGTTAGAACAATGCTTTCCATATTATAAAAATCGTCGAAGTATTTGCGGCCAGCGTTTTGGTATTTGAGATACAAGGCGCGGTCGGCGAGCAAAAGTTTTATCTGTTGTTCCAATATTTTTACATCCCCACCTGCGAATAGTCCAAGCCGATTGTCGTCGAAACAACCGTCCGGATTGATCGTGAGCGACAAAACCGGCACGCCGTATTTGAAGGATTCAAGGACGACAAGCGGCAGGTCGCCCTCAAAATCTGAAGTTAAAACAAAAAGCTTAGCTTTTTTGTAAACATTCTCCATATCAGCATATTTCTCCCCGGCGGAAAATTTCAAATTAGGCGGAGTCGTTGCTTCAGTATGAATCTTCTCAAAAAATTCCGCGCTTTCGCCCGAAGGCGGACAGACCATCAAGAATTTTTCTTGCGTAAATTTACGCGCCAAATCGAGAAAAATTTCCGGCCTTTTACTTTCGGTACACCGCCCGACCCAGAGCAGATATTCCCTGCCATCCTCGCGAATCTCCCCTGTCTCTCCGTCGAGACCCTTTTTGACGACGACGACGCGGCAATAACCTCTTTGATCGAGCAGATTTCTCTGATGAGTGTTTTGAGCGACAATAACGTCGGATAATTTTAGGCCCAATCTATACCAAAGAGAATCGACAAAAGACATGCGCTTTTCAATGCCGCCGTCGCAGTCGATGTCGGAGGCGACCAGATAAGCGAACTTCTTGCCGAGCAATTTCGCAAAGAGCGCCCACTTGCCGACCATTTTCCCCGAGGAACTTGAAACATAAATATCCGCATTGATTTTTCTCATCAATCTTAAAAAAGGCAAGCAAAAAGAATGAAGCCGTTCGTGCAAAGTAATATTCTCTCGCAAGATTGGTCCGCTGGCGCCGCCCAAATCATCAACAATAAAAGAAATTTTAAAATCATCACGCTTAGCCAGATATTTACCAAGCAGATAAAGCTCAACCTCTGCCCCGCCAAAAGACTTCCCCTCGTGGAACCCGAAAAGCGGCGACGCGTCCAAGCTGATGATGCAAATTTTGAGAGGTTTTTTAGACATTTTTAATTAACCCGCTTAAAGAAATTTCTGACCTTAAAATAGAAAGCGGCGCTGAAAATGATATTAAGAACGATACTGCTTCCGGCCGCGCCGTAAATACCCAAACGCGGTACGAGGAGATAAAGCAGAACCAGATTCAAAGCGGAAACGAGAAAAGAAGTTTTTAAAACGAATGCCACGCCGGAGAGGCCTTCGGAATTGAGAAGCCACATGTAAAGCTGGTAGCAAATGAATAGCGAATTGTTGAGCGAGAGCAGGACGATCAACTTGAAGTCGATCGGAAACTCCTTGCCGAAGAGCCAGATGATGAGCCAGATCGAAAAAAAAGAAAGCACAAAAGCTCCGATCAGAAAAATTTTAAGTATCTTTTTTATAAAATTATTTACCTTATCCTTATCCTTTTCGCCGGCAATGCTCGGAAAATAAACATTCACGAAGAGCTGAAAAAAACGCCCGACGAAGACATTGGCGGCGTTCTGGTATGCCGCATAAATGCCGACAAAATAAAGCGAGCTAAAGTGGTTCAAGAAAAACCGGTCGCTGTTTAAAATAAGAAAGCCGGTCACTGCCCCGAAGACCGTCACGGTCGAATATTTGAGCAGCTTGTCCCAGATATCTTTCGGCAAAGCGAAATCCCAGCCAGATTTTAAAATTAAGCGGCCCAAAATAAAGAGCGAGACGATAAGCGAGAGTATGTTGGCGATAATAAAAGACTGATAATTCTTTATGCCAAAGCCAAAAAGAAACAAAGAGAAAGCCAGAAGCAGGACAGCAGAATTAGCGATGGCGACGGAAGAAACCGTCCGAA
>MFTL01000001.1:15970-23991 GCA_001786825.1 Candidatus Nomurabacteria bacterium RIFCSPHIGHO2_01_FULL_39_9
AAGCCGCGGCTCACTGAGTCATACAGATTAAAAATCGCCAGACAAACGCTAAAAGCGAGCGCCCACCAGAAAAGGTCAATCGAAATGCCGAAAATCCGAAGCCACCAAGTTTTGGTCAAAATTAAAAAGACAACAGAGAGAATCGCCGAGGCGGCGAAAAAAACTTGGAGCCAACTTAAAATCTGCTTTTGAAAATTCTTGTAATCCGGCAGAAAACGAAGCGCCGAGACGCCGAAGCCAAGAATCATCGGAATGATGAAAAATTGCGCTACGCTTAAAATAAGCGAATACTTGCCGTATTCGACCGGCCCCAAAAAGCGACCAGCTAGAATCTTTATCGGAAAACCGATCAAGCTCGCCAAAACTTCAGCCGAAGCCAGCAGGCCGAAATTTTCAGCGAACGTCTTTGCTTTAGCGCCGAGCGGCTGCCGGAAAAAAAGCATGAACATCTTATCCAAGCCGTAAATAAAAAAATTATTTATTTTTGATTGGATTGTTTTCAGCATATATTTTCAAATATTCTCGGGCAGTATTTTGCCAGGAAAATTCTATTGCCTTGCGGTGGTTGGCCGCCTTCATTTCTCTCAAAAATTCCAGCCTTCGAGCAAGCTCCAATAAAGCGGTGCAAATAGAGTCAGAATCATTCCGCTCTAAAACAATGGCATTTTCCGGGCCGATAAGTTCCGCCGGCGCGGCGGCGCGAGAGAGCACAACACCAAGACCAGAGGCCATCGCTTCAAGCAAGGAATTACTCATCCCTTCCGCCTCGCTTGGCAAGACGAAGACGTCGGCCGCGCGGTAAAGCTCCGCTAATTTATCTTTCGGCTGATTGCCTAAAAATTCTATTCCGGGAATTCCACGAGCCGCTTCGAAGAGTTTATCTCTCAAATCACCGTCGCCCGCCATAATTAATTTTGAGGCCGGATGACTTTTCTTCAATTTGGCAAAAGCCTCAATCAGTTGTTCAATCCCTTTCCGTTTAATCAGCCGAGAAGTGGAAATTATAATAAATGCTTGTGACAAGGGCTGCTCTCGCCGCAAGGGCGTGGGATAAAAATAATCTATGTCCACACCGTTTGGAATTATTTTAATTTCTTGATTGTGATTTGTTCGAAGCGCTAAATTAAAAAGATAAGAAGAATTGGCAATCACCTTCTTCGCCCGACCCCAAATTATTCGGCTTAGATTTTTAAAAATTAGTCGATCAAGGAATCTAAAGCGCCGGCTATAAAAAGGCACATCGCTCCCGCGGAGACTGACGATATAGGGCAATTTTAAAAACATGACAATAAATCCGGAAGGTATTCCGAAAAAAGCATGCGTCAAATCATATTTGTTCCAGCGAATTAATTTTCGAGCAAAAAAATAAGCCCGCCAGCTGTAAATCAAAAGGTCTTTCAAGCTCTGGTGATGCAAACTGCCTTTTTTGCCTATATCCAAATAAAAAATTTTAATTTTATCGTTAAAACTTTCTTCTTTGTATTTATCAATAGAGGAAGTTACCAAATCGATCTCTAAATCTTTTACTTTTAAAAATTCTCGAAGCAAATGAGAACAAGCGTTGCCCGCACCGCCGCCGAGCGGCGGATATTCGTAATTAAGCATTAGTATTCTCATGTTTGTAGTATTCTTTGTACCAATCGACAAATTTTTGCGCGCCCTCTTCGATTTTAGTTTTTGGATTATAGCCGAGCTTCTCTTTTGAATAATCAATATCCGCCCATGTCTCCAGGACGTCGCCCGGCTGCATCGGCAAATATCTTTTTAAAGCCTTCCGCCCAGCGGATTTTTCCAAACAATTTATAAAATGCTCCAGCTCGACCGTCTGATTGTTGCCGATATTGAACACTTCGCAGGGGTAAGATTTTTCCAAACATTTTAAAACGCCATCAATGATGTCGTCAACGTAAGTAAAATCCCGACGAAGCTTGCCAAAATTGTAGATTTCAATCGGCTTATTTTTTAAAATAGCTTCAGTAAATTTAAATATTGCCATGTCCGGCCGGCCATATGGACCATAAACGGTAAAAAAACGAAGTCCGGTGCAGTTGAGACCGTAAAGATGATGATAAGTGTGGGCGATCAATTCATTGGCTTTTTTAGTCGCGGCATAAAGAGAAATTGGTTTATCGACAGGATCACTGACACAAAAAGGTGTTTGACAAGAATTGCCATAAACCGAACTGGAAGAAGCATAAATAAAATCCCGCACACCGGCATTTTTTGCCTCTTCAATCAAATTAACAAAACCGACCAAATTAGCCGAGACATAAGCGTGCGGATTCAGAAGGCTATAACGCACGCCGGCCTGCGCCGCCAAATGAGCTATTTTTTGAATTTCATATTTTTTAAAAACATCTTTCACAAAAAAAAGATCGCTCAAGTCGCCGCGGACAACTTTATAAGCAGGATATTTTTCCAATATTGCATTCCTTGCCTCTTTTAAAGATGGATCGTAATAATTATTAAAATTATCAACACCAACAACAAAATGACCAAGATCGAGCAATCGTTTGGCAAGATGAAAACCGATAAAACCTGCTGAACCTGTCACCAAATAAGTCATTATTTTTCAATTATTTCTTTTATCATATAAGAACTGTCGCACTTATTGCCATAGTAATTTTTTATCCCGATGTCGGCCAAAATGCCAAAAACAATAAACTGGATCCCGGCTAAAAACAAAAATACCGCTAAAATTGTGAAGGCCGTATCTGACAAATCAATCAAACGAAAAACTTTTTCATAAATAATAAACAAAACTAGAATCAACCCTGCAAAAATGCTCAAAAAGCCAACTGAACCAAAGAGATGAAGCGGGCGACTTCTGTATTTTTTCCAAAACCAAACAGAAAACATATCTAGGACGCCTTTTACTCCGCGCCGCCAATTATATTTTGTCTTGCCTGCCAAACGCGGCTGGTGAGAAACTTCCATTTCGCCTATCTTAAAACCTCGGAGTCGAAGCAAAGCCGGAATAAATCGGTGCATTTCACCATAAAGATCGACATGGTCGAAACATTCACGACGATAAACACGAAGCGTACAGCCGCTATCGTGGATACCGTCATTGAGTAATATTTTTCTTAACCAAGCCGCCAGATGAGAAGCTGTTTTTTTCCCGACAGGATCTTTCCGATTTTTTCGCCAACCGCAAACGGCATCAAGATTTTCACTTTCTAATTTATTAACAAGCATTGGAATATCTTTCGGGTCGTTTTGGCCGTCACCATCTAGCGTAGCAACGTATTTCCCTCTCGCCGCTTTAATGCCCGCATCAAGAGCCGCGGTTTGGCCAAAATTGCGCCTGAAATTTATAATTTTTATTTGATTAAAATTTTTTAACACTTCCAGAGTATTGTCGGTTGAACCATCATTGACAAAAATAATCTCTGCCGGCTTTTTAAAATCTTGAAAAGTTTTTGAAATTTTTTCGTATAAGTTTGGGATAGCCTCCGCTTCATTGAAAACGGGTATAACAACAGACATGAATATATCTCCTGAATCATTAGTCAACATACAAATTTAAATTTATGATTTGAAGTATGGGTTGGTTAGCACGAAAAATTTCCCATACCTCAAATCAAAAATCTAAACTTAGGCGCCAGTTTTTAAATTGACAAAAGCCCCATAAGTATTACTATATGAGGCACTACTGACTTTTGAGCACTTAAACGGGATTGGGTCGTGATAAAACGTTGCGTCACCCAATCCCATTTAAGTACTCAAAATTAAACTTTTAAAAACAAAATAAAAAGCGCCCCACTGTTTTCACAATTAAGACGCACTATTATTATAGACCTTAACTTTTTAAAAACCTAGCAGAAACTGTGGATAATTATAGGATAAGTTATTTTTTATTTTATTAAAGTATCTAAAGCAATTTGGCCGCCGCCGAGAATAACGAGCGTGAGAGCAGTGGCTAAATTGATCAAATCAAATTCCCAGCCAGTTTGGCCCATAGAAGTAAAAGGTGTTTTCCATTTAAAGATCTTGAACTTTATTGCTCCGAGCATTATTTTTCCTCCTTATTTTAGAAATCGCGAAATAAAGAAAAACAATAAGAAGTAAAGAATAGTTAATAATCATGAAAATCTGCCCGCTCCAAGCAACGCCATATGGAAAACGCCAATCAGATATTGGAAAGAGAAAAGGCGTCGGATAAAATTGAATACTGTGCGAAAAAATATCTATCAGAATATGGAGCCCCCAACCTAAGAGTTCAAAACGAGGTCGGCGGTAAATTAACCAGACAATTAAAAAAACAGCCGCAAAAATAATTAAACTGTGACTATATGGATATAAATTTCCAACTACCGCAAAACCATTCTGGAAAGCGCTTTCTTCAGCAATCGGAGGTCTTTGAAAAAAATTAGAAAGTGCGAGCGAGCCAGAAAGAACAGCAAAAATTCTCAATGCAAAAGGCCAACTAAACGCGAAAAGGTCGGGAAAGATGCCCCAAAAAGTTGTCCAAGCGATACTGAATTTCTGATTTCCTTTTTTATCCGCTATTTGATTTAATTTTCGTGCCCCAGCATTGGCCCAAAGCGCATGTGCAAATATGTCCATATTGTTTTATCTATTTCACTTCTAAATTTCAATTATTACTTTTTCTTTAGGAAATCTTACTTTCTTTTCGCTTGTTGCCGGATCATCTTTCGCGCGAAAGCCCACTGCCGCAATAACTTTAGAAACGAGACCCATTTTATTTAAACCAAGCAATTCATCAAATTTTTTAGAATCAAAACCCTCCATCGGCGCGACGTCTATGCTCATAACCGCCGCAGAAGCCACTAATACGCCCAGGGCAATATAAGCTTGCTTGGTCGCCCATTCAATTCTTTGTTCGGAATTCAAGCCGCTTAAAAAACCTTTTATCATGGTCGCGTATTCCCCGAGGTTTTCAATAGGAATATTGCGGACTTCTGCTACTGATTTTATATATTCGTCAACTAAATGATCGTCGATATTTTTAGGAACAGTAAAAACAATCAGGTGAGATGCTTCGGAAACTTGCGGCTGGCCATAGCTGGCTTTTTGAAGCTCTTTTCTAATTTCCGGATTAGCGACGACAACAAATTTCCAAAGCTGAAGGCCAAAAGAAGACGGTGAGAGTCTTAGAACTTCTAATAGTTCATTTAATTCGGTATTTGATAATTTCTTGGCAGTATCAAATTTCTTCGTTGCATACCGTGAGTTCATCGCTTCAATAATATTTTTCATATTGTTAAAATAAATTTTAGATTAATAAATAAATTTAAACATCGACGCCTAAATATTTTTTGATCAAAAAGCCAATAAAATAATTAATGACGGCAACGCTCAAACTAATCAAAGCCATTCGGGCAAAACGAGGCGCAAACTTAGTTCGTTTGGCTATGGCGGCATAAAAAGTAAAAATCGCAACAATACCGATTGCGAATATTAAAGTAAAAACAAGAGCAATCATCGCTTTAGAAAAAATAAAAAATGGAGAAATCAATATCAATACAGTAAAAATATAAGCGCCACCGGTTATAAAACCCGTCAAAAGCGCATCTTTTTTATCATCTTCTTTGGCTGCAAGATAATTTGAAACAGCCATCGAAAGCGAAGCGGCAATACCAGTTATAAGCCCAACCATTGCAATAAGCCGGGCATTACTCAAAGCAAGTGTGAGACCAGCCAATGCGCCGGTTAACTCAACAAGCGCATCATTTAGACCAAGCACAAAAGCGCCCATATGTTCGATTCGTTTATCATCAATGAGACTTATGAGCTTTCGCTCATGTTCTCGCTCTTCTTCCATCATTTTAAGGGCTTCGGTTGAATCAGTTACTGATTCATAAAAACCAGAGGAAACTCTTTCGCCCCGCTCCATTAGTTGCAATGCAAAATTCAGCCCGAAAACTTCGGCAATTATTGTATACAGCAAAATCATTATTTGCGAGGGAGAAACGTCCTGATCAGTCAAAGTTTTTAATACTTCATAATGCTTTTTTTCCTGATTAGCAATTTCTTGAAGGATATTTTTTGCATTCTCATTTTTTGATTTAGTCGTTAACCTTGAATAAACATAGAACTCGGTGATCTCCTTTTTTTGAGCCTTTAAGTATTTCTTTATTTCCATAGTTAATTAAAAGCGCACGTTTCGAAATTTAATCAATTCTTTTTTGTAATATTAATCCACCTCCGATTACGATTAATACAAGACCAAAAAGAAGAACCAGCCCAGATACAACATAACCCATAATCGCAAGATTAAGAGCGGTTATAAGCGTCGTCGCCGTAATCCAAATATTACGGGCATCATTAGAAACCATCACTGGCTCGCCCTTTTCGTCTAAGACAGGCTTGCCGGAAGAATCAAGTTTAGGTATTTGCCGAGGCATTTCGGCATAAGTCTTGCCATCCGTCATTTTCAAAACATGTCCTCTTATCGCTTCTGCTTGAGATTTTAAAGTAAACGGTCCGCGAACTGGTTTATTTGGGATTGACGCGTCTTCTGCGGTAATAATTTTCTCTTGCGCAACGCTTTTATAAGTAAAAGCAATTCCCCAAATTCCGCCGGCTAGTAATAAAATGCCAATAATAAGCGCCAAAACAGCTGAAATAGATAATAATTTTTTCATGACTGAATTATAAATCTTTAATTTTTTAAATACTAGTAAGGTCTGTGGATAAGTCCTTTTCAATATCTTTAAATTCAATCTCCAGTATCTTATCAAAATATTTTTCGATGTTCTTCTCTAACCATATTAAAATCTCACCGTCCTTCCCTTTTCCAAGGAGCTTCTCCATTTCTCTAAAACGGTCATTTATCCTTCTTTCATTGAAGACTATTTTATTTTCCGAATTCATTATTAAAGAATCTTGTACGTCCTCTTTAAGTAATTTAATGGGATAAAGGGTGTCGCCAGGCAAACTTTCGGCAGCAAAGACAAAACTGCTCGTTCCGAAGACAAACAAAATAATTATTGCAAAAGTAAAAGCGTATTTAAAAGGAGAAAAAACAAAATATTTTGCCTCGGACACAAAAGAGGAATATCTTATTTCATTCTCTAAACGGTGACGCAGCGACATTAAAAACTCGTTCCTGACCGGAACATTTTTTAGTTTTTTTATTTTTCTAACTATTTTGAAATTTTCGAACATTTTTAAAAATTATTTATTATTTCTTTTAACTTTTTTAAACCGCGATGAATAATGACGCTGATATTATTGGTGGTCTTATTTGTAACTTCTGAAATCTCTTTGACCGAAAGATCATCGATGTAGCGAAACATAATAATTTGCCTTGTTTCTGTATCTAATTCTTTTAAAGCGCAAGCAGTCAAATCTTCGTCGCAAATTGATTGAAAGACGTTTTTTTCTTCAATAGCAATTTCATTATCTTCTTCTAGGGCTTCTAAAGAAAGATTTTCTTTTCTTGTGCGATAAAAATCAATAATAAGATTATTCGCTATTCTATAAAGAAAGGCTTTGAAGTTAAGAACTTCTTCCCCATTTGCAATATAACGCCAAGCTTTTAAAAAAACTTCAGCAGTTAAATCTTCTGCCACTTTTTCATCAGAAACTCTAAAATAAATATGACGGAGAATATTTTTAGAATACTTGTCGTAAGCGGCTAGAAATTTATCTTCCATTTTTATTTAAACTCTATCTATATATTAAGACGAAACAAACGGCTGAATCTTACAATTACTTAGATTCCTCAATCAATAAAGTATTGCCAAAAATTAGGTCGAAAGCCTTCAAAACTTCTTCATTTTGGCTATTTGTGTAAAACGGTACGGAAATCTTATTTTTAAGACATCTGTTTGTTGAATAATTTTTAACATCAGCGCAAGTTATAAATCGGCCGCCTATAAATATCTCATCAGATGAATTGTTGGTCGCCGGAATGATTTTGAGACCGACAATTTCTCCTCTTAACTCAATATCACCCTCTTCTTCCGCTTGTTCTTGGGCCGCTGATTTAAATTCAATTTCTTCTAATTTCCAATCGCTCGGATATTTTGTGGAAACTTTCTCCGGCCAAT
>MFTL01000001.1:23999-32282 GCA_001786825.1 Candidatus Nomurabacteria bacterium RIFCSPHIGHO2_01_FULL_39_9
GTCTGTGATTCATTTAAAATACTAGAAGGTGTTTGACCTAGATCAAATGTGTCTTTTTTATCTTTTCCGTATGTTACTACAACAATTACAATACCGGCCACAATTAAAACGCCAGCCGAAATTAAAATCGGCAGACGATATTTCGTCCAAAAATTATCCTCATCTTTAAACTTAATTTTAACCTTATTGCCAAATTGATCTCCTGATTCGTTGCTTAATTCATTGTCTGGTTCCATATTAGTATTATACCAGTTCTTGTGTCCAACCTGTATACAGAAAAAGAGTCCTATTGCTATGGCTCTTTTTCTGTATATCTGACTTAGAGAATAATGTTAATTCATAAAATAAAGCTGATATAATAAGAAAGTGAAAAAGAACGTATCAAAGGAAGAGCTTACTGCCATTATTATGGAAGATTTTCCTGATCTAATTATTAAAAAAGTAGATAATATCGAAACAGGAACAGAAAATATTGTTCTTAGTGTGAATGATGAATTTATTTTTCGTTTTTCGATTGACATAAAAGACAACTTTATTAAAGAAGAAAAAGTCCTTAATGTTCTCAAAGGAAAACTATCATTTAAAATCCCTGAAATTATTTTTGAAGGGAAAAGCCATCTTTATTTTGGATACAAGAAAATTCAAGGAAAAATACTAACTGCTGATGAGTACAGCATCTTATCAATAACAACTAAAGATTATATTGCATCACAACTATCCTCTTTTCTTATTGAGATTCATAATCAACCAGTGAGTTATTTTTCTTTTATTGATCTAGAGCCAGCCAATAAAGATTTATTAATTGGTGAAATAGAGAATAAAAAGAATCAAATTCCATTCGACGACATAAGAAAACATGCTTATTTTGTATTGGATTGGTATAAAAAAATTAAAGAAGATAAGACTAACCAATCTCTTATTCACTGGGATCTTAATTTTAATAACTTTCTCGTAGATGAAAATTATAACATTACAGGTATTATTGATTTTAGTACTGTAACAATTGGAGATCCGCACCTTGATTTTCATTCCGAATATAGGGATTCAATGGACTTGGTTATACGAGTGGTCGAACAATATAATCTTAAATCAAAAAAACAAATCAATCTTAAAAGAGTAATGCTTTACTCGTGGATTAACGAACTCTATGATTTATGTGTTAATTTAGACAACCAAGATTCTGTTAATTTTAAAAATGCCGTCCAAAGAATGAGAAGCTGGGAAAAAATTAGCTACTTAGATATTACTTCTTAAAGTTATTGGCCACAGAAAAAGCCCCTCATTTAGTAGAATGACCTACTGGGCTGAAGGGCTTTTTCCTTTGCGCGGTCGACCGGACTTGAACCGGCAACCTCCCGCGTGACAGGCGGGTGCTCTAACCAGTTGAGCTACGACCGCATATTTATATGACTATTTCTTTCTTTAAAAACATAAAGAAAGAGCCCTTGTATTATACATGAAATGAAAAATTTTTTAAGTGTTTTTAATGAATTTTTTAAGATTCTACTAAAAATAGATTTCGATGCCGGTGACTGGAGTTGCACCAGTGACCTTCGCTTTATGAGTGCGATGCTCTAACTACCTGAGCTACACCGGCAATATTTATATACTTTATCGTACTTATAAATTATTTACAAATTTGCCACACGCCTCCGACAGATCGGAAGCTTCGCTTCCGATAGCTACACCGGCAATAACTTTTGCGGGGCCGGGAATTGCACCCAGGTCTGAAGGTTATGAGCCTTCCGAGATACTACTTCTCTACCCCGCGATGAGCTTATTATTATACTTAAAAAAAATTAAATGGCAAGAAGATTATTATTACAACTATTTATTATAACCGCGCCATTCTTTGATTTTGTGTTCAATAAACCAAAGAATCGTAAAAATAAACAAAGTTAAAATTGTGGTGATAATGGCCAAACCATAAAGTTCAAAACCAACCGCCATGCCAATACCAGCCGCAACCCAAACGCCGCTAGCAGTAGTCAAGCCAACAACTCGCTCGCCCTGCAAGATAAGCATGCCGCCACCCAAGAAACCAATGCCAACAATAATCTGAGAAGCAACACGCAACGGATCAAACATTGTCTGGCCTAAGAATTTTTGCGCAACCATTTGCGAAATTATGACAAACAATGCGGAGCCTAATGAAACAAGTGCATAAGTTCTCATGCCCGCTGATTTATGAGCAATGACACGTTCAGTACCGATAACTGTGCCAAGCAAGAGTGCTAGCAATAGTTTTGCAATTAATGATGATGTAAGTTCAAACATGATTTTATTGTACCACAACTCCGCCACCTAAACATTTTTCTCTGTCATAAAGAACCAAAGACTGGCCCGGCGCTACTAAAACAGGCTCTTTAAAAAAGACACCTTGCTTTGTAAATATTACTTCTTTCAATTCCCCAAGATGCCTGATTCGTGCTGAATATTTTTTGTTTATTTTCGGTTTTTCAATCCAGTTTATTTCTCGGATTTTTACCAAATTTTTTCCTTTAATTTCGTGAGCTACTGTCAAAGTATTTTTCTTCACATCTTTCTTAATAATATAATAAGGTTTATCTTCAGGAGTTTTTTTACTGATTGTAAAACCATGACGCTCACCTAACGTGTGAAAATAAACTCCCTTGTGCCAACCAATTACTTCCCCATTTTCATTTAAAACTTTTCCTTTTTTTTCTTTAATGTATTTTTTTAAAAATTCTTTTATATCTATCTTTCCTAAAAAACAAATACCCTGACTGTCGGGTTTTTCCGCGGTTGGTAAATTATTTTTCTTTGCCGATTGTCTCACCTCTTTTTTAAGATATTCCCCAATTGGAAAAATAGAATATTTTAATTCTTTTTTTGTAAGAGCCCAAAGAAAATAACTTTGATCCTTTGTCTTGTCGCGAGCTTGATATAGTTTCCCATTTTTAAGTCGCGCATAGTGACCAGTCGCAACAAAATTTGCACCCATCGCTCGCGCCTTTTTAAAGAAAGCGCCAAACTTTACGAATTTATTGCACATGACATCCGGATTTGGTGTTCTTCCCTTCTTATATTCCTTAATCAAATAATCGGTAACTTCTTTTTTGTAGACTTTTTCTAAATTTAATTCTAAAAATGGAATGCCTATTTTTGCACAAACGCGAATCGCGTCCCGCCGATCAATCGGATAAGGACAAGGAAACCCGGGCGGGTACCAAGATTTTATATAAACACCGACGACGTTATAGCCTTTTTTCTTTAATAAAAGCGCGGCCACCGACGAGTCAACGCCACCGGAAACACCGACAAAAACCGTTTTTTTCTTATTTGGTTTCATTACGGCAGGGCCACTAACTTTTTAAAAAGTTCGTAAGTGGCGCGAGCGTCAGCGAGCGCCGTATGAGCATATTTATAATCAATGCCAAACATATTGCAAAGAAATCCCAGCGAATATTTTTGTGCATCGCCATTTTTGCCAAGCTTAGCAAAAGCCATCGAGATAGTGTCGAGTTTATGATAATGCATTAAATTCGGCACGCCAGTGTTGAAAAAAGCTTTTTGCAAAAAAGAATAATCAAAAGTTATATTTTGAGCAACCATAATAGTGTCTTTTGTTTTCTCCGAAAAAGTCTTCATCGCTTCTGGTAAAGAAACTGCAAAGAGCCAATTAGCCGGATCAAAACGATTGATGCGAAGTGCTTCTGGTTCCGCCACGGCTAAATTCTCAGGTTTGACTTTCATTTCAAATTCTTCGACAATTTTTAAATCCGGCGAAACGATCACGCCGCCAATTTCAATTATTTCATGAATTTCCGAATTTAAACCGGTCGTTTCAATGTCGATGAAAGCTAAATTTTTTTTCTGGTTCATAAATATTTCTTTTTATTGCTAACATGTTCTTGAAAGGTTTTAGAAAAATAAACTTTCCCATTCTTATCGTGAAGATAATAAAGATAAGGCGATTCTTTTGGGAAAATGGCGGCAATAATAGCATCAAGACCGGGATTACCAATCGGCCCGGGCGGCAGACCTTTGTTTCGATAAGTATTATAAGCCGAATCGATCTTTAAGTCATCTCGGGTGAGCTCCAAGCTTGCTTTGCCGTTAATATAGAGAAAAGAAGCGTCAACTTGAAGCGGCATGCCAATTTTTATTCTTTTCCATAGAATTCCGCTGACAATTTGCCGCTCATCACTATCAAAAGATTCGCGTTCAATAATTGAAGCCATGGTGACAATTTCATCGAGCGTATGACCGCTTTTTTTTATCGCTTCGGCAAGATCTTTAGTTTTAAATTCAAAATTACCATGAAGCGCGCCGATCACATCTTCCGGTTTGGAATCAAGAAAGAAATAATAAGTATCAGGAAAAAGATAGCCTTCTTTTGGCAGAGCCAATTTTAAAAATTTTTCTTGATTAAAGTCTTTAAGTTCCTTAGTAAACAGCATAGCCATATCGCGCGTTGATATTCCTTCCGGAAAAGTGATTTTCACCGGCGCGAGATTGTGCTGCCAGCGAACAAGCCGCCAAGCCACTTCCAGCGCATTTAGTTTCTTTTCAAAAAAATAACTCCCTGCCAAAACTCCCCGCCGACCGCCCATCATAATTACAAAAAGCTCAAAAGAAAATCGCGAACGGATAATTTTATTTTCCTTCAAATCCAAAGAAATTTTATGAAGACCCGTTCCCTCCGTAATCGTCTGAATCTTGCCAACCGGAAATTTTATTGGCGCGCTCACTATAAAAAAATACAAAACCAAAAGCGCCGAAAGCGCCATTCCTATTTTTATTTTCCAATCAAATTTTAAGATCATAATTTTCTAAATTACGAAACAGTGTTCCGAATTTTTAATTATATTGGCAAATTGGCTGGTGGTTCGGCTTTTTTGGAAAGAATACGTTCAAATGACGGCGTTTCCAAAACGCGGCCCGGGAAGTGATAAATTGTCGCCAATTCTTCCGAATTTAGCACAAAAGGCTTCCTTTCGAAAGGAATGTAAAAATAAGAGCGCAAACGATAAGCTTGAAGCAATTTCTTTTTCAAACGAGCAACTCTATTCTTGCTAGGATCCTGCCAAGGATAATCAAAACCCGTCGCATTCATAACACCAAAACTATTTGCGTTTGGAGCACTAAATTGACGGAAAGAACCAGTCATGCCGGTTATATTAATCGGATCAAACTTTCCCGCTTTGGCTAAATAAATTGCTCTGATACCACAATCGAAAGCAAGTTTGGAAATGCTGCGATCAATCATCGAAAGCATCTCTCCTTCCGATTTCGTCATTTTTTGTCCTTCGCCGCCATATTTCTTTTTCAATTCTTTTATTAAATCCTGTCCGGCTTTAACAAAACTTTGTTTGCCAAAATGAGATCCCGGGACTGGATGTCTTTCGGTTGCCGCCCGAACTAAAATTTGCATCCAAACATAATTGCCTTCTGTCAGCGACCCTAAAAATTCCATCAGCGGCGTAATGGGATCAATCTTCTGCTCCTCTTCTAATGAGCCGGTCGCTCGATCAAGGCCGTAGTCAACGTAAGTTTTTATCGGATATGGATCGGGTTTATTCAATTTAAATTCGCAACCCCACATTTCAAATTCGCCATTTTTAACATAAGCCGGAAATTGTTCGGTGTAATCAGCCGCTTCTTTTATTTCTGCTTGCGGATATTGGGAATAAACCTGACTTTCAACAAGTGGTCGGAAATTTTTAGGAATTCGCATCAAAAAGAAAATATTTCCTTCCAAAGAAACAATCTCAAGTGAAAAATATTGTCTTAGTTTCCCTTCAACATATTTATTGTACCAAGTGCCCGTGCCACCCGATTGATGAAAGGCGTTAATAAGCACAAGCTCCATCGCCAGCGGTGATTTAAAAACTTCTTTCGGTATTCGCACTTCTAAAATCACCCATTTAATAGACGTCAAAAAACCATAATTGATATGACGAAGCCACATACTCCAAGCAATCATACCCAAAATCAAAGCAGCTCCCGCAGGAATCAGTGCTTTCAGAAACTCTAATACTGCTTCTGTGTCTATCATGATTATTATATTTTAACACGAATTTAGTAATAAATAAAATATTATTTTTGTAAAAATAGTACTATTTCTTAAATATACCAATAAGCACTGCGGCAATAATAAAGCCGAGGAGGATTACGAGAGCGTTAGTGAGCCCTTTCATTTTTATGCGACGTTAAATAGACCTTCTCTATTTTTGCGGAAATATTTTGGATTTTGCAAATTTACGATGATTGTATTTTTTTCAACAAATCTTTCTTTCAGAACGCTATCGATGATGTCTTCACGAGAGAGCGGACCTTCTTTTTTCAAAAGCTCAGAAATAACTTCACGAACAACGCCCGGGCGATAGCCCCATTCAGTGAGAGCGTATTTGCCACGGCCAACAATTACAAATCGTCTGTCTTTTATCAATTCGTTGTGACAAGTTGCCGTATTTGTTTTTCTGCCAAAAGTTGAACCGATTGATTTGGCAACTTCAGTGAAGTGTAGCGGGCTGCCATGACGGCGCAAAACAAGATAAGCATAATCTTTAATGCCTTTGAGTCTGATGTGCGGCGCCGAAGCCTTGCCCCATTCGCCGAGCAAATTGCAAACAACGTGTTTGGAAATTGTAATCCAAGATTTAATAAATTCTTTCTTGCGATACTCCGCCGGTAAATCTTTTAAATTATTCAAAACTTGCTGAGCTAGATCATCATCAGAGAGCATGTGATCATCACAAAGCCAGGCGTGGAATTTTTCAAATCCGGACTCAATACCGTCGGCGATTGATTCATCAACAAAAACTCTTTCTTTAAAATCATCATCTTCTTCGCGCAAAGTAAAATCTGGTGAAAGCACTAAATAAAATCGGAAATGATTTTGCGCTTCTTCGTCTTTTGCCAATTGCTTTAATAAATCTTCTACGGCAACAACACTACCGATACTTTCGATGTAATCTTTGAGTTCGGCTAAATTATTTTGTTCCGCCTTAAAAGAATCGCTTTTTCTAAGCGCGTTAAGAGCGGCTCCTTCTATCTGACGGACTCGTTCACGGGTAATATCATAGCGCTCGCCAATTGCTTTTAAAGTCTTTGGTGTATCGCCTTCAAGACCAAATCTTGAAACAATAACGTCATAAGCGCGGTCGTTTAAACCGCTTAAAATCTTCTTTGTTGTTTGTTTGGGTTTGAATGAAATAGTGTTCATTTTAAGCTTATTTTGCCACTTTTAATAAATAAAGTCAAAGGAAAAATGGGGGAAACTTCTGGATAAATACATAATAACATTTAAACGTAATTTTGTAAAGCCCTTTTAAAAAATCCTTACTATATCCTTATAAGTTACCACAACCATTAAAATAATCAATAAAATGAAACCAAAAGTATTTACTATTCCGACAATTTTGGGCGAGATTGAAGAACCTTTGATTCGTTCAAGTAAAATTATAAGCAAGCGGCCACCATCAAGCGCCGGGAAAGGAATCATGTTTATAATTGCCAGATTAATCGAGATAAGCGCCGTCAAAGAAATAAGATGGGCAATCCCAAGCCGATAAGCGTCACCGACAATACCAACCAAGCCGACCGGGCCGGTCAATGAATCAATGTGGGCTTTACCCAAAAACGCATCACGGGCAAAACCAAAAAGCGCAACAGCCGTATCGCGAGTAAGTTTCAGAGATGAAGTCAGCCCTTCCCAAATCGCTAGATGAACTGGTAATTTTTTGATCCCCACCACAGCAAGCGACACGCCGATGCCGGCATGGTCTTCGATTACACCGAGCATTGGTGTGATAGAAATATTTTTCAAATCTTCCCCTCTTTTGATTTCTATTTTTATTTCTTTATCTGCATGACCAGCAATAAAGTTTTGAACTGATTCTTCAGTGATCTCAAAACTGCTGTCATCGTTTAATGCCAAAATTTTATCACCCGGCAAAATCCCTGCCTCCTCTGCCGGTGAGTTTGGTAAGACGTTGACGATGACGAGCGCCGCATCTTTTATTTTTAGATCACTAGAAGATCCGGCCGTCGGCATGCCAATCATAAAACCGGCCGAAAGCAAAAACCAAGCCAGCAAAAAATTAAAAAAGACGCCGGCCACAACAACAGCCGCTTGTTTTAATCTGTTTTGGCCAACAAAACTTCGGCTCGCTTCTTTTTCGGTCAATTCGCCGGCAACACAACTTTTAGCGACTTCTTCCCCATCTTCGCCAAAAATCTTCACAAAGCCGCCAAACGGCAAGGCGTTAAAAGAATATTCTGTTTCGCCGCGCTTGATACTCGCAATTTTTGGCG
>MFTL01000002.1:0-4744 GCA_001786825.1 Candidatus Nomurabacteria bacterium RIFCSPHIGHO2_01_FULL_39_9
TTTGATTCGCTTACTGGTAAAAAAATAAAAGACATAAATTTAAATAAAAGTGGTGGCGTAGAAATTATTTTTTCTAATGACAGCACAAAAGCTTACATAAGTCAGATGGAAACTGCTAAAATTTTTGAAGTTGCCACAGCCACAAAGGAAATTTTAAGAACTTTTAATACAGGCGGGACCTGGACGAAAATTCTGGCTTTATCAAATGACGGAGAAAAATTATTTGCTTCAAATTGGGTTTCAAACAATGTTTCTGAAATAAATATAGAAAACGGGAAACTAATTCGTAAAATAAAAACAGTCAAAACTCCGCGGGGCTTATATCCGACAAAAGATGGCAGATATTTATACGTCGCCGGTTTTGATAAAGGCGAAATTCAAAAGATAGACCTAAAAACCGGACTCGGTAAAATTATTTTCAAAAGCGGCGGCGCGATGCGCCATATCGTCGCCGATGAAGAAAAAAATATTTTGTATATTTCCGACATGGGAAAAAATATGATTTGGAAATTAAATCTTTTAAACGATGAGGTAATTTCGTTTGCTAAAACAGATAGCCACCCAAACACAGTCGCATTGTCGCCGGATAAAAAAATTCTTTTTGTCTCCAATCGCGGTAAAAATTTTTCAGCAACAAATTATTCTCGCCCGGGACCAGAATGGGGTTCGGTTCTTCTTTTCGAAACAAACACTGGGCGTTTGCTTGATGCTATTATCGGCGGCAATCAGCCAACCGCGCTCTCGCTTTCACCAGATGGTGAAAAGCTCGTTTTTTCTAATTTTTTGGACGCTAAGCTAGAGATCTGGGGAATTCCACCGTCAGAAATTTTAACGGCAAATCAAAGCACTTTTAGTAAAAACTATAAAAAATACATCCGAAAATTTTAATCAACACAAAGAAGTGCGTCATTTCGACCCGTCCCAGGAATAATCGTATTTGAGATCAAAGTCGTCTCGCCTGTTCTAACAACCTTATAAATTCGTTCATAATTTTCATGAGTGCCGCAACCGAAAGTGTTTTTGAAAATAACCTTAACAAAGAAATTGTCTTCTGGATGAGTAGCGGTATAACCTTCTAAAATATCATCGGTTTTCATTTTAAGATCAGCCGCCACTGCGGCTACAAAAGACATGGCTTCTGTTTCAGTAGTAACTGGGGCTAAGCTTTTTAATTTTGCCAACGTGTCAATAATTTCTCCATTTGAATATTTGAGAGCATAAGCTCTAGAACACATGCCGCCTTCTCTTCTTAAAAAATTTTCAGGAAATGGTCGAGAGCAAGGCAGTTCACTTGTAGTATTTAAAGCTACTTCAGAAATATTCGACGAAAAACCAGCCAATCGCGAGTCGGTAATCAAATTCCAACTAAGATTACCAATCGTCTTAAGGGAATTTATTTTTGAAAATGTTTTTTTACCAGCAACACCGTCTGAAGTGAGATCGTGATACTTTTGAGCATTGATTAGCGCTTTTCGTGTGTTAGGACCGAATTTGCCATCAATTTGATCAGTGGTTAGAAAATTTTGATCTTGCAGAAAGTGTTGAAGTGCTTTTATACAATCTCCTGAACGAATCCTTCCGTAGCCAATCGACTTACAATTATCAAAATTAAAATAATGCCAATCAAAAGAGCTCGGCGTCAAAGCATAACTTATTAAAGGAAACATCAAAAAGCTTATAAATAATAAACTTGCATATTTAATGATTTTATTCATCATCGTTTAATTATACCAGAAGAGACGTCCTCTAGAGCTGGCTTTGTTTTAATGCTTCATTAATTGTCGGGATAATGCGAACTAAATTTGATTTTGCTTTTATAAAGATATCTTCATCGAACGTCGGTTGAACGAAGGAAAGCAATTCCCTATCGCCAATGTAGCCTAAATGCGAAAGAATTCTTAGGACCAAAACAGCTTCGAGTGCTTTAGTTTCCAATTCATTTTTTTGCAACAATAAAAATCCACTTTTCAAATCTTCAAAAAGCAATTCGTTTTTCTCTTCCAGATCACAGAGCCGTAAAACCAATTTAGAAATATTAACAATGGTTTTAAAATTTTGACTGAAGCGCAAAATCTTTTCTGCCACAACCGGCCGCCAAATTTCTTTGCCTTTTATTACTTCTAATTTTAAAAGACTATAATCTTCTAATTGATAACGGAGCTTAGAAGTAATTTTTCTAATACTCTGACCTTGTAATCTAATCAGTCCAAATTCTCTTGTAAAAACCAAAAAGATTCGGCTGGCTTCGCCAAAATCCTTGCTGCCTAAAATAATTCCTTCCGTTGAGTAGACTGGGTACATTTTATTTTTCAATCGCTATTTTGAACTTTAAATCGGGAAGGATTATTTCCAACCCTTCATTATCTTGAAAAGCAATTTCTTTTATCAAAACAGATTTCTTTAATTCTGTTGAGAATTTGTTGATAAAATCTTGACCAGATTTATTTGTTTGAATAAAAAGAGCAATCTCTTCTAAAGGTTCCAAATTATTTTCTTTGCGGAATTCTTGAAAGCTTCTCGTCAGATCTCTTAAAATTCCCTCTTCTTTAAGTTCGGCGGTAATTTTAGTATCTAAATTTAATTCTTTACCAATTATCACTTCCTTGACATTTACCTCAAGAGCAATAATTTCTAAAAACTCTTTTGGTAACTGAATATTAATTGTTAATTTTTGAAGCGGCTGACGCACTTTAATGCCGGCTGTAGACCGCAATTCAAGCGCCGTGGTGACAACTTCTCTTGTTTCTTTCATTTTTTCCAAAACATCCTCATCAATGATTTTTTCTTCTGGCCAAGCTTCTAAATGAACCGATTCGTTCGAGCCGCCAACTCGTCTGTAAACATCTTCGGCAATAAAAGGCGTAAATGGCGCAATTAATTTCGAAAACTCTGATAAAACAAACCGCAGAGTTTCGCTCTCGCCCGACTTAATTCGTTCACGACTTCGACGCAGATACCATTGGCTCATGTCAAAAATAAAATCGCGAATCGCTCGGGCACTTTCAAAAATATGGTAATCGTTTAATTCGCGCGTCACAAGGCGAGTTAAAAAATTTAACCGCGCAATAATCCAGCGGTCTAAAACATTATCAATCTTAGGCCCCTTCGCTTTTTTGTAGGTTTCATAAAAAGTCAGCACGTTGGAAAGAAGCGTGAAAGGTTTCTTAGCAATTTCAGAAACAATTCGCTCATCGTAATTTTTTGACTCACCCGGCTGATTGACCGCGTACATGAAAAACCGCAAAAGATCCGCGCCATATTTTTCAATTTCAATATTCGGATCAACAACGTTGCCAAGCGACTTGGACATTTTCTTGCCTTCGACATCAAGAATGTGACCCAAAGAAATAACATTTTTATAAGCCCGGCCTTTTCCTACAATCGTCCCCACAGCATGAAGCGTGTAAAACCAGCCGCGCGTCTGATCAATCGCCTCGGAAATAAAATCAGCCGGATAGCCTTTGTTATCAAGCCATTCTTTATTTTCAAAAGGATAATGATCTTGTGCAAACGGCATACTGCCCGAATCAAACCAAACATCGAGCACTTCCGGAAGTCTATGAGCTTCCCCGCCACAATCGCACTTGAAAACAACATCATCAATATATGGCCGGTGAAGGTCGAGTTCAAAATCGCGATTGTGCGGGAATGGCACAAAAGGCAGCTCGACAACTACGGCCGGTTCAATAAAATCACGAGCCGGCGGCTTGAGTCGGGCCGAATCTTCTTTATTTAAACCAAGACTGCCGGCCAGAAGCATCCAGGCCGGATACTCGTGGGTGACAATTAAAATATTTTTACCTTCATACTTCTCTTCAATTTCAGAAAGAAAAGTCATTGTTCTTTGACGAACATCATAGAGACTCTCGCCTTCCGGCGGAGATTTCGTCATTTTATCTAATTGAGCGCAAAAATACTCGTCGGCGCTGCAAGTATTCGTGTAACCAAAAAAGTCGCGGTATTCATCAATTGATTTCAAGTCAAATTTCCCTAAATTTATTTCTCTAATTCTGTCATCAAAAACGACTTCACAACCAGTCTCTTTTGCGATTATCTCCGCCGTTTCTTTTGTGCGCAAGTAGGGCGAAGCGAAAATCAAATCAATATTTTTATCTTTTAAATTCTCCGCCGCCGTTTTTGCCAACTCGCGGCCATGTTCTGTCAAATGGTGTTCGTGAGTTATTTTAGAACTGACAATTCTTAAAACATTATTTTCCGCCTGCCCATGACGCATCACAAAATATTTGTTGCCGGACTTTTTGACTCGCTTCTTGATTTCAAGAGTACCGCCAACAACAATATTTTCTTTACATTCTTTGCATTGCCAGATCGGTAGCGGCGTGCCCCAGTAACGCTCGCGCGAAATCGCCCAATCTTTTACCTCCGTAAGCCATTCGCCGAAACGGCCTGTTTTGATATGTTCTGGCACCCAATTTATATTTTTGTTCTCGGCGACAAGTTTATCACGAAGCTCTGACATTCGGATATACCAAGAATCACGCGCAAAATAAATGAGCGGCGTCTTGCAGCGCCAGCAATGCGGATAGCTATGCTCGTATTTTTCTTTTTTATAAAGCAAATTTCGGCCAGCCAAATCTTTAATAATTAGAACTGCCGTAGCCTCGTCTTTAACAAATTTTCCCGCCAAAAATCCGGCTTCTGGTTTAAAAGTCCCGTCGTCACTGACAATATGATATTTCGGCAGGCCAATTTTAGTGCCCAACGCAAAGTCGTCCGCGCCATA
>MFTL01000002.1:4759-6459 GCA_001786825.1 Candidatus Nomurabacteria bacterium RIFCSPHIGHO2_01_FULL_39_9
CAGCAGTATGAACAACGCCCGTGCCGTCAGTCGTGGTGACAAAATCGGCCGGATAGATTTTGAAAGCCTTTTCGCCTTTCACAAAAGGATAGAGCGGCTCGTATTCCAAACCAACTAAATCTTTGCCTTTCAAGTTCTCAATAATTTCATACTCGCCGGAAATTATTGAAAGTCTTTCTTTGGCTAAAATTAAAAACTCTTCGCCAATTTTTATTTTTACATAATCAATATCAGAACCGACTGCTAGCGCGACGTTGCCGGGCAATGTCCAAGGCGTTGTCGTCCAAGCCAACACAAAAGTGTTTTCTTGGCTGATAATTTTAAATTTTACTGTTAACGCCAGATCTTTGACGTCTTTGTAGCCCTGCGCTAATTCATGGCTTGAAAGCGCGGTACCACAACGCGAGCACCATGGCAAAATTTTATAATCCTTGTAAAGCAATTTTTTATCATCAGCCGTTTTAATCACCCACCAAACACTCTCCATGAATTTCGGATCAAAAGTAAAATAAGCGTTATTTTGATCAACCCAAAAACCAATTCTTTTCGTAAAATTTTGCCAGAGCTCTAAATATTTCAAAACGCTTTCTTTGCATTTTTTATTAAACGCTTCAATGCCGTATTGTTCAATTTCTTTTTTGGAACTTAATTTGAGTTCTTTCTCAACTTCCAGCTCGACCGGAAGTCCGTGCGTGTCCCAGCCGGCCCGACGGCGGACGTGATATCCTTGCATCGTCTTAAATCTCGGAATTACATCTTTAAAAGCCCGGGCTTCCAAGTGGTGAATTCCCGGCCGGCCGTTAGCGGTTGGCGGCCCTTCATAGAAAATAAACTCGCCCTCAGGCGCAGGCTTATTTAAAGTTTTTTCGAAAATTTTGTTTTCTTCCCAAAATTTAAGGACCGCTTCCTCTAATTTAGCAAACTCGCTTTTTTCTGGGTTGTTTCCTTGAATTTTTTCCGACATAAAATGTATTTTAACATAAATTTAAATTAAAATATTTGACAATAATCCAATTTCAGCTAACCTTAAGCCAGATTTAAGTTTAACCTAAAATCCTTTTAAAAATGAAAACAGCTCTTTATCCCGATCACCATTGTCTGCCTTTTTGGCGCAAGCCAACTCAGCCGACCATCTTATTTAATGAAATCAAATTAGCCAGTTACGCTAAAAAAGGCACTGATGAGAAAAACATTTTGTTGGCAAGCCAATCCGACATATGGCCCGTTCTCTTAGGACTCAACAGATTACAAGTTCCTGCCATGGCTCATGTATCAATTGTTTTTGATCCCAAAACTTACACTTTTGACCAGTGTAAAAGAATGTGGGTTCAAATATCAGAGCTACCCGAACAAAATGATGAAAATGGCATCCCGTTAGTTGTTAATGAGGGAAAAGTACAGGTCTCTTGTTTGTGGGGTATCGATAATGGAACCCGCAGTCCGCTTGATTTCCTTAGCGAAGAAGAATGGAAAGACGACAGCAAGAAAAAATCCCCCGAGTTCTGGGCTAACTTATTCGGCAAAAAATTGCTGGCCGAGTATGAAAAACTCAAAAGCGAACTTGATACTTTGAACAAAAAAAAGAGGGTGTTGGAAAAGAAAACTCATTTTCTTAACGGGCTAATACTCATGGCTCATTATGATGAGCGAAAGGTTAATTAAAATACAAATCAGCGCATTAAACGAAAACCACCATGTCA
>MFTL01000002.1:6470-20662 GCA_001786825.1 Candidatus Nomurabacteria bacterium RIFCSPHIGHO2_01_FULL_39_9
TTAATTTTAAAAAGTTTAACTACTTAAAAAAATTAAAAAGCCCGGCTAAAATTAGCCGAGCATTGTAATACTTTATAATTTCTTCAAATGCCAATAGAAGCGGTTGATTTTCTCGCCTGTCGGTAGTATTGAATGATTTCGCGAATAATAAAACAGAGAGTCATTACTCCAGTAAGATACCAGATGTATTGCCAGAAGGCTTCCCAAGTTGGCCGAAAAACAGACATTATAACAACAGCTGAACCAACCAACCACATACCTAAAGCAACAACAAGAGTGTCTTTGATATTATTTTTTGCTGAAACAATTCCTATCAAGGCACCCATAATCACTCCCGCGATTATAAGCGTAAGAAAATCGTTATCCGTTGTTTTTTGCTGGATAATTAAAAATCCAATAAACAGAAAGAAAGATAAAAGTAATCTCAGCCGAGCAAAACGATTAAAAATACCGTTTCCTTCAATGTAGGCATTTGAAATGCTTAAAATAAGCAAGCAGAAAAAAGGAAATACAAGTAACGCAATGAATATTGCCGGGAAAAAATGAAGCTTATCATTGAGTGCCAATATTTCCCCGACATCACTGATTAAAACATTTTCACCTCTTCGCTCATATTCTTTAACAGCAAATCTTTCAACTACTTTAGGTGGAAATAATTCAACCAAAATATCTTTGTCTTTTTTCACTTGCTTAACCACTCCGCCTTCCTTGGAAAGGATTGCAAATTCTGATTGAGAAAATGAAAAATTACTCGGTACATTAAAAGTGGTCAGGACTTCGGATTTTTTTGTAACGGCCAGCGCAATAACTTTACCGGTGCTGTCTTGATTATAAACAGTATCAACTTCGGTGATTTGCGCATCGCTGACCAAAAAAATCAGCAGAAAAGAAATAAGTAGTAAATTTTTCATAACAGTAGAATTAAAGGGTTAAAGGGTTTAAGAAATTATTTTTTATTTTCAAATTCTAATCAAATAGTATCATGAACAATTCTCTCTGTCAAAAATTAAAAATCCCCGAATATTGTTCAGGGATTTCGAAATGATAAAAAATTAAAAATCTTGGCGTGTTTTCGCTTCCAAATAAATCGTCTCCAATAGTTGGCTTTTATTGCGTTCAGGCGTGCAAACAATCAAATAACAATCATCTTCTTCCTTGAAAGAAAGAAAACCAAAATTACTCAATTGCTTCAAAACATAGCGAAATGATTGCCGCGCTTCTCGACCGGTCGGGCCGTAAATAGAGAAAGCAAATATTTCGCAAGTTTTGGGGACACTTTTGGGTTCGTCAATACTCACTGGCTCAAAAGTAATTCCCGCCTGTGCCGCGATCAACTGGTAAAGTCCGCCAATAACAATAGCAAGTCCCGCGGTGTTACGGCTGGCATAGAAAGTTGGTAACGGAAACAATTCATCTTCTTTCGGTCCGTCTTTTGTCCAGCCCAGAAATTTGGAAAGTTTCTTGTTGGAAAAAGACGCAACCATAATCTCGTCTTCGTCAAAAGCGCCATCGCGACACCAAGTTAGAAAACGAAATGTTTTTTCTTTACCGCGCACAATTCTTTTTGCTTCAGTTTGGAAAGTGGTATTATCAAGCGCTAAAAATTTCTTGGCCGCCATCACTCGAAAATAATAATCCATTGACCAATCTTTAAGCGAGGTCAACTTTGTATAAAGCCGAGTGCCAGGTTTTGCCAAAAAATAAATTTTGGCATAAGACAAGTTATAATTTTGCACAAGGAGGTTTGCCGATTTAGAATCAACAACCGTATCAAGACCATAAAATTCACTTAACGTGATTTTTATAACCTCGTACATATTACCCTCGCCCATGTGATAACTTGCCGTAACAATACCTTCTTCACCAAAAATGCCAAAGAGAAAACGCAGATACTTGCCCGCGGTCAGAATGTTCCAATTGGGACTTTTACGCAAACTCGGACTCAAGCCAAAACGCTTCGCTGCCGCAGGCATCAGTTGCATCACACCAACCGCGCCAGCTGAACTGACCACCCAACTGCGCCCGTACGATTCGACAAAAGCAATTGCTTTCATTAAATCGATCGGGACATCAGTTTTGTCTTTTGTCGATTGAAAATAAATGTTGTAACTATCAATCCGTTCTAATGCGTGAAAAGAGTTAGTATCAGCCAAGATTTGAAAGGCGGCTGTGCCAGTTCTTTCATTGGTCAGATAATTGAGTACATCATTTGTTAGTTCAATTTTTGAGGCAATCGAAGCGATGCAGGCGTCCTTGTAAGCAGTGAGAGGCAGATATTGCGCCTCGGAGAATGTTTGAGTAATAATAAAAACGAAAACTGCTGTAATTTTCTTCATTTTAAAGGACTTTTAGTTTCCCTTAAAATACCACATTTTCAAGATTTTGTAAAGGCAAATAAAAAGAAGACAGGGACTACAAAAACTTTCTCAATTGCCGAAACATCTCTTCCCCTTCGGAAGTTGGCACGATCTTGACGTCAAATTTTCCAAAATGTTTTAATCCTTTAAGAATCCTTCCACGCATAATGCTTGAACGCTCGCCAATGGTTGCCGTGAAAACCAAAAGATCTAAGCCACCAAGCGCGGTGATATAACTGCCGATGTATTTTTGAATTCTATAAACAAAAATTTCCAAAGCGAGCTTTGCGTCTTTGTCGCCCTTTTTTTCTAATTTCAAAAGTTCTCTAATATCAGAGGTTTTTCCAGAAAGACCCAAAAGTCCGCACTTAGTATTTAAATATTCTTCCAGTTGAGAAAAATTAAACTTTTTCTTTTTAGCTAAATAAATCAAAGCGCCCACATCAATGTCGCCTGGCCGTGTTGCCATAAGAAGTCCTTCAAGCGGCGTAAAGCCCATAGAAGTATCAATCGCATGGCCGTCTAAAACAGCGGTAATACTGGAACCGCTGCCCAAATGACAAACAATCGTACGTTTCGGCAACTTCCCTAATTTTTTTAATTTATTTAAAATACTTGCCATTGAGATGCCGTGGTAACCAAAACGCCTGATTTCAAGCTCTTTGGGTAAACCATAATATTTTGCTTTCTCTGGCAAATTTTTATAGAAAGCGCTATCGGAGACTGCTATCAATTTTGTTTTCGGTAGAATCTTTTTTATTTTTTTTATCTCTTCCAATTCCGGGCCGATATGAAGCGGCGCGGAATCTTTTTGCCTTTCTAGCTTGTTTATAAAATTTTTATCAATTAATCGATCTTCGCTAAAATATTCTCCGGGTGCCACGATTCTGACGGCGCAAGCTCTTATTTCTTCTTTTAGAAAATTAACAACGTACTTAAGAGCGTTATCATAGTCTTCTTTTTTTATTTTTTTCTTTTGATTACTTATTGTCACGACAAAACCACTATTCTCCCTTTCAAAATGAAAAGCCGAAAGCTTTTGGCCGTCTTCATTAAATAAAGCATATTTATTCGAGGCGCTGCCGGGATTTATAATTAAATATTTTTCCATTGCCAATTTTCTATTTCCGGGAGATCAACTCCTTCCCTTTTAATAAACTCAACATGGTCTTTCAATTTTTGCTCATACTTAGCCACTAAACTTTCTGCGAGGCTGTTATCAATTACTTTTTGCTTGGCCATTTTCTTGAAAACCTCAATTGCTAAGTGGATTCGGCTTGTCTCATTTCGGACCTGCATATCAAAAGGCGTTGTGGTTGAACCGTTTTCAATATAACCATGAACAGAAAATCTTTCTTTGTTTTTCATATAATCGAAAAGGACTTGTTTGAGTGTCGCCGGATAACCGTGGAAATTGAAAATAACCGGTTTGTCGTTAGTAAAGTAATCTTCAAAAATCGGCGGTACTTTGCAAGTCTGGTTACCCACGCCCAAATTCGAGAGCGTCATAATATTTACAAATCTTATTTTAATTTTTGGCGCTTCTTTTTTAATAATTGAAATTGCCGCCAGTGCTTCTTTCGTTAAATAGTCGCCCAAGGCCGATAAGATAATATCTGGATTTTGATCGCTCACAAAATCCCAAGTCAGAAGTCCTTTTTCAAATTCTTCGCGCGCGAGCTCTGGCGTCAACCATCTTGGCTCTTGAGTCTTCCCTGCCACAATGACATTAATAGCGTTTTTCGCCGCCAAGCAGTTCTCCATCACCACCAAAGTTGAATTGGCGTCCGGCGGGAAATAAACATTGGCAAGACATCCTTGTTTCTGCAAAATTGCGTCAATAAAACCCGGGTTCTGATGGGAAAAACCATTATGTTCTTGCCGCCAGCCGGAAGAAGTTAAAATGTAATTTAAAGAGCTAATTGGAGTGCGCCACGGAAATTCGGCCGATTGTTTTAAAAACTTTGCATACTGGTCAACCATGCTTGTGATAACTTGAATGAAAGCTTCATATGAAGCAAAGGCGCCATGTCGGCCGGTCAGGACATAACCTTGAAACATTCCTTGCAGACAATGTTCGGAAAGAATTTCCATCACTCGGCCGTCGATTGCCAAGTCTCTATCCCACTTTTCAATTTTCATCATAAATGCCCGCGCGGTTGTTTGAAAAACTGAATCAAGTTTATTGGAATAAGTTTCGTCAGGGCTGAAGAGTCGGAAATTTTTTTCTTTTTTGTTTAGCTTAAAAACTTCATTTAAATAAAGACCTGTGCGGCGCATACTCGACGATCCGATTGTGCCGGGCACAGATGCGTCTTCAGTAAAATCTTCCACTTTCGGCAATTGAAGCAGTTTGTAATTTTTCGCAAAAGCATATTTGCTTTCCCCCATACAAAATTCAAGTGTTGGAATAATGCTTTTAATTTCTTCAACAAAACCTTTTTCTTTATCAAAAAGTTCTTCAAATTTGTAAGACTGTAGCCATTTTTCAACAAGCTTTAATTCTTTTGGGTCAGTTTTAGCATTACCGGCGACAACTTGATGAGAAGTAAAATTTCCTTCAATTTTTTTGCCCTCAATTTCTTTAATGCCCGTCCAGCCTTTTTTTGTTTTTAAAAGAATCATCGGCCGGCGTGAATTTCTTTTTTTAATTAATTTATAGGCTTTTTCAAAAACAGCCACGGCTTTTTCATAAATATTTTTGTCTTCGCCTTCAATAATCAGAGGCACATAACCATAGCCTTCAAAAAGCGTCTTCAGTTCTTTATTATTCATTCGGCCAAAAATCGTCGGGCCGGAAATTTTATAACCATTGAGATGAAGTATTGGTAGAACTGCGCCATTTGTTTTCGGGTCAATAAAACGATGAAGATGCCAAGCGGCGGCAGTGGCAGCCGTCTCGGCTTCGCCGTCACCAATTACAACAGGCACGATCAAATCGGGATTATCCAAAATCGCGCCGTATGCAGTCGCGAGCGCATAGCCCAATTCGCCACCTTCTAAAATTACGCCGGGCGCGCCGGGATTGCTATGGCTAGGAAAGCCGTAAGGAAAACTGAAATTTTTTGCAATATAACCAAGGCCGCTTTCGTCTTGTGTTGCCTTCGGATAATATTTTTCGAGCGTGCCTTCAATAAATAAATTAGCTTGCAACGCCGGAAAGCCGTGGCCAGGCCCAAGCACAAAAAGCATCTCGGCCTTATTTTTTTTAATCAAATAATTTAAATTGGCATAAATAAAATTTATACCCGGGCAAGTTCCCCAGTGGCCTAAAAGTCTTGGTTTAATGTCTTCAGCGGAAAGAGGTTTTTCAAGCAAAAAATTATCCCAAAGATAAATTTGCGCCGCGGAAATATAATTTGCCGCGCGCACGTATTTTTTGATTGATTCAATTGGTTTAGCGATTAGTTTCATTTTGAATTAACACTTTTATTCTAACACAAAACCAGCGTCGCTTTTACAAATTTTAGTGATCAAGCGCTCTGTTCTTTTTGTCTTTTATATCCCCAAAAAATAATTGAAAAAACTATAAGAAAAAGGGCTAAAAGTGCCAAATAATTGTATGCAATATTTCTAATTTGAGCATTCACAAAACTTTTAGGAATACCGATAACCGAAAAAATATCGTTGCTTAAACCACTAAGAGAAGTAAAAGAAAAAATCCTTTCTACTCCATCGAGGCCGGCAGTCTCAAATGTACCCGTTTTAGACGTAAGGATTTCCTTAAGAAGTATAGAATCTGGAAAACTTTTTCCAACCCAATCTTCTCCATTGGGCGTTCTTGATAAAATTAATCCTTTTCGGTCAATTACAAAAGTAACCGAACCTTCTGGTAAATCAAGTTGTTCAGAAACTTCTTGAAGCCAACGCAAATCAAGACCTGCGGAAACTATATATTTAATCTGATTTTTACTATCAAAGACCGGTGAAGAAAAAACAACTATGTTTTTTTTACTAATAACGCCAAATTGGAATTCTCCGATTGTGAAAGTTTGATCTTTGGTCACTTTTTTAAACCAACTCCGATCAGCGAGATTAACTTCCCCCATTAAAGGAACCACAGAACACCAAACATTACCATCGAGACTAATCACCCCGAGGTTTGTATAGTGAGGATAGAGGGTTATGATATTAGTTAAAAATTCTGTGCAAGTTTTCGTATTACCACTCTTAACTTCAGAAGTGTATGAAAGAGTTTCAAGTAATTGTCTCGTCCGAAAAACCCAACTCTCTTGTTCAAAAGCTATAATTTGAGTAGTTCTAGAAATTTCTTGATTAACTGAATTTTCAATACTTTGTGAAGTCGCTTGAATAAGATATATGGTCACAATAGGTAACCCGACAAGCAAAGTGAGGATAATAATTTTGTATTTAGCTTGGTAAAAAATACTTTTCATACTTATATAATATTATACTAAAAACTAAAACCCGCGCCAAACGGCGCGGGTTTTAGTTTTGAAATTTAAAAATTTCTATCTCTTATCTAAACAAACTCTCAATAAGCGCTGCTGATAGTCTTCTCGCATCTAGTTTGCCAGCAATTCCCCATTCAGGAATAGCAATGTCATATTGCTGCGCAACTTCTTTGACGCGATTGGCTACTTCACGATCAGTGACGCCGTTGTTAATTGTGGCTTTAGCGACTGACCAGAGACTTCCACCTTTCTTTGCGGCAAATGGTTTGCCTTTAGCCTTCTCTGGCGCTCTAGCTTTAGAAACAGCAAATTGGGAGACGAGGTTAGTTTTCTTGCCTTTGCCACCTTCTGTGAAATCAGTAGTGACATGGCTGACTTTAGCAAGACCTTTAACTGATTGACCAAAGGATGCTTGGGCAATGATATTTTGGCGAGCTTCCGCTAGTGTTGAAAGATCGCAGGTTAAGGTAAAGATTGCAGCTTGGGTTTCGTTGTTCAAGCTTGCTTGGAATTCTCCTGTATCAGAAGTGCAGTTTGATGGTGGAGTGAAGTTGGTGACGATTGTCCAGTAGTCATTTTCTGTTTGATAGACGAATGGAACATATTCAGTGGTATTACTAATCTCAAACATTGCTGGTTCGTAGATGTTAAACAACGAGCCGATAACTTGAGTGTTTTTGGCTGGGATTAATTTGGTAACGTTGTTCTTGTCGGTAACTGATAGAACTTGGAGATTGTCGAAAGAAATATTGTCGGATCCGTAGTTTGCGTTGAAGTTTGGTGTAGTTGTGTAGATGTTGTCAATTTTAGCGATTGGGAGATATTTTTCTATTGAAAAGAGACCACAGTAAGTGATGCCTTGTAAATTTGTGGTGCATTCAATTGTGGCGGCATTGTAGAGATCAACCATTTGATTGAAGAGTGATGCTGTTGATGTATTCTCTGGAACTTTAGCGACTCGGACAATAGCGCCGACTACTGGAGTTTGAGTGACAGCTTTAGTTGATTGGTTGACATTGTGCATGGTGACACTGACTTTCTTAGCGAAGGGACATCCTGTATTGCCGGCATTGCCAGAGATGCCCGGACATTGGTCGGTGAAGGTTTCGCCAGGATCTAGGGTGGTTGTGTCACCATCGGAGGTAAAGATGTTTTGAGTGCCAGCAAGATTTTTGATTGAAATGGAGGTTGGAGATTCGAAAGTGCCGGTGAAGGTGACGTCTTTGGCATCGCCGGGTGTGAGAAGGCCGGTCATGAAGGTGGTTGTGTCGTTAGCGACTGTCCAGTTGAGGTTTTCTGTATTGTTATCTCCAGCAAATATTGGGGAGCCGGAGGCACCAAGTTGATTAGCGGCTGTAGTAAGCCAATTGATGGAACCGAAACCTTTTTTAAGACCTAGATCGCTGTTAGAAGCAGTCATGGCAAAGAGCATGGTGGTATTGTTTGTGCCGGTACCAGTGGTAACACAAGTGACATTACCAGCAACATTGTTTGTCCTGATTAAAACAGTTTCTGGAGATGAAGATGATGGCACTGTGTGACAGGTACTGATGTTGGCATAGAGAGTTCCAGATCCTGCAACAACCTCCACTTGGACGCCGTTTTCAGAGACGTTGTAAGTACCGCTTGAAAGACTTCTGGGTGTTTCGGTTGTGATGTCGCTCACGTGGAGGGTCCAGCCGTTTCTGGTGGTGACTGTGCCGTTGGTTACTCCGTCGGTAAAAGTGTTGGAATAAGTGAAGTCATCAGTGTCGATCGTGGCGTCGATGCCGTCGTTGTCGACCGTGACTGAAGCAGGGTTACTAGTATTGCTCTCTGCGTCAGAGGCAGAAGCGGTGAAATTTAAAGCTGAATTGCCGGCGGTGGTTGGAAGAGTGACAGATACTGTTGCCGTCCAATTACATGAGGTGCAAGGAAATGATCCGCTTGTTAGTGTTGCGGGAGTTCCGTTTACCAATATTGAAGTTACGCCGATATTATCACTGGCCGTACCGGTGACGGTGACAGAAGAAGAAGTTAAAATACTGTCAGTGGTTGGGGTGGTGATCGTGATGGTGGGTGGGGTGGAGTCGGTGGGAACAATCCAACCATCTTGGGTCGTCCAAGGAAAATTATCGGTGACACCAGGGGAGTTGGATGGCTTTTGATAAGGTAGATCACAAAAATTATCACTGTTTGTATCATTACAACCCTCCGACGGCGCATCATAATTATTCCAGTAATTTCCTCCGATGGGTACTGCTATATTAAAAACATTGCCTGTACCACTAGCTCTGTTAACCTGACCAGGACTATTTGAAATAAAATTATTGTTATATACTTGATTATTATTTGACCCTGACAAAAACACGCCATAAAAATTATTACCTTGAAATGTGTTTTCTTTCAGTGTGTTAGAGAATGAGCCAAAAGCTAATAAGACTCCGTAATTCGTATTGCCGTTGATCGTATTGTGAAGCAGGATAGAATTATTCGCCTCTAATTGAACACCAACGGAATTAGAGTTTATAATATTATCTTTCACTAAAGTATTTACGGCAGTTGGCCTTAAGTAAATACCCGAATCAACGTTATTAGTAATAGTATTTTCGGAGATTATATTGTTGGTTGAATTATTATTTTCTAGATGTATACCTTTTCCATTAAGGGTTAATGATGTATTTTTTATTAATGAGTTTGTTGTTCTGTGCAACAGAATAGCTGGGTTATTTTTACTGATACTTAAATCTTTAACTGTAATATTGTCACAATTAGAACAATAAAAAGTTCCTGCATTGGTAGAGCTGTCAAATGTTTGATTTGTAGCACCAACAATGTAATAAATTGGCTTACCATCAACTGTGTTAGTGGTGTCAATTACATTTGTAATATATTGGCTATCATCACTCTCATTGCCACTAAAGTTAAAATTGAATTTATTACCACTCATTGTATTGTTAACAGCCTGCATATTTTTTTGACTAAATATTGTTAATCCAACACTTGAATTTGATTGGGCTATATTACCATCCAGAATATTGCCGGCTGATGGAAAACTAACAAAACTTGATATTTGAAATCCTATCACGTTGGCATTTGCGGTGTTGTTTAAAAAACTATTATTATTTGAGGGGGTGCCGCGTTCAGAAAAATTGAAAAAGGAAGTTCTAATTCCTATCTGCCCATTTAAATTAGAAATGTTATTTTTTACAGTGTTGCCACTCGAAGAAAAAAGTGCAATTCCATATAAAGTATTCAGCCTTAAGGTATTTTGCTCTAAATTATTGTTATTAGAAAAATATAGAAAAATACCAGTGTCAAACTTTTCTATTTTTAACTTTTTAACTGTCACGCCTGACCTAGTTGAAATATCAATACCGCTTAAACGACTATCGGACCTCCCAAGACCACCGGGGCCAGTTATAGTAAAACCATTACCTTCAATTACAACATTATCTGTATCAACCACAATACAAGCGTTGTATTTAGTAAATGGAGATGATGGAAGTGGTCTTGTGTCTGTAATATTGCCCGTAAGCTCATAATTTCCTGGTGTTGTAATTGTGCTACAGGAAGTTATCGGCGTCACAGTCTGTGCCTCAACTTTCGGCGCCAAAAACACAAAAGAACCGACAACGACTGTAGTAATAATAAAAATTGATAAAATTATTTTCTTATTCATAATAAAAAAAATTAACTACTAATAATTAATAAACTAATAAACTAATAAAAACTTCCCTGTCTCGACAACAGGATAAAAGTGACAAAAACTAACCTTTGCTTTTTTAGCAATCAAAGTAAACATTAGATCACAACTTCAACTTCTTTCGAAGTTAGTATTATTATATTCCTCTATAATATTGATGTAAGGGGGGGGCGCTGTGGATAACTTTTCTTACATCTTCTTCGGAACTTTAATTCCTAAAATATTCAATCCATTTGTAATCACTTGCGCCACTGCCGCTGCTAGAGCGACTTTATAAGGCGATTCATTCGAATCATCGATAATCATTACCTGATTGTAATAATTATTAAAGGCTTGGGCTAAATCAAGAAGATAGTCAGCAACATATTGGGGTGATAAATTTTCTCGAGCCGTTTTAATAATTTCCGGGAAACGATAAAGACAACGCTCCAGTTCCCCGCTCTTTGCTTCATTTATTTTAGGAAGAATTCCAGCCGCTCTTGCCTTCTCTAAAACTGAATTAGCGCGCGTCGCGGTGTACTGAAGATAAGGCCCTGAATCTCCTTCAAGTGAAATTGCTTTTTGGATATCAAAAATAATATCGCGGCCGGGTGATTGTTTTAAGATAGAAAACTTCATTGCACCGATAGAAACAATTTCGGCAATTTCTTTTTTTTCTTCAGCTGACGCAAAGCGTTCCGGGCCCATTTTTTTATTTACCGCTTCTTCCAAAACAGCAAAAAGGTCTTCGGCCGGAACAACTTCGCCTTTTCGTGAAGACATTTTCCCTGTTGGTAATCGAAGCATGCCGTGCGAAATGTGACGCGTTTTTTTTGCGAGTTCCGGAAAAACTAAAGTCAGAGCTTGCAAAAGAACTTTGAAATAATCATTCACTTCGTTGCCGGTGATAACAATTGAAGTGTCATAAGAATATTTATCGTATTTTATTTTTGCCAAGCCAAGCTCTTTCGCTTCGTAGGTTGGCAGACCAAACGAATTAATGAAGACGCGAGTATGAAGACCGTAATTCTCACCGCGGAAAATAATCGCACCATCTGATTCTTCAAAAATTTTGCCGATGTTTTTTCTGACAATTTCGCCACCTATTCCGCCGGATTCGCTTTCAAAAAAATAAAAATTGAATTTTGTATCAAGTTTTTTATAAATCTCTTCAAAATATTCCAAACTCCAAGCTCTTCCTTTGACGTATAGTTCATTTATCTCACGATCGCTTTTTTCGTAAATCTTTTTATTTATTGCATCAATCTCCGCATGATTACGCTCGAATTCCTCCGCGCCTAAAACATAGGCTTTACCTAAAGCAGAAACCTTCTCGCGTAGTGTTGCTGATTCTGAAGGCAATCCAAGTTTAAGTAAGCCAAAAATCGCTTTGGCGACGTGCATACCGACGTCCCCCTGATAACAAGCTCTTTTAACTTCTGCCCCGCCCCACTCGATAAGCCTTGAAATTGATTCGCCAATTGAATTGGACATTAAGTGACCAATATGAAATTCTTTGAACGGATTCGGATCAGTATATTCAATCATAATTTTTTGGCCAACCAATTCTTTTGATCTGCCGAAATCTTTTGCTTCTTTCAAGATTGAGTTTAAGCTTTCAGCAAAAAATTTGTTTGAAAGATAAAAATTAATGAAACCCGGCGGCACTACTTCAATTTTTTTAATATAGTCATCTTTTTTTATCTTCGAAACAATCTCTTCGGCAAGTTTAAAAGGCGAGGTTTTTCTCTCCTTTGCCAACGCCATTGCAATATTAGAAGAGAAGTCGCCGTGTTCTAATAAGCCCGGATGTTCAAGAACAATTTCTCCTTTCAAAGAAAGTTCGGTAAGAGCAACCTTTATAAATTCCTCTATTTTTTCTTTTATATTGATCATTGGTTAAGCTTTAAATAAATTAATAAATTGATTGTAAGTATTTTCTTCTATAAGAATACCGGGTGAAAAATCAGAGTATTTATGCCCATGCCAATCGCTTCCGCCAGTTATTACCAAGTTTAATTCCTTACATTTATTTTTAAGAAACTCAACAGTTTCTAAATCGTGTTTGCGATAATAGGTCTCTACTCCATCTAGTCCCCTATCCTTTAAATTAATAACTAAGTTATCAAAATTTAATTTATTAATTAAATTGCCCGGATGCGCTAAAATAGCTTTTCCGCCAGATCTTTTTATAATATCTATCGCTTCTTCTGCGTCAATCATCCAGGAATCATCTTCGTTAATAAAAACCTTTTTCAAAGCATCTTTCATTGTCAAACTTTTATCAACTTTCTCAATTAATATTTCTGCCAGAAGATTTCGGCTAACAAACGGGCTCTTAATACTTGACTTGATTTTTTCAAAATTAAGATCAAAACCAAATTCCTGATTCAATTTTTCTACTATCTTTTTTGCTCTTTCGTTATATCCGACAAGAACTGTTTTTAAATCGTTATTAATTTTTTCAATATTAAAAGATTTTGAATAGCCAAGCATGTGTATAGATTGTCGAGATGTTTTATCCATGCAAGATATTTCAACACCTTGTAGAAAACCCATTTCCGCTTCTTGAATTGTTTTTTGGAAATTTTCTATTTCTGGAGAAATAAAGTTATGATCAGTAATTGAAAAAACAGAGACTTTTTCACGTTCTATTTGACTTAAAATTTCTTCAAGAGAACTCGACCCATCAGAATAATATGAATGAAGATGTAGGTCTATTTTTTTCATAAATTTTCTTTGGCTAGTTTGATACAAAAATCATTATAACCCTCTTTTTCATAAAGGACTTTTGAAACAAGGTGTTCATACCACATTATCAATTTTGCGGCTTTCCCAAAATTAAAATTTTTTCTACATTCTTTTAGAAAAATCTCTGCTGGCTTAGAGTTTAATTTGTAAGTTTCATCAAATAATTCCAACGATTCTTTTATGTTAGAAGGGGTGGCTATATATTTTTCTTTGTTTTTACAAGCGTGGTAAGTTAAAGCATTTCCCGGCCCATGCAAAATCTTACTTATAAATATTTTTGTTTCATTTGGATTTAAAGACCTTATTAATTGTCTTCTACAAATTGTCCTATTATCAAGCAAAACGTAAGCCGCTAGATCTTCAAAACCAAATTTATTTTCTTTATCAAAAATAGGTTCAATTTTTAATTCTCCTTTTATATCTTTTCCATCAACAAGTGATGGATTATATCGAGGATTGTACAGTGTGGATCTTTTGTCATTCAGCTCGTCCTCGGTGTGAGGAACTAAATCTATATCTTGATTTGTTCCCTTATTTAACCTTTCCTTCAATTCCTTTAATGATAAATAAACATCGCTATCAACAATACTATTTTGGCTCGGAACAATAGTGCAAATATCTAAATCTATCGATTTTTCTGAATACAACCAAGAGCCGTAAATTTTAGCGCTTAGTATTTCGCTTGATTTTTCTAGTTCATTTTTAACTAAATTAAGGACTTCAAGTTTTTTTTGAAATATTTCTTTATTTTTATTTTCTTGATAACTTGACTCAAAATTTTTCATAAACTTTAACGTCTAAGATTAAGATCCAATAATTCTATAGCCTCTAAGAACCGCATTTAAAATATATTCTAAAATTGGTTCATAATTATCCTCTAATTGAGCTTTTTGAAGAGCGCGATAATATTCTTTTCTTCCTTTCTTGGTAATGATGGCTGGCGCCATATTTTCTGTTAAAAGCATAGCAATCAAAATAAGTCGGCCCGTACGACCGTTGCCGTCG
>MFTL01000002.1:20683-32895 GCA_001786825.1 Candidatus Nomurabacteria bacterium RIFCSPHIGHO2_01_FULL_39_9
TCTCTCTCTGGTCTTTTATCAAAGAGTTTTTTTATAAGGAGAGGCACCTTCAAATAATTGGCTGTCGGCACATACGAGCCAACAATTCTGACTGACTCTCGGCGAAACAAACCGGCATCATCTCGTATTCCAGCTAGTAATATTTTATGAAGGTCTCTCATAAACGTTTCCGTTACCTTACCCCTTCTTTTTAAATGCTTCAGCAAGAAAAGAAACGCCTTATGGTGATTCTTGGCTTCTAGCTGTTCGTTCAAAGTCGGTCGAGAAAGAGCTAAATTCTCAAAAATAACTTCGCGAGTCTCTTCTTTTGAAAGACTGCTACCTTCAATAGCATTTGAATTGTAAGTTATTTGAAGAGAAAGTTCTTCAATCAAATCAGGCCGGGCTAAAATTTTTTTAAGAATTGAAGGATGTTTTTTTTGAAATACTTCAATTGCGGATTTCTTAGCGAAAACAGGTGATAATTTTAAATCTATTTTAACACCATATTTTTCAAGCAAGCGATCAATTTTCAGCAGCGCCTCTTTTCTTGGAATTGCCTTTTTATTTACCCAACGATTATAAGCAGCAAAAGTTACCCCGACATCTCTCGCAAGTTCCGATTGTGATAGGCCGGATATATCCTGCAATAACCTTATTTTTTCATTTGGCGACATAAGCCTATTTTATTAAACTATATATAGTTTGTCAAATTCAATATATTATATAGTTTATTCATTTTTTAAATTTAAATTGACATAAACAATCAATTAAACTACCCTAAGAATAGAATAAAAAACCTAAACTCTACTCCTATGCAGCAGTACCTTGATTTACTGCGTCATATTAAAAAATATGGCGTCAAAAAAACTGACCGAACCGGCACCGGCACAATCAGTGTTTTCGGCTACCAAATGCGCTTCAATTTACAAGAGGGTTTCCCGTTACTAACAACCAAAAAACTTTATACCCGAGCAATTATGTACGAGTTGCTTTGGTTCCTGCGAGGCGAGACCAACATCAAGTACCTCAAAGATAATGGAGTTTCTATTTGGGACGAATGGGCGGACGGAACTGGCGAATTAGGGCCAGTTTACGGCAAACAATGGCGTAGCTGGGAAGCGCCTGACGGCAGAACTATTGACCAGATAAGTGATGTAATAGAAATGCTTAAAACAAAACCAGATTCGCGAAGAATTATTGTCACCGCTTGGAATCCAGCTGATGTAGAAAAAATGGCATTACCACCTTGCCACTGCCTTTTCCAATTTTATGTCGTGGACAAAAAATTATCGTGCCTCCTCTATCAGCGCAGTTGCGACACTTTTCTTGGCGTACCTTTCAACATCGCTTCTTATGCCTTGCTCACGATAATGATTGCTCAGGTCACGGGACTGGTTGCCCACCAGTTCATTTGGAACGGTGGCGATGTTCACTTGTATTTGAATCACTTGAACCAAGTTGATGAACAGCTCACGCGCCAGCCGCGAATGTTGCCGAAGATAGAATTAAATCCAAGAGTTAAATCAATCTTTGACTTTAAGTATGAAGATTTTGCGCTTTTGAATTACAATCCTCATCCGGCAATTAAAGCCCCAATTTCGGTCTGAGTTATTTTTTGTTTAAACTATTTTAATTTTTAAGCCCACAATGTGGGCTTTTTTATTTGGAAATGGATCAGGGGTATTTTTCGTAAGGCGGTTGCTAATCAAGGAAGGGGTCACGTAGCTTTTTTATGAGCTCCCAAGCCTAAGCCTCATAAAAAAGCTACGTGATCCCTTTTTAGCTTGGAACATAATCGATAATTTTTTTCTTCAAGTCCGCATTTTTGACTTTGATTTTCAATTTGTCGCCGATGCGGAATTTTTTCTTAGTTTTTTTGCCGATCACCGCAAATTCTTTTTCGTCATAGAAATAGTAATCATCGCCGAGATCGCGAAGCCGAATCATGCCTTCGCATTTCGTTTCTTTCTCTTCAACAAATAAGCCGCGGTCCGTGACGCCGGTAATAAGTCCGTCATAACTCTGACCGATCCGGCTTTGCATATATTCGACTTGCTTATATTTGATTGAAGCGCGCTCGGCCTCTTGAGCCTCCTTTTCTCGAGCGGAAGAAGTATTGGAAACAGTCTGGTATTCATGCCATTTTTCTTTTGAAATTCTGCCTTGTTTCAAATATAGTTCTAACAACCGATGAACGACCGTGTCCGGATAACGCCTGATTGGCGAAGTAAAATGGGTGTAGTGAGTAAAAGCCAGTCCGTAGTGACCAATATTTTTTGTCGAATAAATTGCTTTTTGCATTGAGCGCGTGATGGCGGTTTTGATAACATCCTGCTCCACCTTCCCTTCTAAACTTTTAATGAGATCGTTGAGGGCTTTGGCGGTTACGCCTTCTTTGCTGATTTTTAAATGATAGCCGAATTTTTTAAGAAATTTTCCAAGCTCATTGATTTTTTCCGCTTCGGGCAGGTCGTGAATACGATAGACAAAAACTTTTTCATTGCCGCGCGCAATCTCTTCCGCTACACGACGATTGGCAAGCAACATAAATTCTTCGATTAGTTTGTTTGTATCCTGGCGAATTTTTTTGGTAACTTTAAGCGGCACGCCGTTTGCATCTAAGACAAATTTAACCTCGTCTTGGTCAAGCGCGATCGCGCCTTCCGCAAATCTTTTTTCTTTTAAATGCTTAGCTAGAATATTTAGTTCGTGAAGTTCCTGATAAAAATGACCGTGCTTTTGATCAATAACTTTTTGAGCTTCTTCATAAGTGAATCTTTTCTGGGAATGAATAATTGTTTTGCCAAACCAAGATTTTTTAACGTTGGCTTTGCGATCAAGCGTGAAAATCGCGCTCATAGTCAGTTTGTCTTCTTCGGGTTTTAGACTGCAAAGCTCATTGGAGAGAATTTCAGGCAACATTGGAATCGTCCGATCGACAAGATAAACCGAGGTACCGCGCCGATAGGCTTCGTCGTCGAGTGCCGTATTTGGTCGAACAAAATGCGAGACGTCAGCAATATGGATGCCGATTTCAAATTCATTGTTGGGAAGCTTTTGAAAAGAAAGCGCATCGTCAAAATCTTTTGCATCTTCCGGATCGATCGTAAAAGTGGTCATACCTCGAAGATCATGGCGATCTTTTAAATCTTTTTCCGTTATTTGAAAATGCTTGAATTTACTTACTTCTTCCTCAACTTTTTTCGGGAAATCAGCTTCAAAGCCTTTCTCCAGCGCAATCGCGGTCATTTCCACGTTGTTATCGCCCGGCTGACCTAGCACTTGCGCCACTTCTCCAATTGGAGCTTTCAGCGGATCATGCCACTCTGAAATTTTAACGAAAACTTTCTGGCCGGCTTTGGCATGATTTAATTTGTTTTCTGGGATAATTATATCAGTGTACATTTTCGGATCGCTTGGCACGAAAAAATAAATACCTTCTTCTTTTTCGATTATTCCGGCAAAGCCAACTTTTGACCGCTTGATTATTTTTACTACTTCGCCCGTTTGCGCTTTGTCTTTTTTGAATGAATGAAGTTTGCAAAGCACGGTGTCGCCTTGGAGGGCGGTATTTAAATGAGCATGGTCAACTTCAATTGAATCTTTAAAATCCTTGGTTCTGACGTAACCCGTGCCTTTGCCCGAAATTGAAATAGGCCCTTCGATTAATTTTTGAGTGGTTTTGATTTCTGTTTTATCTTTTGAATAATTTTTATTTTTCATTTTTAATTTTTGCCGGTGCTACCAAATCGGCCGTCGCCGCGCGAGGAATCAGAAAGTTCATTCACTTCTTCTAACTTCGCAATCTCTACCGGATAAATTATAATCTGCGCAATTTTGTCGCCTTTTTCAACCGTGTACGCTTTATTACTTAAGTTCACAAGATGAATATTGTATTCTCCACGGTAACCGGCATCATAGACACCGCCCATTGTGTGAAGTCCCGCTTTAGAAATACTTCCTTTGTCAGCGACAATAGCGGCATAACCGACCGGAAATTCCATAGCAAAACCGACAAAGAATATATGGTGTTCGCCGGGGGGAAGAGTCTTTTCTTCAAGTGAAAAAATATCCAGCCCGGCATCGCCATGGTGGGCATAACTCGGCAATTTCACTTCTTTATTAAGTTTTTTTATTTTCAGAATCACAAGCCAGATTGTAACACAACAGAAATAAATTAAAAAACCTCGGATTAGCGAGGTTTGCTTTTGGAAATAATTGGCGGCTCATAATTGTTTATTTTGATCCAATCGGCTAAAAATTTTGAATTGTACTTTTCCAATCTGACTCCAAGCGATTTCAAATAGGAAGCAGATTGGGGATCTAAGCCGTATTCCCAGATGTAATAAACTTCTTTGATGCCTTTGTTGACGATTTGCTTAGCGCAACCATAACAAGGCCGAAGTGTTACCATTATTCCGAGATTGTCGAAGCCAATTGTGCTTGTTGTTAAATTCCCGATGGCATTTAATTCAGCATGCGAACCACGACAGCGCCCAGCGCCTTCGTGAAGAACGCCATCAACAATTCGGGCACAACCGGCAATTCGCGGGTCAACATCGCCAGCCGATGGACCATTGTAGCCACTGGCCAGCGTGACGCCATTATTGCCTCTGCGGTGAAAAATTATCGCACCAACTTCATTCCAAAGACAAGTAGCTCTTTTAGAAATAACAATTGCTTCTTGCGCCAGAACATCAAGGAAGGTTGGCCGGGTGTAATCCAGATTAATTTTGTGAGGTAGCATTCCTGCCAAAACAGAAGAATCTACTTGCGCTTTCCAAGCAAGCGGAACGGCTCCATTTTTCATAGTTAAAAATTTTAGAGTTTAAAATTTATTTAGAAGATTAAAATTAGAAAAGATATTTCTAAAGGAAGAGTAGCACAAAAACTAGACAATCTCAACGCCCATTGAACGCGCCTGGCCTTCAACGATTTTCATTGCCGCTTCAATATCATTGGCCGTTAAATCAGCCATTTTCTGCTCGGCAATTTGTTTAACTTGGGCTTTGGTTAATTTTCCGGCTTTAGAGGTAATATTTTTTCCGGAACCTTTTTCAATGCCAGCAGTTTTTTTAATCAGCTCCGACATTGGCGCGCCTTTAACAACAAAATCATAAGAACGGTCTTCGTAAACAGACAAAGCTACTCGAACGGTTGTACCCACCATATCTTTTGTCGCGGCGTTAAATTTATTGACGAAATCACCAATGTTAACACCGGCCTGACCGAGAGTCGGACCGAGCGGAGGCGCTGGCGTTGCTTTGCCAGCCGGAACCATCAATTTCACTTTTTTGATTAATTTTTTTGCCATAAACGAAATAACTTTACCCTATATTTTTTTAACTTGCAAGAAATCAAGCTCTACCGGCGTTTCGCGACCAAACATTGAAACTAGAACTTTTACTTTACCACGATCTTCGTCAATTTCCGAGACCTTGCCTTCAAGATCTTTAAACGGCCCATCAACAATCCGAACGGTTTCGTCAACAACAAAATCAACCTTATGCTTAGAAACATCTGTCTGCATTCTTGCAAAGAGCATATCAATTTCTTCTTTTGAAAGCGGGACGGGATTGACGCCAGAACCGACGAAGCCGGTTACACGCGGCGTGTTTCTCACAATATACCAAGAATCGTCAGTGACAACCATATCAACTAAAACATAACCGGGATAAATTTTCTCCTCAACCTCCACTCTTTTGCCGCCTTTGATTTTAATTTTCTTTTCGATTGGCACAACGACATTGAAAATTTTATCTTGCATGCCGAGACTATCAATACGCTGACGCAAATTGCGCAAAACGGCATTTTCATAGCCGGAATAAGTATGAATGGCGTACCAATGTCGATCTGGTCTAATTTCTTGCTTCATAAAAACTAAATTACTTAATTAAAAACTTTTCCAAGCCAACAGAGAAGAGCTTGTCGAAAGCGCCGAGAAAATACGCGATCAAAAGCGATGCGAGAATAACAATTGCTGTAAAGGCCACCGCGGTATTTCTCTTCGGCCAAATGACATGGGTCATCTCTTGTTTTAATTCCCTAAAATATTGGGCGATTTTCATATTATTTTCAAATTTTTCCTAATTAAAAAGCCCCGACGGGCTTGTTTTTCTATAATAATCTAGAGCTGGATAAAAGTCAAATTGAGCTGGCTTATTATTTTATTAATCTTAAAATATAAAAAAGGCAGTGTTTCTGCCTTTTAAAATAAATAAGTATAAACTCTTTCAAATTCCGCCTTCTCTATTTTTAAATTTTCATCTTCATCCAAAACAACACGGTAATGCTTGCCCGGAATCAACTCGGAATGATTTTTGTTTTTTGGTGCCTCAAATATTCTTTTTGATCTTTTAATCTTTCCGAATATCGGATTAGCATAAAAGACAATCATTCCGTTATAATCAGCCAATTTTTGCTGAAATTTAAACCGCTGTCCTTCTTTTAATTTCATTGGCTTACCGAGATATTTCCTGCGAAGAATTTTCGGGTAGATAATGAATATTGAAATTAAAATAATTCCTGCAATAAGAATCGCCATTATTTTTTGTTTTATAAGTTAAGATTTAAAGAGCTGTTTAGAAAAAGATATTAACACAACGCCCTTGACACGTCAATAGTTGTGTGATAATCTGACAAAAGAATTTCCGAATTCAAGAATCCAATTCATTTAAACAAAACATTAAAAAACAAAATTATGGAAACAAGTCCCTTTATGAAACTAAAAGGTGGTGCCGTTATTTTCGTCACCCGTATAAACAAACAGCAAGAAGTTATTCATGGCTACAATCTTGAATCCCGTTACCTCCGGATTAAATCATTCAATTTATCAAAAATTGATGAAACCTGGACCGGGCTCGCGCAAAACCTTGCCGACCTGACAAAAGCGGTGGTGAAAAATTTCTACTTTGTAGAAGTGCGAAACAATCATCACAGCCCCCGGGTTACCAAACAAAGATTTGAGGTGATAAACAAAGCCATTGAAAAAATTCTTGCCGAACGGGCAAGTTCTGAAGAAGTAAAACCCTTTCATGAATCCGTTGTTGCAATATTAAGTGAAGTTGCAACCCCGGAAGCGCTTGGGGACATTTGCAAATTAATCCTGAACACAAAAATCCCGAAAAACTTTGAAAAAATTGCTATCGGGGTTATATTGGCTCAAAAGCGGTTGAATAAAAGCGCTGACAAAGAAACGCTCAACATGATAACCGTACACCTCAAACACCAGGCAGTGCTTGAAAAGAAAAAAGAAGAGCTAAAGCCGGAAACAGTTTCATAAACTAAAAATTTTTCCAAAATATTTACCCAGATTTCGATCTGGGTTTTTTAATTCCTTAGAAGTTAAAATAAAAAACAAAATTAAAAAAACCTGACCATAAAAAGTCAGGTTTCAATTTCGTCAAAAAGCGAACGGGTTCGGTCTAAATAGTGGGCGATATAGAATGAATAGCGCGTATTCATTGACCCCCTATTCAATCTCGGATGTTCGTTTCTTATTCCACGCCAAATTAAGGAAGACATTTGCCTTGGCTCAAGACCAGCCATGCGACTGGCATAACGGATGTAGTCTGTGATGGCTTTTGTTATTTTGGGCGTTGGCGAGAAAACATTTTCTTTGCCTTCAAAAATATAACGCCTTTCACAATCAAAAGCTCGAACAAGCCAGACATCAACCGGCACTGCATTTTTCTTGCCTTTCAAAGCAGCCATAAAATTGAGGGTCTTCTCGCTTTTACTGGCAACTTCCTCACCGCGATGAATTTGGCCGAGTTTCTTCTTTACTGATTTTAAGAAACCTTTAAAGTTGGCGCCATTACCAAGTTCGCGATAAGCTTTAAAAGCCATGACAACATTGGAATTAATTTTCGACCGCGGGCTGGTAACCGCCAGCAAGTCCAGAAAAAGTTCGCAATCGTAATTTGGCAGAAGCTGTTTGATTTTTTCATTCTCTTCCTTGTACCAGTTGATGTCCGGAATGCCATTGAAAATGTAACGAGTAATTTGCGCGGAAGATATTGTTTCTTTTTCGTTTCTGAATTTATCAAACAATTCATCTGCGATGCGAGCAATCGGAATATTTCTTTTTTCAAAATAATCAATCCCTGCCAAAATCATGGCGTTTAATTCTTCTGCGGTTAAACAATTGTGACGATTCAAATGCTTAAACGGGTCTTTTTTAATCAATCTGGCTTCGTGATTTAAAAATTCTTCATATTGTTTCTTAAAATCCTCAACTGAAAAGAATGGTTCCATTAAATCAATTGAGGTGAGCTTTTTATGAAGATATTTTTTGTAGCGTTTCCGACCACGAAAAGCAAGAATTGGCATCAAAAAGAAATTTAGCGCAGAATACTTTTTCTCGTAACTGCGATAATTTTCCGGGAGCGGTAATTTAATAACTTTTGGTGATGTTTGGGTGTCTTTTTTGACTTTTCTCATAACAAAGAGCATTGGTTTAATTTCATACTATAGGAACTTTGATAATTGTCAAAATTAAAAAATCCTCTGCAAAATTGCAAAGGATTTCATTTTTCAACCTTTTGATTTTTAAAATGGATCTTCGCCTTCCTTGAGACCAAGCCGTTTACGGGTCTCCTCGTATTCTTTCTGCATTTTCGCCACTTCTTCATCGTAAGGATAATCCTCAATCGTTTTACCTCTGGTATTGCCCGGTGGATTTAATTCCGCTATCAAACGGTCCTCCAGACTTTTTATCTCCGCCTTAAAATTCGCAGGCGTTTTTCCCAGAGGCGATATTTCAATCAGGGCCACTCGGTAGTCAAAATAATCCAGATTTTTTGAATACTCTATGAGATAAGGATGAGTTGGCGCAGGATAGAAATGATGATATGTTCGTTCGGCAAGTTTTTTTAAACTTTTTCCGACATAAACGATTCTCCATTTATCACCCGGACGCTTCTCTTCAATAATGTAAATACCGGCTCGCTTACTAAAGGTATTCATAAAGGTGGTAATTTTTCGACCATCTTTAGTGAATTCGTTTTTAAACGGTTTTTTAAATTGAAGAAGGTTGATTGGCAGCGGTTTTTTTAGGTCTTTCAAAAATGGTTTTAATTTTTGATAAGAGCTGTCGTAAGGAATTTTGCGCAGTTCTTGCTTAAAATTTCTCCTCAATTCATAAACATTGTTCCGAGAGGAAAGGACAAAAGCAATAAAATAGTTTTTACCTTTTCGTTTTTCAATAAAGCGAATAGCCGCCCGGTAAAGACAATTTAACCCGATGCCAATGTAAGCGACTTTGCCGGAGTTCCTTACAACAACATAAAATCCGCTTTTATTAAAATACTCGCGAAACTGCCACTTAATTTTCCCATTTTTCTTTTCAAAAGGTTTTATAAATTTCAAAGAACTGACAATCGGCAGTTCTTTCTTGATTGTCGGCCCTGAAACAGAGCCAACATTGCCATTTAGCAAAAATTTAGCTCCGTTCATAGTTTTTGTTTTTAGAGTTTTGTAACTATCCTCATTTTACTTTTTAGAGTTTCAAAGTCAATTAAAAAACCGAGCCAAAAAGGCTCGGTAATTCAAAAAAATAAATAATTATTCCCAACTATTCCAGCCAAAAACCGCTTTTACCTCTATGGTTCTTCTAACTTGGCCGTTTTCAGAACTGTCCCAGCAATATTCTTTGAGAAGGTTAAGAGTTTTTTCTTTCTTCTCGGTTGGAACTAAATTCCAAATGCTCACTGACTGGAGATAAAGCAACGCCTGTTCTGGAGTAAATAATTCAGAACAAATAAAATGCTGTGTTTGGATATCTCTGAAACCCGACTCATCAAGAATGCGTGCCGCATTATAATCTTTTTTTATTTCCGGCAATTCCTCACCAACAGCATCTTTGATAATTTTACGAAACCCGTTTTTAAAACCATCGGTATCGTTTTTGTTCACCACAAAGAAAAATCCTTCTGGTGTTAAAACGCGCTTAATTTCTGAAATTGCCTTCTGGCTGGTAAACCAATGAAAAGAACCGAACGCGGTGATGGCATCAAAACTGGCATCTAAAAAAGACAGCGCTTCGGCATTGTCAACGCCATATGTTAAACGCGATTCGCCTCTATTTTCCGGATGAGCCGTTGCCTTTTCGAGCATAAGCGGGTCTTTGTCACAGCCAACAACAAGAATATTATGATTGGCTAAATTTTCTTCCTGTAATTTTTTGAATATTTGTCTAGTTGAGATGCCTGTGCCACAGCCCAAATCAAGAACGAAACATTTTCTTTGGTGTTTAAAAAGTGCCCAGAGCAAATCAATTACCTCGGAAGTGTATTTTTGTCGGGCAAGTTCGTACTCTTCGGCTAAATTGCCAAAATTACCGTAACCGAATTTTTTCTGTGTTTCTGTCATAAATTGAGTGTTTTTATTATTATTTATTATTTTATTTAAATTTAAAGATCTTAGAATTTACACAAAAATTACCATTAAAGATGTCTTTTGTAAAGTTAGACTGGAAAATAATATTTTCGAAGACGGAAGCATGTTATAATAAAACCATGAAAACAAATAAGAAAAATAAAATTATCCCACTCAAAAAAATACAGTCCGTTATCGGCAAACCGCCGCGTTTGGAAGAAGCGGCTTATTGGCTCGGAACTAGAGCGCAGAAAAAACCTAAGCGTGGGAGCCGAGTACGCTCGCTAAAATCGCTACGCCGGAATCAATTAAAGACTTCGAGATAACAAGCGGCGGTGTTATAAAAAGCGTATTGTGAGCGGTTTCTAAAATTAAACCCTTCTTTTCGCAGAGTTCGGCAATCGCCTCGGCTCTTCGTAAATCCGGCTGTTTTGTTTTTTTATCTTTTATAATTTCAATACCAAAAAGCAGTCCTATTCCGCGCACTTCCCCGACAAACTCAAATTTTTCAAATTCTTTTAATTGGTCAAAAAAATAGCCAGAAAGTCTCTTGGCATTTTCCCAAAGCCGTTCTCTGACAATCAAATCAACATTGGCATCGGCACCGGCGAGATCAAAAAGATTCCAGCCAAAAGTAGAATAAAAAGGGATGTTACTACTTCTTTTGAAAATTTCTTCAGTAACAAGAGTCGCGCCAAGCGTGCCGTAGCCACCAGTCAATCCTTTGCCTAAACAAAGAATATCTGGTTTAAGATTCCAAAGCTCGCTGGCAAATAATTTCCCACAGCGACCGAAACCGGTAGCAACTTCGTCCATAATAAATAGAATATTATATTTGCGGCAGATTTTTTCTATTGCCAGATAAAATTCTTCCGGCGGAATAATTGCACCGGCATTTGTCCATACCGGCTCGCTGATAAAAGCAGCAACGTCGTTACGAGAACTGGCAAGTTTTTCAAATTGATAAATTACTTCATCGGAAGAAACGTCTCGAAAAGAATTCGGCATCGGCAATTTAATTATGCCCGGCAGACAAGGCGCTATTTCTGATCGGCAAGCATTGCCAACCGAAGCCGCGCCGTAAGTGTGACCGTGATAAACATTATCTATGGAGACAATATAAGGGCGTCCAGTTGCGGCTCGAGCGCATTTAATCGCGAATTCAACCGCCTCCGAACCAGAGGTGCATCGAAAGGCTTTATTTAGTTTTTTATTCGGCGCAATACTGCAAAGTTTTTTCGCAAAATTCTCCCAAGCATCATCGCGGAAAAACGGTGGAACATATAAGCCATTTCGGGCGGCCGTTTGCAGTGCGGTAATTATTTCTTTCCGGCCATAACCGACATTAGCCACACACCAGCCCGCCAAAAAATCAATATATTTAATACCTTTTTTATCAAACAAAAAACAGCCTTCGCCACGAACGAATTTTAAATCACGAGAATAATGATCGGACAGATACATAGTTAGTAAAATTCAAAAAGTTTAGGTTATTAAAAATTGCTTGCACTTTCGTTATTTGCCGATTTTTCACCTTTGGAAGCACTTTTGGTCGAAATTAACAAAAAACCAACTAAAAGGACAACAATAAATAGAGTTAGGTAAATAAATTTACTCATGCTTATTATTATACGCCACAAAATAACGCCTAAAGATAATGCTGTGGAAAACCTGCTTGCCTGATTGTTTTAACTTTGCTACGATACTCGCTAGTGTATAAATTAAAGAAAATCAAAGAAGAAGACTATTTTTCAAAAAGCCCTTGTCGAGGGGCTTTTTGTTTTTAGTCAGAATTATTATTAGCTTATTATTAACTTATTAATTTTTATAAACCATGACAAATAATTACATAG
>MFTL01000003.1:0-1971 GCA_001786825.1 Candidatus Nomurabacteria bacterium RIFCSPHIGHO2_01_FULL_39_9
TAATATTTCATTGCCGAAAGTTCGATCACCAAAATATCGCTCGTATAGCCCGGCAATGAAATATTAACGTTATTCGGCAATCTTGAAGCCCGGTCGCCATTTATCACGACCCCTTTTATTTCCTCAATTTTCTCAAAAAAATAATTTTGCAGTCCTTTTAGCCTCTCACGCTCAATTTCTCTCTTTCGAACCACTACCTCAAGCGCTTTGGCAAAACCCAAAATCGCCAGCAAATTTTCTGTACCTGGCCGAAATTCCATCTCTTGACCACCGCCAGTCATTATTGATTCTAAAGCTAATCCTCTTTTCTTATACAAAACACCGACACCTTTGGGTCCGTAAATTTTGGAACCGTTCAAAGTTATCAAATCAACGCCCAACTTATTTACATCAACCGGCAAATAATTTATTGCTTGCACAGCATCAGTGTGAAAATATGGATATTCGGTATTATTTTTCTTTCTATAATGACGAATCACTTTTGCAATTTCGCCAATCGGCTCTATCGTGCCAATTTCATTATTGGCCAACATCACCGAAACCAAAACAGTATTTTCTTTTATCGCCGCCTCAATTTTTTTAGGATCAACGATTCCGTTTGAATCTACTTTAACAAAAGTCACGTCGAATTCTTTGCAAGTTTCTAAAACAGACGGATGCTCAATATTAGTTGTCACAATATGCCCATCGCGAACTAAACCACGAATTGCCAGATTATTGCTCTCGGTGCCGCTCCCTGTAAAAATAATTTCATCACTGTGAGCGCCAAGATGGCTCGCGACTTTTTTCCGAGCGTCTTCTAAAAGATGTCTTATATGAATACCTTCTTCATGCAAAGCCGATGGATTAGCGTAAAAACCAAGCGCTTCTACAAACACTTTTTTAACCTCCGGATCAAGCGGAGTTGCCGCCGCATTGTCTAAATATATAGATTTTAACTTTCCCATTTTGTAATTATAATATATAGTATAAATTCATGACTACTCAATATTTAATTTTTGGTATTTTAATATTACTTGTTATTGGTCTTGCTGTCTGGCTATTTTTAATGTCTAAACGGCTGAAAATGTTTTTTAAAGGTAAAAATGCGGCTGATTTAGAGGTTTATATTAACGGACTGGCAGAAAGAGTCAACAACCTTGAAAAAGAAAAAGAAGCCCTTCTCCAGAACGTCAAAGCGCTCCAAGAAAAAATGACTCAAACAGTCCGCGGCGTAGAAACCCTTCGCTTCAATCCTTTCAAAGACGTCGGCGGCAACCAGAGCTTTGCGGTAGCCTTGCTTGATGAATCAGGCGATGGCGTCGTTCTTTCAAGTCTTTACGGCCGAGAGAAAATGAGCTTTTTTGCCAAGCCTGTCAAAAAACTTAAATCAGAATTTGAATTAACCGAAGAAGAGAAAGAGGTCATTAAAAAAGCGACCGTTAATAAATAAAATGCCAAAAGAACAAAAAAAATCAATACGACCACCAGTCGTGGTAATTATGGGTCATGTTGATCACGGAAAATCAACGTTACTTGATTATATCCGCAAAACTAATCTGACAGAACGCGAGGTTGGTGGCATCACTCAAAAAATTGCCGCTTACGAAGCAGTTCATAACGATAAAAAAATAACTTTTCTCGACACGCCCGGCCACGAAGCATTCTCTAGTCTGCGAGAGCGCGGCAGTCAGGTTGCTGATATTGCAATTTTAATCGTCGCTGTTGATGACGGCGTGCAACCTCAAACAATTGAAGCTATTAAAGTTATCCAAAAAAATAAATTGCCTTTTGTTGTTGCGCTAAACAAGATAGATAAACAAGGCGTTGATAATCAGAGAACAATTAATCAACTAATAGAACACGGGGTTTATTTGGAAGGCTTTGGCGGCGATATTCCTTACACCGGGATTTCTGCAAAGACAGGCCGGGGCGTTCTTGAACTTCTTGAATTAATTTTAATCACTGCCGATCTCAATGAAGTGACCGCAA
>MFTL01000003.1:1997-5108 GCA_001786825.1 Candidatus Nomurabacteria bacterium RIFCSPHIGHO2_01_FULL_39_9
ATTTCTGCCACACTGATTATCAAAGATGGAAAAATAAAAAAAGGAGATTTTGTCGTCGCCGACAAAGCAATGGCTGGCACCAGAATAATGGAGAGTTTTCTCTCAAAGCCGATTATTGAGGCCGAGGCCAGCTCCCCAATTATTATCACCGGTTTTGACGCTCTGCCCAAACCCGGTACAATTTTTGAAACTTTTGAATCAAAAAAAGAAGCGGAACAAAAAATCGCAATCAATAAAGAGAAGGAAAAAGAAGTGGAATTAAAAACTGAAATTGCAGAAGATGTAAAAATTATTCCAATTATCATCAAAGCCGATTTTGCCGGTTCGATCGAAGCTATTGAAAAAGAACTTTTAAAACATAAAAGTGAAACGGCAGTCTTTAAAGTTATTGCCCGAGGCGTCGGTGATGTTAACGAAAACGATATTAAGCTTGCCGCGGGAAATTCCGACAGCATAATTGCCGGTTTTGGTGTAAAAGCGCCAAAACAAATTATCGAACAATCTCAAAAAACAAACATTGAAATTGCCGTCTTCCCTATTATTTATCATCTAACTGATTGGTTAAAAGAGCAATTAGAGAAACGTCGACCTAAAAAAGAAATACTTGAGAGCAAAGGCAAAGCAAAAATTCTAAAAATATTTAAACAAGAATCAAATCGATCTGTTATTGGTGGTGAGGTAATCGGCGGTGAAATAGCGGCAAATAATATTTTGCAAATAATTCGCCGCAATAATGTTTTAGGCGAAGCTAAAATTATCAACTTAGAAAAGAATAAATCAAAAGTTCCTTCAGTAAAAGGAAACGAACAGTTTGGCATGCTCATAGAATCAAAATTGGAGCTGGCTTCAAGCGATATTTTAGAAGGATTTGAAAAGAAACTAGTATAAATTATTAATATGACAACCATTCATCAAGGCAGATTTGAAAGTGCTATTAAAGAACTTTCAGCGCTTTTTATAGAAAAAAACACTGAAGGCGCCTTGGCTTCAGTAAGTTCGGTTGATACAATTTCTAATCCAAATAAAATAACCGTTTTTATTACCGTCTTGCCAGAAGAAAAAGAAGAAGACATTATGAAACAACTGCAAGAAAAAACTTGGACTTTGCGTAAATTTCTTGGCGAACAAATAAAAACTCGCCGAGTGGCAGAAGTAGAAATTGCATTAGATCCTGGCCGAAAAACCCGCCTCTTGATTGACCAATTGAGCTACAATGATTAAAATAATAGCGTAACTAAGAAACTACATCTACGGCCTGGTGGTGAAGTGGAAACACTGCGGTCTGCAAAACCGCCATGCGCGGGTTCGATTCCCGCCCAGGCCTTCGGTGATCTTTAACAATACAAACGGTAAACGTATTAGGGGGAACTCTTGCAATACGTCTTCCCTTTCTTTATAATGTTTAGATGAGGCAACGTTCATGGACAGAGGATCAATTAAAAAAAGCGGTCGCTACATCAACTAGTTTAAGACAGGTGTTATTAAAATTAGTCCTAAGAGAAGCTGGCGGTAACTACGATCAGATAAAAAAGTACATCAAAGAATATAAACTAAACACCAAACATTTCAAAGGAATGGCATGGAATAAGGGTTTAAAAGGATTTGGAAAACCTCACATTCCACTAGAAAAAATACTTGTTAAAAACAGCTCTTTCCAAAGTTATAAACTTAAATTAAGATTATTTAAAGCAGGGTTAAAATCAGAAAAGTGCGAAGAGTGTGGTTGGGCTAAAAAAACAATTGACGGCTATCTCCCGCTAGAACTTGATCATATAAATGGTGACCGTCACGACAATAGATTAGATAATTTAAGAGTTCTTTGTCCTAATTGTCACAGTATGAAACCGACACATAGAGGTCGAGGAAAAAGAAAAAAATAACATATTTGCCGCGGTGGCGTAATTGGTAGCCGCACATCACTTAAGATGATGCGCCGTAAGGCGTGTGGGTTCGACTCCCACCCGCGGCATAAATAAAATAAAAAAAATTTGTAAAACATTTATAAGTACGATAAAGTGAATAGTTATGACCGCCCATAGCTCAGTTGGTAGAGCTGCTCCCTCTTAAGGAGAAGGTCCCAGGTTCGAATCCTGGTGGGCGGATAAGTTAATATTTAAAACATATTAATTTCGGGCGAGTGGCGGAATTGGTATACGCGCATGGCTTAGGACCATGTGGGGAAACCCGTGGAGGTTCAAGTCCTCTCTCGCCCACCAGAATGGAACTTAACGGTTGAGAACCAGCCAAATGGATAACTGTAAATAAAAAAGCCTGTTCGTTAAAAACAGGTTATTAAATTTACCGATTGTAAATTTCAAATGTCTTCTTCTGCATCACGGTACCAAAGGTTGGGTTCAACATTATTTTCAACAACTTTATTTTTTATAATCTTATCCTGACAAAATTCACTCTTATCAGAATGAAAATAGAAAATAAAACCCATTAAGACACCTGCCGATATCAAACTAACAGCAGCGATTATATTTGCAGTACTTCTCTCATCAACAACTAATAGCATTACTCCAATTAATGAAAGTATCCCGATGGGTATTCCAAAAGAAATAAGTATTGTTTTCATTTTTGCCTCCTTTTTTATTAATGAACTAAAAATTTATATATATGAGTCTACTATAAAAATTTGACAATGTCAATAAATTTTGTTAATATATAAAAAATTCTTTTAAAATCAACACCTATGGTCCAGCTCCTTTCAGTTTCAGTTGCTCTTATTTTCTTTGCTAACAAAATATTTGTTCTTTTTGGAAAAAGAACGGGTTGGTTGCTGGGAGTAATTGCAGCAATCCTTGCGATATTTTATTTCTATTTAATCGAGCTCTACGTGTATACAGCACTTGAGTTCGGCTTAATTGCATTAATGGGTTATGGTTTTTTAGTAAAAAATCAAAAAAGTAAGCTGATAGAAAATCTTATTTACTCTGTAATCACCCTTGTCATGTTGACGCTAACATATTTTATTTTTAGCGGGATGATGACGGTTTACGAGTTTATAAGTTCTGCTGGACTGCTCTTTGGTACTTACTTTTTAACCCATGAAAAATCAAATTGGGGGTGGGCGTGTTATTGTGTCGGGCATTTAATTTCTGTCTATAT
>MFTL01000004.1:0-784 GCA_001786825.1 Candidatus Nomurabacteria bacterium RIFCSPHIGHO2_01_FULL_39_9
CACCTTCTTCTTTCAAAATATCAACCAAAGTTTCAAGATTTTCCTCTTTTGAGAGCCAAACCGCAATATCCCGCGCAATGAATGGATATTGCGACCATGGTTTAAAAATATTTTTTTCTCTTTCTTTGATTGCAAACAACTCTGCATAAGAATCTTCTATTTTGAGATCTTTACAAAACTCATCAAGCGAAAACTCTTTAACTCCTTTTTTATCAGCGTAAGCGATATGAATTTCTTCTTCTGGATTCCAGATTGTTCCAATTTCAAAAATCTTTATTTCATCAAGATCTAAAAGCGGTGCATTTAATTTATTTAACTCATAACTTTCTTTTAGACCATCAGCTAAATTAGTTCGTAAGAATTTTTTATCCGAAGCGCTCGCCAAAACTTCCACTTTTCCTTTTTCCCGAAAAGTGTAAGTCATAACTTCCGAATATCCGTCATTCAATAATTTATTTCTCGCCCAAAGAATTTTGTAAAATGCCTCATTTATTTTCGATTTGAATTCTATTTTAGGGATTTTATTTTCAATTTTGTCATAACCAATCACTCGGCCGACCTCCTCGACCATGTCATTATCAGTTTCTAAATCAAGACGAAGCAGTGGTACAATAACCTCAAAACTATCTTCTTTACGAACGTGATCGTACTTATAGTTTTTAAGAATTTTTTCTATCTCCTCTGCTGAAATATTTGACCCGAGTTTTTTGTTTATAAAATTAGTATTAAATTCAATTTTCTTAACTTGCTGCTTATTTGGATAATAATCGACAACCTCCTCAAT
>MFTL01000004.1:855-969 GCA_001786825.1 Candidatus Nomurabacteria bacterium RIFCSPHIGHO2_01_FULL_39_9
AAAGGTCATTCTCAAATCTTTTAACAGCGTCGGTATGGATTTTAATTTGATGGGCTGTTTTTCGAACTGACGCTGGATCAAAGTTTGCGACCTCAATAATTATATTTTTTGTGT
>MFTL01000004.1:990-6126 GCA_001786825.1 Candidatus Nomurabacteria bacterium RIFCSPHIGHO2_01_FULL_39_9
TCACCCCAGCAATCGCCAGCACCTCTTTTTCATCGGCAATCACAAGATTATTTGAATTCAAAACAACTTCTTTATTGTCTAAAGTAATAATTTTCTCCGCTTCTTTGGCGAGACGCACAACAATGCCGCCTTGAATTTTATCCAAATCAAAAGCATGAATTGGGTTGCCGCGGTCGAACATCACTAAATTCGCCGCATCGACAATATTATTAATACTTCGTTGTCCGATTGATTCCAGATGTTCTCTAAGCCAATCTGGGCTCGGGCCCACTTTCACGTTTCGTACAATCCGCCCCATATACCTTCGGCATTTATCCGATTCAACTTTTATTTTTAAGTCAGTCGATTTAACCTCTGGGATTTTATATTGAACGTCTTTGTATTCCAATCCTAAAAGACCAGCCAGTTCAAAAGCCACGCCGCGATGGCAAAGCAAATCATGCGCTCTATTTGGCAAAATGTTTATATCAAAAATCGTATCGCCATTCGGTAATTTTTCAACCCCCTCCACTTCGCAAAGATGATAAGTAAAAACATCGCGCAACTTGTCAGCGCCTGGTAAATCGGGAACATAATCTTTCAGCCATTTATATGAGATTTTCATTTTTTTCTTGACATATTTAAACTATTTGTTAATATATAGACATTCAGACGAAAAGGGATCCAAACGGCTAACTACCTAAGGAGCCCTTTTCTTTTTTAAGCTCTATTTTATCTCTTATATCTCTATTTTCTAAATAATCAAAATATTTGGAGCCCAATTTTTTATACAAGGAAGAAGCATATTTCTTATCCGGAAACAAAATCTTCTCAAATTTATTTTCCTCAATTAAGAAATCTATTAGTAACTTATAATCACCGTCGCCAGAAACCATAACAACCTTATAGAAATCTTCCTTTTTATATAGCTTTTTCATGATATGAAAAATGATGTCTGAATCTACGTTTCCTTTCTTTTTTCCCATCATCGCTGGGTTATGCTCCCGAAATAGCAATACGAATCCGGCATTTTGAATTTCTTCATACAATTCTTCATTTTTTTCCTGAACAAAACCTAAAAAATAGTACGCCTTATCGACGTTGTATTTTTTTTCTAAATAAACCCTAAAACGAGCTAAATCTATTCGCCATGAACCAATTTCTTTCTTGGCGGTATTCATGTACAGATTTTGCCCATCTATAAAAGCGTAATTTTTTTGTTCTTTCTTCACCCCTCCATCTTACCAAAATTTGGGCCAAAAATCACCTTTGATTTTTTGTCTTAATTTGTAGGCATTGCCGTGACTAAGCAGCCCAAGATAAGATTGAATTACTTCTATTTTTGAGTTTTCTTTAATCTTTTTAAATATTCTTCTTTTGGTCACCGTCCTTAAAACTCTATGTTTTGGAAAATGAATCCAGCCCAAGAAATCTACGCCGGAGGCGACCGTTTCAATCGAGACTTTTTGCGGATGAAGCGCAAGCCTTAATTCCTGTGCTAAAAATTTCTCGATTTTTGGAATAAGACCAGAAAGCCATGCTTTATCTTGAGATAAAATAACAAAATCGTCGGCATATCTTATATACACCTTGGCTTGTAATCTTCTTTTCACAAACTGATCGAGCTCATTCAAATATATATTGATAAAAAGCTGACTGGTCAGATTGCCGAGTGGGACACCTTTATCACCAGAAAATTCTTTAAAACTATCGATAATGGACTCAATTACTGACATCGTTCGCGGACATATAATATGTTTTCTTAAAATTTTCTTTAAAACAGCATGATCAACGGAAGCAAAACATTTCCTGATATCGCCTTTTAAAACCCAAGCGGTTTTCCTGTTATTTTTTCCTATTTTGCGCGTGAAATCCTCAAACCTATATATCGCTCGGTGCGTTCCTTTGCTTATCCGGCAGGAATAAGAATCGTGAATGAATTTATTATCAAAATATGGATACAAAGCCCGATACAGGGCGTGATGAACAACTCTGTCTCGCACCGACGCCTTGTGGATATCCCTTGGTTTCGGATCTGCTATTTTAAAATGCGCATATCCGCCATGCTTGTAAATTCCCGACAAAAGCTCATTTTCAAGCGTCGATAAATTATGTATTAACTTCGAGGCAAAAAATGCGACATCTCGCTTATTCTTTTTGCCATGCCGAAATTCTTGCCAAGCGGAAAAAAGATTTTCAAAAGAAAAAATTTTTTCATAGGCCGAAATATTATTTTGCAATGTTGTTTTCATAAGGTAAAATAAAACTATGAATGTCACCCCCCCCCCGCACAAGGCTCCCGAGCATATCGGCCAAGGTAATCAGCGCTTACGCGTATTGGCATAATATCACTCGACACATACCCAAGATGCGCCGTTATTCGCTCGGGGTTAAAATCGATTCGCTTTTCGCCGACATTATTGAGCTCATCTCCATGGCGCAATTTTCGGCCAAAGAAGAGCGGCCGCAAACGCTCGCGCGCGCCATTACTAAAAATGACTGCTTAAAATCAATGCTCTATGTCCTCTTTGAGCTTAAAGGTATTGAGGAAAAGCATTTCTTGGAACTCGCCCAGAAAATAGAAGAAATCGGCCGGATTCTCTACGGCTGGAAAAATCAAGCCGGAAAACCCTTCGACTTCACTCAGGGTAAACAAAACCGCCCCAAATCAGAATAAAATAATTCCGAGCGAGACGGAAAAAATAAAAAGTAACGAGGAGAAGAACACGGTCGTTCGAGTTCCAGTCGTTCTTGAGCCAATTCGCGTTCCGGTTCAACTTGTCGCCATTCCAGTTCATACAGGGGACATTCGCATTGCCGTCCTGATTGCGAAGAATTGTGTAAAAAACCATCTATTACACCATCCGCAAGAGGTATCAAACCAATCGGCACATCGTTTGTGATGTGCACCTGTAGACGGCCGGATTGTATATTATTCGGTACTTACAGTACCCCAGTTTTTCACACAGACTTTTATTTTGTTTTTTAGGGAAAAGCGACTCACACTACGCAAGATTTTTTAAAAACGATGCGTATTCCGGATTCGCCCGTCTCGACACCGTGGCACGAAAGTTTTATCCCGCGTACTAATATTCACGATGCCGTCTACAGGTGCACATCGAAACATGATGTGCCTAAAAATTTTGCGAAATTCAAAAAGCAACCCGCCCGACCGGTCGTTCGGGCGGGAAATTCAAAATACTAAATCAATAGTTCAAAGTCAAAATACAATTATTTCTCGAGGAGAAGAACACGGACGTACGAGTACCAGGCGTTCTTGAGCCAAGGCGCGTCCCGGTACAACTCGTCGCCATCCCAGCGCATACAGGGGACATACGCAATGCCGTCCCGATAGCGAAGAGTCGAACCCATAAAGTAATACCAATTGCCATCTTTCATTTCTTTTGGAACTTTGTCTGGGTTATTTAAGAGGTATTGTTCGTATTCTAGGCCGGGGATGTGGTATTGACTACCGTAGGTATCAACCACATGTTTCATTACTTCTGATCGTGGTTTACCAATAAATTCTTTCAGATCGAGGATTTTTATTTTTGGCTCTTTTTCTTGGAAATTAAGGCCGGCGGTTTCGGGATTGATGCTGTATTCGCCGAATTTTGCAGGGTCAACATCTTTTCTCATTTTTTCGTAGTCGATTTGGTCAAGCGGGGTCGCGCTCATGGAAAGTTTGGCTTTTTTCGCGTCTTTTTCACCGTACCAGATAGTCAGAGTTTCTTGCATGAAAGCGTCCATTTGCTGTTGGAATTTTTCCATGTCCACTTCGCCCTTTTTGTCGAAATAATCGCCGATGTTTTCTCGGGCTTTGGCAGCATAGTCTTTCATGCTCTCCTTGTGGCTGAAAATATCCTCGAGAACTTGTTTGGCTTTCGCGTGGTCGCCTGAATCTACAGCCTTTTTCAAGTCTTGATTTAGCTTGCCCATGTAATCCAAAGACGCCTCATGGGCTAAAATGTCGAGGTTTTCTTCGACAGTTTGCTTCACGCCGGTAAATTCTTGTTCGCCTTCGGCGACTTGAGCTTTACCGGCCAAAATCTTGCCCTCTCCCTCCATAACCTTAGCTTGGGCTTCTTCACCCTGCTTTTTTAACATTTCCGAGCTTATTTTTACTTGTTTTTCCATATATTTATAATGTTTTTATTGATAATTTTATATGCCTGCTTATTTTGATAGTATTGCATACAAATACTGGATTGTCTATGCCTAAAACTGATTTAATCTCAAATCCCCCTGATAAAAGAGGCGGACGTCGGGAATACTCCATTTGACCATGGCGATGCGGTCGAGGCCGCCGCCGAAAGCGAAGCCTTGGACTTTCTCTGGATCGAGACCAACATTGCGCAAGACACTGGGATGAAGCATGCCACAGCCCATCACTTCAAGGGGTTTCCCTTTAAAAGTCGCCCAAACTTCAAGCCCTGGCTCGACGAACGGAAAATAACTCGGCCGGAATTCAATCTCCGTATCCTCGTCAAACATTTCTTTATAAAATTTTGTGAGTACGCCTTTCAAATCAGCAATCGAAATATTCTCCCCCACCATCGCTCCATCTATTTGAAAAAATTGCATTTCGTGCGTCGCATCCGTCGCTTCATTTCGAAAAACTTTACCGATGGAAATAAAGGCCCAAGGCAATCTATTCTCTTTACCCGCTTGCTCGAGTGCCCGCGCAGTTACTGTCGTCGTGTGCGTGCGCAAAACCTTTTCTTTTTCACCTTTGATCCAAAACGTATCATGCATATCCCGCGCCGGATGATCCTTGGGGACATTCAAGACGTCGAAGTTATACCACTCACTCTCAAGCTCCGGCCCGAATGCGACTTCAAAACCAAGATCAGTAAAAACTTTAATGGCTTGATTGGTTAAAATATTTAACGGATGCGTTTTATTTTTCATAATATTTTATCGCAGAATAATATAACCTAAATAAGCGGCGTACATTAAAAGAAATAAAACGCCTTGCCAACGGTCCAGTTCATAACGCCGGCCAATAAACATGAAAGCAAAGAATATGCCCGTGATTGCCGCTAAAATCCAAAGATCAATATTAGCAAATTGGGGCAGTGGCAGTGGTCGAACAGTTGCCGTGATCCCAAGAATCCAGAAGATATTGAAAATATTAGAACCTACAATATTGCCAAT
>MFTL01000005.1:0-147 GCA_001786825.1 Candidatus Nomurabacteria bacterium RIFCSPHIGHO2_01_FULL_39_9
TTAAATTCCATTGAAATTTAATAAATTGATTTGCAACCTTAGGAACCCCGAAAATTTCTCGCAAGAACCCTGAAAGAAATTTTCGGGGTTCCTAAGGTTGCAAATCAATTTATAAAATTTCAATGGAATTTAATTTGATTTGTTTAA
>MFTL01000005.1:185-5266 GCA_001786825.1 Candidatus Nomurabacteria bacterium RIFCSPHIGHO2_01_FULL_39_9
ATATTTTTATTATTGTTTTTACGAGTTTGTACGGACAAAAAGAATACACCGATGGAACCAACACAGCCAAAGCAACAACTTACCTCGGTATGTTAGGTGGGCCAGCAATGTTCACCGAAAATTCAAAATTATCAGGATTTGTTACTTTGCGTGCCGGTGGCACAATTACTTGGTTACCCAATAAATACTTTTCTTTATTCGGTCTTGGCGCTGGCGAAATCAATGAAGCTGGCGCAGTTACGCCTTTTTCGCTCATGAGTGTGAAATTTTCTCCCGCTAAAAACTTTTTTGTAACAGCTGGGAAAATGGCAACACCAATGACAGAACTGCGCGCCATGCCGACAACGGGCGCTGGTCAATTTGAACCATGGACAAGAGCGCAAATTCTTGGAGCGGCAGTTGGCGGAAAGCTCACCGTTAATATTGAGAAATTTTCATTTGTTGGGGGCGTCTTTAAAAGGAATAACGATGTTTCAGCTGAAATTGGTATCAGAATACCTCATACTAAGATTTCTGGGTATTATCTGACAGAAGCGAAGATGTTTGGCAGCGCGTTAACTTTCGACACCAAACATTTTTCTGCAACTGTCGTCTATAATCAGAATCAAAATTTCGGTTTGCTAAACATTTTTGAAATTCCCAAAACAGGCGGCTGGAATGTTTATACTGATCTTGGTTTAAATACCAATCAGGAACTCATTCGTGGCGAAGCAGGAATTTTCAAAAGTTTTTCCTTGGACGGAGTAAATGCCTTGCTTGGCGCTGGATACAGCGAAGAGAAAAAGTTGGTCAAAGGTTATGTCTTTTTGTTCTTCTAAATTTTTTAAAGGTCATACGTAAATTTAAAAACGTATGGCCTTTTTTCTTTATATAAAAATTTAAAAAACCTGGCCGAGCGCCAGGTTTAAATATTGACCGAAATCTCTTCTATGGTTAAGAGAGGAGATTCGGCTTGCCATCTTGCTTCAAATCCGAATTTAGAATTTAAGAAATTGGAGCCAAATTCTTTGGCGTCCTCGGGTTTTTTGACGACTTCAAAATCTTTGAAGTACTTGTTTTCCAAAAAGTTTTTCCACAAATCATTTAGAGTTTGACTGTTAGTAACGATGATAATTAAATCGTACTTTTCACTTTTTTCAACAATCTCTTGCACAATTGCTTTTCTTTCTTTGCTTTCTTCTGGCGCGGCTTTCCATTCACCGCTTGGCACAACGCCTTTCGACAAAGAAAGAGCTTTTCTAATTGCTTTCGCGCTCTCAATACTGATGACATTTGTAGAGCAGAAAATAATTGCTTTACTTTTGTCAGATATGGGAATTTGTTGAATTTGCTCGGCAATGGCTTGCATTTGTTGCAATCCGATTAAATCTAAATGACCTTTTTGTGAACCCTCTTCTTGGAAAAACCCGAAACGGGTTAAAATCACTCTTTTCATAAGGAGGAGTTTTTAAATGAATACTTTACCAATAATAAAGCATCTTAAATTAGCTGTCAACCCTCCGAATTTTACCAAGCATTTCTTTAACAATGCCTTTAATTTCTAAAACAGTAAGCAAGGTATTTACTTCGTTTGCTGGCTTACCAAGACCTCTTACAATCTCATCACGGCCACGCGGCTCTATAAGCAAATCCAAAATTTCTTTTTCAGCCGGCGAAACGTCTAATTGTAGTGGCAATTTTTGAGTGACATTAAATCCAAGCGCGTCTAAAATTTCTTCGCTGTTTGTCACCGGTGTGGCGCCATTTCTTATGAGTCGGTTTGTGCCTTTTGAATTAGCAGAAAAAATTGAACCGGGCACGGCATAGACATCGCGATTATAATCAACTGCCAGCCGCGTGGTAATTAGTGTGCCCGATTTTTCTTCCGCTTCAATGACAAGGACGGCTTTGGAAAGTCCGGCCATGAGACGATTGCGGGCAGGAAAAGCAAAATCTTGCGCTCTGAAATCCGGTTCAAATTCTGAAATCAAACAGCCGCCGCTTTTAACAATGTTTTTTCCAAGTTCATAATTTGTTCTTGGGTAGAGAACTTCCGGACGGAGGCCAGACCCGGGGAAAGCGATCGTAGTTAAGCCGACATCAAGCGCTTTTTTGTGGGCGATTGAATCTATCCCCAAAGCGAGGCCAGAGACGATAACAATTGGATAGCCACGAAGTCCTTCAATTAATTTTTCACAAGCTTCTTTACCATAAGTTGTATATTTACGACTCCCGACAACAGCTAAGAACGTTGTTTCTTTCGGAAATTCGCCGACAATAAAAAGTTCTTTTGGCGGTTGGGGAATTTCCAAAAGTTGTGGCGGAAAGTTACCTGAAGTTAATTTTTTAATTTCCCAGTTCATCTTTTTAAATTATTTTATTTTCCTTTTATCTTTCAAAAATGAAAGCATCTTATCAATTGGCCAAGCATTAATAATGTCGTTTTTAGTAGCGAATCCACGACGAGCAGTCCCAATGCCGTATTCAAGATAAGGAAGATGTGTTATTGAATGCGCGTCAGAATCAATCGAGAGCTTCACGCCAGTCTCAACGCATTTTTTAATATAATGATCTTTGAGATCAAGGCGTTCGGGGTAAGCGTCAATTTCTAAAACCGTCCCGGTTTCTTTTGCAACTTTAATAATTTCATCGATATCAATTTCGTAAGGCTCTCTTCTATTTAAAATTCGGCCGGTTGGGTGAAAAATAATATCGACGTGAGGATTTTTCATCGCTTTCATGATTCTTTTTGTCTGCTCTTCTTTTGAGAGATTGAAGCTCGAATGAACAGCGCCGCCAACGACATCAAGTTGTTCTAAAATTTTATCAGACAAGTCCATGGAACCGTCTTTTAAAATATCACATTCTGAACCTTTTAAGATTGTAAAATTAATTTTTTCTTTTTTTAATTTTGCGTTTACTTTATCAATTTCTTTCCACTGCTCTTTAATTCTTTTTTCATCGAGGCCATGAGTCATCGCGAGTCTTTTAGTGTGATCGGTAATGACGATATATTCAAGTCTCTCCGCGATAGCGGCGCACGCCATTTCTTCAATTGAATTTGCGCCGTCGGTCCAATTAGTTTGAATTTGAAGATCGCCCCGCAGATCTTTATAGCCAATTAATTTTGGCAATTTGTTTTCTTTAGCTAGTCTCAATTCACCAGTATTTTCTCGCAGTTCTGGTTCGACATAAGTCAGGCCAAATTTCTTGTAAAGTTCTTCTTCTGATTTTCCGGCAATTATTTTTTTTCCTTTAAACAAACCATACTCATTTAATTTCCAACCATTTTTAATTGCTAGTTCTCGCAAGCTGACATTATGATCACGGTTACCAGTGAAATAATTTAGTGCGGCACCGAAAGATTCTTCTGGCACGACGCGAATATCAACGTCAAGGCCGTTTTTTAATTTAATCGAAGATTTTGTTTTGCCGTGTGCAATGACGTAAGCGACTTCCGGCATGGAAACAAAATAATCCATGACTGGTTTTGGTTTTTGAGAAACGACGAGAATGTCGGCGTCTCTGATGGTTTCTTTCATTCTTCTTACTGATCCAGCGACGACGACCTGCTTCACACCCGATATATTTTTAATCCGATTCTCAATTTCTCTAATAAGCGGCATGATGAAACCCAAAACATAGCGACCGCTGTGTTTTTTTGCGAATTCAATTCCTTTTGAAATTTTTTCTTCCGATTTCTTGCCGAAACCTTTCAGTTTTTCAATCTTTCTTTTTGCAATAGCACTCTCCAAATCTTTTAAATTTTTGATGCCAAGTTTTTTATAGAGCTTGAAAATTGTCTTTGGTCCAAGACCTTCAATTCCGGAAAAAGAAGCCAAATCAACCGGGACAGATTTTTTGAGTTGTTCATAATACTTTAATTTTCCCGTTTTTATAAACTCTTCAATTTTTTCGGCTATGGAAATACCAACACCGGGAATTTTTTCTAAAGCTATTAGCCCGCCTTTTTTATAAACTTCTGTCACTTCTTCTTCTAACTCCGAAATTGCCTCGGCGGCCTTCTCATAGGCTCGGGGCTTGAAGGGAATTGACTTCATTTCCAGATATTCGGCAATTTCTTTCAAAATTTTTGTGATCTCATTGTTGCTAATCATTGTCTTTTATTTTATCATATCATTATGCTAGACATAAAATTTATAAGAGAAAATCCAGATTTGATAAAGGAAGCGGCGCGGAAGAAGCACGTTGATTTTGACGTGAAAGAATTGCTGGCGCTCGATGTCCTTTATCGGGAAATTCTCAATTTGGTGGAAAAATTAAGAGCTGAGCAAAATAAGGTCACCGAACGTGTTCCGCAATCGTCTCCCGAAGAAAAAGAAAAGCTAATTTTGGAGATGAAGCAGTTGAAAGAGCACATCAAAGAAAAAGAGGAAGAACTGCGGCACCAAAGAGAACATCTTGACGAACTGATGCTTCGCGTGCCAAACGTACCTGACGTCTCTGTGCCGGAAGGGGAGAGTGATCTTGATAATAAAGAAATAAAACAAGTCGGCGAAATTCCAAAATTCGATTTCACTCCGAAAGATCATCTGACGATTTTGGAGAATTTGGATCTGGCGGATTTTGAACGTGGGAGTAAGGTTTCCGGCTTCCGCGGCTACTTTTTGAAAAATGCTGGAGCGCTTTTGTGTTTTGCACTCTGGCAGTTTGCTTTAGAGCAATTGGTGAAAAAAGGATTCACGCCGATTATTGCGCCGTCAAAAGTTAAAAGAGAGCCGCTCAAAGGTTGTGGTTTTATTCCTCAACATGAAGAAGAAGTTTATCGACTTACCGAAGACGAATATCTTTCGGGCACGGCGGAAGTACCGGTGACGAGCTACTATATGGATGAAATTTTAGATGAGAAAGATTTACCGAAAAAATTTATTGCTTTTTCTCCGTGCTTTCGCAAAGAAGCGGGGAGTTATGGCCGGGACGTTAAAGGTCTTATTCGCGTTCACGAATTTTTTAAATTGGAACAAGTTATTCTTTGCGAAGCTAAGCACGAAACGTCTGTCGCTTTTCATGAAGAAATTACAAAAAATTCTGAAGAGATTGTCCAAGCGCTCAAGATGCCTTACCGTGTTGTTCTTAATTGC
>MFTL01000005.1:5326-5506 GCA_001786825.1 Candidatus Nomurabacteria bacterium RIFCSPHIGHO2_01_FULL_39_9
CAAGAAAAATATCGCGAAACTCATTCGGCTTCTTATTTTCATGATTTTCAAACAAGAAGACTCAATATTCGTTATCGTGGCAACGATAATGAAATTCGTTTTGTTCACTCATTAAATAATACGGCTGTTGCAACGCCGAGAATACTGGCTTGTATTCTGGAGAACTACCAGCAAGCTGAC
>MFTL01000005.1:5537-13498 GCA_001786825.1 Candidatus Nomurabacteria bacterium RIFCSPHIGHO2_01_FULL_39_9
AATATATTGGGTTGGACGTAATTAAAAAATAAAGCGGGTTAATAAGTTGAATAATGCTTCATTCCTTGAGATCGCAAAAAAGAGCGAGAGAAATATTGATAACTAAAATCTTAGCTATTTTTTCGGCTATTTTACTTTTTATTTTATTTGTCGGTTTTTTCTCACGCAGTTCTTTATCCGAACCGATGTTGAAATTATCGGCAATCTAGTAACTGATAAGAATATAGTTCAAGCTAAAATCAATGAAATTTTAAGCCGCAACCTGCTCTTTGTCATTCATCGCGACAATTTTATTTTCTTTCCTTGGAAAAAAATTAAAATAGAACTGACGGAAGAGTTTCCTAGAATCAAGGAAATAAATATTGAGCCGATAAACCTTAGAAAAATAGAAATAAGTATTTCTGAAAGAGAAGGAAATTTTCTCGCTTGTAAAACCGAATCGGAGTGTTTTTTTGTAGATGATGCTGGTTTTGTTTACGCACCATCGCCGTATTTATTTGGCAATATTTTTTTCCGATTTTTTAGCAGTAGTTTTGAGCTCGGCCAATTTCTTTTGTCCTCAGAAGAATTTAATGAAATTGTTTCGTTTAAAGAAAAGCTAGACTTTCTCGAATTAGAAACTAATTGGATTGTTATTAATGAAGAGAATTTTGAACTTTATTTCCCCAATCAAGCGAAAATAATTGTAAATCGAAATGATGATTTTAAACTGATCATAAATAACCTTGAATCAGCGCTTGCATCAGAACCGCTGAAAACAAAATTGAAAGATGAATTTGAAAAGTTGGAATATCTCGATCTGCGCTTCGATAATCGCGTTGTCTATAAATTTAAAGAATAGTGTGCTAATATGGAGCGTCTATGAAAGATATTAGAAATGTTGCTATTATTGCGCACGTTGACCACGGAAAATCAACTCTTGTTGACGCGCTTTTAAAGCAATCGGAAACGAACCTCGGCAAATTAGCTGGCAATGAGCTTATTATGGATTCTAATGAACTTGAGCGAGAGCGGGGTATTACTATTTTTTCTAAAAACGCAGCAGTCAATTATAAAGGAACAAAAATTAATATTATCGACACGCCCGGCCACGCTGACTTCGGCGGGGAAGTCGAGCGCGTTTTAAATATGGCCGACGGCTCACTTCTTTTGGTTGATGCGCAAGAAGGGCCAATGCCGCAGACGCGTTTTGTTTTGAAAAAAGCATTAGCAGCTGGCCATAAAATTATTTTAGTCATAAATAAAATAGACAAGCCAAACGCCCGAGTCAATTATGTTTTAGATAAAGTGCTGGAACTTTTTATTGAGCTTGGCGCGACCAATGAACAACTTGAATTTCCAATAATTTATGCGGCTGGAAAACTAGGCGTTGCTGGGACAACCGCCGATTTGGCGCAAATGAAAGATGTTGTTCCTGTTTTCGAAGTTATTATGAGCCACATCCCGCAGCCAAAAGTGGAAATTGATGCGCCGCTACAGATTATGGTGGTTTCGATAAGTTATGATAATTATCTCGGTCGCATGGCGATCGGCAGAATTTATCGCGGAAAAATAAAAAGTAATTCTGAAGTTGTTCATATGAAACCCGGAGCTTTGCCGAAAAAATATAAATTAACCGGTCTTAAGACTTTTTCTGGGTTGGCCAGCTTGCCAACTGACGAGGTTGAAGCTGGTGATATTGTCACGATTGCAGGCATACCAGATGTAAATATTGGAGACACAATTGCTGATAAAGAAAATCCCGAGGCACTGACACCGATTATAATTGAGCAACCAACTGTGAAAATGATTTTTTCGGTTAATAATTCTCCTTTTTCAGGCCTTGAAGGAGAGTATTCTACTTCCAGAAATCTTCGAGAGCGTCTTTTCAAAGAACTCGATAATGATGTTGCGCTTCGAGTTGAAGAAACTGGATCGAGCGAAGAATTTTTAGTCAGCGGCCGCGGTGAACTTCATCTTGGAATTTTAATAGAAAAAATGCGGCGTGAAGGCTATGAACTTCAAGTTTCAAAGCCGGAAGTTGTTTTTAAAGAAGAAAATGGAATTGTTTTAGAACCGACCGAAGACGTCTGGATTGAAGTGCCGGAAGAATATTCTGGAATGGTTATTCAAAAAATGACTTTAAGAAAAGGCGAGCTAAAAAATATGAGTGTTGAGAACGGTCTTGCTTCATTTCACTTTTTTATTCCAACGCGCGGGTTGATAGGTTTTCGCAATGAATTTATGATATCAACCAAAGGTCTTGGTATCGTTAATTCACTGCTCGCTGGTTATGTCAAAAAATTAGATTCAATCGAGGCCAATAAACATGGCTCGCTGATTGTTCATGAATCTGGGACAACGACCGCTTATGCGTTGCTTAAGGCCATGGAGCGCGGTGCGCTTTTTGTCGGGCCGGGGGAAAAAGTCTACGAAGGACAGGTTGTTGGGCAAAATGCCAAGCCTGAAGATCTTGAGGTTAATGTTTGTAAATTAAAACAACTAACTAATTTTCGTGCCAAAGTTGATGCGGTCTCTGATGACCTGCCGCCTCCGCGCATGATGACGCTTGAGCTCGCACTTGAATATATTGGCGACGACGAGCTTGTGGAAGCAACGCCAAAAAGTATTCGTTTGCGCAAGAAAATTTTGAACGCCAATCTTCGCAAAAAATCCAAAGCTAGTTAATGAGTAATTTTTGGGAAAAATTAAAAAAGCCGATAAAAATTCTCGCGCCGATGGCCAATGTCACCGACGCGGCTTTTCGAAGCATTATTGCAAAGTATGGCAAGCCAGATGTTTTTTATACAGAGTTTGTTTCAGCAGATGGGCTCTGTTCGCTGGGCAAGAAAAAGCTTTTGGTTGATTTGAAATTTTCTAAAAAAGAACATCCAATTGTGGCGCAACTCTTTTCAGCGAATCCTGAGAAAATTTATGAAGCTGCAAAACTTGCTGTCCGACTCGGCTTTGACGGCATTGATATTAATATGGGTTGTCCTGATCGAGCTGTGGAGAAACAAGGCGCTGGAGCGGCGCTTATTAAAAATCCAAATCTTGCTCGAGAAATTATCCGAGCTACTAAGAGAGGAGCTCCTAAATTACCAATTTCAGTTAAAACTCGATTCGGTTACAACAAAGTTGAACTTAGTTGGATTGAAGATATTTTAAAAGAAAATTTAGCGGCGTTAATAATTCATCTACGAACAAGGCATGAGATGTCTAGTGTTCCAGCGCAATGGGATTTAATACCAGAAATAGTTAAAATTAAAAATAAGATAAATAAAAAAACTTTAATCATCGGCAATGGCGATATTCTTTCGGTCAAAGAGGGAATTGAAAAGTGTAAAAAATACGGTTGTGATGGCTTTATGATTGGCCGGGGAATTTTCGGTAACCCATGGCTTTTCAATAACAAGAAAAAGAAAGTAACACTGGAAGAGAAATTAAAAGTTTTGATTGAACACATGAAGCTTTTTGAAAAAATTTTTAAAGGTTTTAAAAGTTTTGCGGTGATGAAAAAGCACTGCAAGGGTTATACGCTCGGCTTTGAAAACGCCCGCAGTTTGCGAGAGCGTCTCATGGAAACAAATTCCGCTAAAGAGGCTGGGTTAGTGATCAAAAAATTCTTAAAGAAAAATTTCTAGTCTTGTGATATTATATTGCCATGACGAGCGTGCTTTATCGCAAATATCGGCCGACAAATTTTAAAGAAGTTTTAGGCCAGGAGCATATTACGGGTGTTTTAGAAAAATCTTTAGAAAAAGGCGATTTTGCCCATGCTTATCTTTTCTGTGGTTCGCGCGGCACTGGTAAAACTTCGATTGCGCGAATATTTGCCAAAGAACTTGGTGTTACTCCAAGTGACGTTTATGAAATTGACGCCGCTTCTAATCGCGGCATTGACGATATTCGGGAACTGCGCGAAGGCGTTGCGACTAGTCCTTTTGAATCAAAATATAAAATTTATATTATTGATGAGGTGCACATGTTGACGAAAGAGGCTTTCAACGCGCTTTTGAAAACTCTTGAAGAGCCGCCCGCTCACGTTGTTTTTGTTTTAGCAACAACAGAAATGGAAAAAGTTCCCGAGACGATTATTTCGCGCTGTGTTACTTATAATTTTAAAAAACCAACTGAAGAGATTTTAAAAAAGTATGTTATCGATATTGCCGAGAAAGAAAATTTAAAAATTGATAATGAGAGCGCTGACTTGATCGCTCTGCTTGGCGAAGGGTCTTTCCGAGATACTTGCGGCATTTTGCAAAAATTATTGAGTTTGAGTAGAGATAAAAAAATAAGCAGGGAAGAAGTGGAAGCGGTAACTGGCGCCCCGAAAACAACTTTAGTTAATGATTTTATTTTGGCCATCGCCGAAAAAGATTTTGCAAAAGGCCTTAATGTCGTTGAAGCGTTGATAGAACAAAATGTTGATGTTAAAGTTTTCGTTAAACTTCTACTTCATAAATTGCGTTTGGCGCTTATTCTCCGTTATGCGCCGGAGCTTATTTTAAAAGTTAAAACTCATCTTTCCGAAAAAGATTTGGAATTCATTAAGAAATTAGTTGCCGAAAAAAACACAGCAATCACTTCCAAAACTCTTGAAGCCCTGCTTGAGTGTTATCAGAATTTAAATGTAGCTTATATTCCGACATTGCCTTTAGAGCTCGCTTTGAGTAAGATGGTGAAAGAATAATAATTGCCGGGTCGTCTAATGGTAGGACATGGGCCTTTGAAGCCCAGTATCGGGGTTCGAGTCCCTGCCCGGCAGTCGAATGAATCAAAATAAAATTTATGCCATACCTTGCCTATATTTTAGAATGCGCAGATAAGACCCTCTATGTGGGTTCGACGAATGATCTTGAAAAAAGATTAGGAGAACATAATAATTCAAAACGCGGAGCACATTATACAAAAATTCGTCGGCCGGTAGTCTTAAAATATTATGAAAAATTTCCAACACTAAAAGAGGCCAGGCGAAGGGAGACGGAAATTAAAGGATGGCGAAGAGAAAAGAAATTAAATTTAATCAAACAAGACCTGCAGTACGAAATTAAAATAATATGAAAAAACCAGAATCAATTTGTATATTTGGCGATAGCACTGCTTGGGGCGCTTGGGATTTAGAAAAAGGCGGTTGGGTCTCACGACTTTGGATGGACGTCGGGATTAGAGAAGGGGATGATTATATGGAGATCTACAATTGCAGTGTTTCCGGTGGCACAACTAATACAATTCTCGAAAGATTTGAAAATGAAGCTAAAATAAGAGGCGCTGACGCATTGATATTTCAAACGGGCGGCAACGACGCTTCTTATGAATTACCTCACAATTTTATTGTTCCGATTGAGAAGTTTCGGGAAAATATTAAAGAAATAATTAAAAGAGCAAAAAAGATTACGGACAAAATTATTTTTTTAGACCTTAAAAACTGTGACGAAACAAAAACAATGCCTGTTTCTTGGATAGATGTTTATTCCACCAATGAAGATATTCAGAGATATTCAAAAGTAATGGAAGAGACATGCAAAGAACATGGCGCTTTGTTTATGGATCTAACGCTTTTGGATAATAGTGATTTTGAAGATGGCTTGCATCCAAACGCTTCCGGGCATGAAAAAATTTTTCAGCAAGTAAAAGAATTTTTAACCAAACATAATTGGATTTAAATTATTTAGATAATTTTTTTATGGACTTAATTATTAGAAAAGGTACAGAAAAAGATTTTCCAGGACTTCTTTCGTTAATTCATGAGACGGGTGTCTTAGAAGGTTTACCAAATTCAGTTAAGAATTCTGTTGAACTGATGCAGAAAGAAAAGGATCTTTTTCATTTCTTTGTGGCTGAGCAAGATGGTGAGTTAATCGGCTCTGCAGTTTGTTTTTTTGTTTGGTATACTTGGGTAGGTAAAAGTTTATATTTGGATGATTTGTATATAAAATCTGAATATAGGGGAAAGAAAATTGGCACTAAATTATTACAGAAGATATTTGAGTTTGCAAAAGAAGAAAATTGCAAACGATTACGCTTTGAAGTGGAGGAGAAGAATACTAAGGCACAAGATTTCTATCGAAAACTCGGTGCAAAGATGGGTGACAAGTGGTTTAACTGTGATTTTGACAAAGAAGGTATCGAAGCTTTTATTGAAATGAATAAAACTAAATCATGATACAAAATAAGTCTATAAAAAATAACATCTCAGTTTTTATAAAAAGTAAAAAATCATGCAAAAGAATATTATCGTCACCGGAAAGCCGAAAAGTGGAAAATCAACTTTGTTGAATAAGGTGATTTCCAGTATTCCAAACAAGATTGGTTTTGTAACAAATGAAGTACGAGTCGATGAGAAAAGAATTGGTTTCGAATTACAGACGCATATTGGGAGCCGAGCAATGTTGGCAAGTGTCGATTTTAATTCGCCATACAAAGTCTCAAAGTATTTTGTTGATATAAAAAATCTAGAATCAATAATTCCGGAAGTTTCAAATTTTAGTTCCAATGATTTTTTGTATTTGGATGAAATAGGGCAGATGGAACTTTTTTCTGAAAAATTTAAGGAATTGGTTAACAAATATTTAAATTCCCCAAATACATGCATAGCCACTCTTTCCTATATCTTTGAAGATAATCTTACGAAAAGCATCAAAGAGCGGGATGATGTCATTTTAGTTGAAATTACAGCAGAGAATAGGGAAAACAAAGAGCAATTTATTACTCAACTTATTAAAAAAATTGGAAAAGCAAAGAACTATATAAATGAACCCGACCGATTTATTTTTAAAGATTCTGAAGTTGAATTGAGGTCTGAACACGGTGTTAGAAAATTAACCTTTCAAGATGGCAATTGGAATTGCGTTTGTGATTTTTATAAACAGTACGGAATTTGCAGTCACATTATTGCGACAAAAGAATTTGTTAAATTAAATAAATTAAAAAACCGCTAACGTTTGTTAGCGGCAAAACTCCGTGAGAAAAAAGAGAAAAAATTATTTTTTAGCGATTTGTCTTCTCGCTTGATTGATGCACTGGTTAAGCACTTCCATTCTGATTTGTTTTCTCTCTACTTCTTTACGAAGCAAATTCTTTTCATCTTCCATTTCATGAACTATTTTCCAACGCCAATTTTCTGCGATAGAAAGCGAATCAGTGAGATAGAAATATTTTGGCTTATCCATTTCATCGCCAACAAAACGCAGATAATAATTTCCTAATTGGAAGATGTGACCGCCTGACGAGATTATGTCTTTTTTGATGCAGTCATGATCAGGGTGTTGGAAATAAATCTTTGCAATTTTTTTGGCTTCTTCGTTCAATTCAGTATAACCAATAACGACACTGAAGAACGAACATATTTTTCTAACATTATACTCAAACTTGTCGCGCATGTCGGGCGGCACAAAACCTATTTTTATTTCTTTTTGTTTTTTGCCAATGCGGATTGATTTAAGTTCCACAGAGTAGTCGCTTGATAACATGGTGCCTGTCAATTCAAAAGAATAATCAGTGAGTTTTGAACGGCTGGGCGGTTTAAGTTCTTTAAGTAGAAATGCGATTGTTTCGATAATTTCTTTTTCTTCTTTTTTAAGGTTCTTTTTCATAAAAGGAGTTTTTAAAAGGTTAACTTTTTCTGACGTGATATTACTAAAAATTTAGCAAAGAGGCAAGTTGCGCTGATTTTGTTTTTTATTTATACTGGAAAAATATGAAACCATTTATTTCATTTATTATTATCATCGCAGTCGTGTTAGGTATTTTCTGGTTGGTAAAATCTTCTCCTAAAGAAGAATCGAAACAAGAAAATAATAGCTCTCAAATTAATCAAGAAGCAATTATGGAAAATAAATTAATTATTGAAGATGTTGTAGTCGGCACTGGCGCCGAAGCAGTAGCCGGCAAAACTGTTACTGTTCATTATACTGGCACTTTTACCGACGGCAATAAATTTGACAGTTCCCTTGATCGTGGTCAACCTTTTTCTTTCGTTC
>MFTL01000006.1:0-18512 GCA_001786825.1 Candidatus Nomurabacteria bacterium RIFCSPHIGHO2_01_FULL_39_9
CTCGGAACATTTTTTAGTATCAACGACTATGATTCTCCTAATCACTGGTAATGGTAAAGGCAAAACAACGGCAGCGATCGGCCACGGTGTGCGTGTTGTTGGAAATAGCAAACGCGTTTTAATGTTGCAGTTTTTAAAAAGCAAATCGTGGCCGACCGGCGAAGAAGAAGCTATCAAGAAATTCGGCAAACAATTTGAGCTTATTAAAGGCGGAAAAGGTTTTGTCGGAATTATGGGTGATAAATTACCCTTCGTTGTTCACAAAAAAGCAGCAGAAGAAACTCTTAATAAAGCCAAAAAAGCGATTTTCTCAAAAAAATATAACCTCATAATACTCGATGAGGTCAATGTTGCATTATCTCTTAAATTAATTAAACTTAAAGATGTCCTTGCTTTGATAAAAAAATTGCCCAAAGATACGGATTTGATATTAACTGGCCGCTATGCGCCAAAAGAATTAATAAAAGTTTCAGATATTATGACTGAATGCAGAGAAATTAAGCATCCTTATAATAAAGGTGTTCAAGGCAAAAAAGGCAGGGAATATTAGTTCAAGATTTAATTTTATGAAAATACTTGGTTTATTAGATATATTGTCGAGTTTGATGTTTTTCTTTGTTGTTTTTGGCGTTAAATTGCCGCTTTGGATTTTGATCGTTTTCGGCGCTTATTTAATTATTAAGGGATTAGTTTTCTTAGTGCTTTCAAAAGACATCGGTAGCTTAGTCGATATCGCTGGCGGTGGAATTTTAATCGGCAGTAATTATGGGGAAATCGCGCTTATTGTTTTTATAATTTTTGGAATTTTCTTTGTGATTAAAGGCGGCTTTAGTTTCGCTTAACATGGTTATCTCTATCATTGTAAGTATCTTGCTCGCGCCACTTGTTTTTTTGACGCTCATTCCTGTTTTCCCGGCAATTCCAATGATGTTCGGCTTGAGTTTAATTTATGGTTTTGTAGATAAATTTAAACATCTTGATTTAAATAATTATTTAATGCTCGGTGGTATTCTTGCCGTTTCAATTCTCATTGATTATTTTGCTGGAATTCTAGGCGCGAAATACGGCGGCGCGGCAAAAGAGTCTTTGATTTTCGGTTTGCTTGGTGTAGTGCTTGGCACATTTCTCTTGCCACCATTCGGCGGTGTCCTGGGTTTATTCTTAGGAATTTTGATTGCCGAGATTATTAGGTTTAAAGATCATTACAAAGCGATCAAGGCGGCAAGTTATTCTGTGGTCGGCACGATCACCGGTGTGATATTTAATTTTTTTCTAGCAATTGCTTTTTTCGTTCTATTTCTGATTTTTGTGTTTTAACTTCTTTATGTTAATATCGAAGTATGTTTTTGCGCATTACCGCTATTATTTTGCTCCTATTTTCGGCACTTCTTCTGCCATGGTGGCTAGGCCTTATTTTTGCCATAGGCCTCACTTTTTTCTTCAAATCCTTTTTAGAAATTATCCCGATTTACTTTTTTTCAGATCTTATTTTTGGCACGCCGCAAGCGAGATTTTTAGGATTTGCTTTTATCGGAACGATTGCGGCTTTTCTTATTTATATTTTAATGAATTCTTTTAAGAAATATTTAAGACAATGAAACGAAACAGCAAATTTAAAGAAATAGAGCCGGATGAAATTTTTTTAGACGCAGAGAACGCGCCGGATTTTAATACTAATCAGCTTGAAGGCAGAATAACCAAGCCAATTAATAAAAAAACAATTTTTTCGGTAGGGCTCGTTTGTTTGCTTATTGGGCTTACTTTTATTGGACGATTGGGTTTTGTTCAAATTGCAAAAGGGCAAACTTTTTTTGATTTGAGTGAGCGCAATCGTTTGCAAAAAATTCCAATCATCTCGCCGCGCGGCATCGTTTATGACCGCAATGGTGTTGAGCTCGCCTGGAATAGGGAAGAGGAAGATAAAATTATTCGTTCATATATTGATCTTTCGGGCTTTGCTCATCTTTTAGGTTTTGTTGGTTATCCGACAAAAGATAAGGCCGGCTTTTATTGGCAAGATAATTTTATCGGCAAGTCTGGTATTGAGAAACAATACAACGATACATTGGCTGGTCAAAATGGCATGAAGATCACTGAAACCGATGTTTTTGGCAATATTAAGTCAGAAAATATTTTAGCGGAAGTTCTGCCGGGTGATAATGTCTATTTATCTCTTGATGCGCGCTTGCAGAATAAGCTTTTTGAATCAATTCGCGATACGGCCGGTGGTTATTTCACCGGCGGCGCTGGTGTTTTAATTGATGTGACCGATGGTAGTGTTCTTTCGTTAGTGAGTTTTCCAGAATTTGATTCGGAAGTGCTTTCGTTGGGGCAAGATACAGAGGCGATTTTGCGATTTAATTCTGATAAGAGAAAAATATTTTTAAATCGGCCAGTCAGTGGTCTTTACACGCCGGGCTCGACCGTCAAACCTTTCTTTGCCACGGCGGCTCTGAAAGAAAATATTATTACGCCTGACAAGAAAATTTTATCAACTGGTTCAATTTCAGTGCCTAATCCTTACAATCCCAATCAAGCTTCTGTTTTTAAAGATTGGAAGGCACACGGCTTCGTTAATCTAGCGCAGGCGATTGCAGTTTCTTCGAACGTTTATTTTTACGAGATCGGTGGCGGCTTTGAAGGCCAGCCCGGTCTTGGTATCAGCCGGCTTGAAAAATATGCACGACTTTTTGGTTTAGGTGAAAAAACAAATATTGATCTTGAGGGCGAGACTCTGGGCACGATCCCAAATCCAACATGGAAGAAAGAGCACTTCAATGGTGAAATTTGGCGCGTTGGCGATACTTATTACACGGCAATCGGCCAGTATGGTTTCCAAGTAACGCCGCTTCAGCTGGCGCGAGCCATTGCAGCGGTTGCTAATAATGGCCGACTTCTGACGCCGCATTTGATCAAAGATAAAACTAAAGAAGAAATTTTACTACCGATTGAAGATGATATTTTTCAAGAAGTAAAAAATGGCATGAGAATGACGGTTGTGAGCGGTACAGCCACGAGTCTTAATTTTGGCAAAGCAAAATTTGCCGCTAAGACAGGTACGGCCCAGCTCGGCGTTCTCAAAGAGCGCATGAATTCCTGGATTATTGGCTTTGCGCCTTATGAAAATCCTAAATTTGCCTTTGTGATTCTTTTAGAAAATGGACCCGAAAACATCGGTATTTCAGCTCAAATGGCGGCTTATAAATTTTTCAGCTGGATGGTCGAAAATACACCGGAATATTTTCAATAATCTAACTTATCTTTTGGTCTTTAAATTAACCTTGACTTTAGCCTTTAAAACGTTAAAATAGAGTTAATGGTTAAAACAAAAATTCAACAATATTTGACTAGTGATAAGAAGGCTCTTTTAGAAAAAGAGCTTGCTCATTTAAAGAGCGTTAAACGCAAGGAAATTATTGAAAGCATTGAATCTGCGAAAGCCCTTGGCGACCTTTCTGAAAATGCCGAATATCAGCAGGCAAGAGAAGAACAAGCAATGACCGAAGATCGAATTGCTGAGATTGAGAATATTTTAAAGACAGCGATTATCGTCGAGCCGCATCATAGCGATAACGTTGAAATTGGTTCTATCGTGAACGTTCAAAAAGAAGGCTCAAAAGAAAAAAAGACTTATCAAATTGTCGGTACTAGCGAAGTAGATTTGGCGGCGGGAAAAGTTTCTAATACCTCGCCAGTCGGCCAGGCTCTCTTTGGCAAGAAAAAAGGCGATGCCGTCTCCGTAAAAACGCCAGCCGGTGTTGTTAATTATAAAATTATTGACATTGAATAATTGTGTCTTTAGAAGAAATTCGTCAAGCTAAATTAAGAAAATTAGAGCTTCTCAAAAAAGAGGGTATTGAAGCTTATCCAATCGAATCTTATTTCGATGTCACGCTCTCTGAAGTTGTTTCTGACTTTTCTAAATTATCAAAGAAAAAGAAATTATATTTGGTTGGTCGGGTGATGTCGCTACGGCCACAGGGCGGTGTTTTCTTTTTGAATTTAAATGATGGCACCGGACTTTTTCAAGCGATGCTAAAAAAAGATGAGACAAAAGACGAGGCTTTCGATTTATTCGGAAAAGTTATCGACATTGGAGATTTTATCGAAGTCGAAGGCAGTTTATTTAAAACAAAAAGAGGCGAGAAAACGATTCTTGTTAAAAATTGGAAAATGCTTGCTAAAAGCATTTTGCCTTTGCCGGAGAAGTGGCATGGTCTCCAAGACGTTGAAGAACGGTTTCGAAAAAGATATTTGGATGCGCTCATGAATCCGGAAGTCAAAGAAAGATTTATTTTAAGAAGTAAGATTATTTCTCTTTTGCGAGAAATGCTTGATAATGAAAATTATTTGGAAGTTGAAACGCCAGTTCTTCAGCCGATTGCCGGCGGCGCAACAGCAATGCCTTTCGCGACCCATCATAATGCAATGGATATGGATATGTACTTGCGAATCAGTGATGAGCTTTATTTAAAACGCATGATTATTGCTGGTTTTCCAAAAGTATATGAGATTTCCAAGGATTTTCGCAATGAAGGTATTGATTGGAGCCATAATCCAGAGTTTACAATGATTGAATTTTATGAGAGTTTCAGTACAGCCGAAAAGCAAATGGCTTTTGTTGAGAAGATTTTTAAAACAATTGTTAAAAAATTATTGAAGAAAAATCAAATAACTTGGCGTGGTGATACGATAGATTTCAGTAAAAAATTCGCAGTAATTTCTTATTTTGACCTTATTAAGCGTTATGCGTTAATTGAAAATATCGAAACAATTTCAAAAGAAGAATTGCGGACAAAAGCGCTTCAACTTGGCGTAACTGTAACGCCTGCTGATTCTTTTGGTAAAATTTTAGATAATATTTATAAAAAGATGTGCCGACCAAAATTAATTCAACCGACTTTTATTATTGATTATCCGGCCGATCTTTTGCCGCTTGCGAAAAGAAAAAATAAAGATATTGTTGATGCTTTTCAATTAGTGATTGGCGAGATTGAGCTCGTCAAAGCTTTTTCGGAGTTGAATGATCCAATTGATCAGCGAGAAAGATTTATGACTCAAGAGAAGATAAAAGAAGCGGGTGAAACTGACGCTCAAAGCCTTGATGAAGATTTTTTGGAAGCGATGGAATATGGCATGCCACCGGCCGGTGGAGTGGGTATTGGTATTGATCGCTTGGTGATGCTCTTAACTGATACTCACAACATAAAGGAGGTCATTTTCTTCCCGACAATGCGGAAGGCATAGAAGTTTTTTATTGTAACTTTGAATTAAGCCCTTAAACAAGGGCTTTTTTGATTTATACCTTTAATATCCACCTAAATGAAACTGTGGATAACTCTGTTTGTAATGTGGATAAGAGTGGTATATACTTTATACTAAGTGGGAAAAAATGGTAACACATTATAAAAACATGAAAACAAGATTTTTATTACCGCCTGCCGGACTTCCTCCTGTAGGTTTGTAATATTCTCCACTCGTCTCTCTTGCTTTTGCAAGAGAGACGGAATGGGGAATAATTATATGCTTATTGGAGAATACATTCATAATATTGACGAGAAAAATCGGATTTCGTTTCCGGTTAAATTTCGCAAAGAAACTGGGAAAAATTTAGTGGTAGCTCCCGGACTTGATAATTGTCTTTTTGTTTTCACAAAAAAGGAATGGTCACGTATATCTCTTGGCTTGGCAAAATCAAATTTATTGCAATCGGATAATAGAAGCTTTGCGAGATTTTTCTTCGGTGGGGCAGTGGAAGTTGTTACTGACAATCTTGGTCGAATTTTAATTCCTGATTTTTTGAAAGAATATGCCGATCTTAAAAACGAAGTTGTAATCATCGGAGTTCAAAATCGATTGGAGTTATGGAATAAAACGAAGTGGGTGAGTTACAAAAAAGTAGTGGAAGGGCAGGCGGAAACATTGGCAGAAAAGTTAGGTGATGTAGGTGTGCTCTAATATGCACAAATCAGTTCTTTTAAATGAAATAATAAGCGAGCTTGATTTAAAACCCGGGGATATTTTTGTTGACGCAACACTTGGCGCTGGTGGCCACAGCAGAGCTGTTTGTGAGAAATTTCCAAAAGCGAAAATAATCGGATTTGATTTAGACGAAGGAGCTTATAAGTTAGCAGAAGAGAAATTAAAAGGTTGTAATACCGAAATTTTTAAGACAAACTTCAAAAATCTTGATTCTTTTGTAAAAGAGCCCTTTAATGCGATACTTTTTGACCTTGGGCTAAGCTCGATGGAGCTTGAAAGCTCTGGTCGAGGATTTTCATTTTTGCGGAACGAGCCACTTCTTATGACTTTTGGTGATCCGAAAGAATATCTTTTTACTGCTCGTGACATCGTCAATAGCTGGGATGAAGAAAATATTGTTGCAATTTTGAAAGGCTACGGTGAAGAGCCTCGAGCTCAAAAAATAGCCAGAGCAATCATTGAAAGAAGAAAGGGAAAGTCGATCGAGACAACTTTTGATCTGGTGGAAACACTTTCAAGTGTTTTTCCAAAAAAAGGTCGAATTCATTTTGCGACAAAAACTTTTCAAGCGATTCGCATTGCCGTTAATGATGAATTGAACGTTATTAAAGAAGTATTACCTAAAGCTTTTCATCTTTTAAAATCCGGCGGCAAAATTTTTGTGATATCTTTCCATAGTCTTGAAGACAGAATCGTAAAGCGATTTTTCAAAGAACAGAAAAAAAATGATTTGGCAAAAATTATTACCAAGAAACCGCTTATTGCGACGAGGGAAGAAATTCTTGAAAATCCGCGCGCCCGCAGTGCAAAGTTAAGGATTTTAGAAAAAATTTAAATTTAAAAATATTTAAAAATCAAATTTTAATATGACATTGATAAAAAAACTAAATATACGAATTTTTCTAGGCATTTTTCTTGCTGTTTTTTGCCTTTATCTTTATTTGGTGAGCAGTATTACTTTGAATATTATTGAAAGAAAAAATATTGAAAATGAGATGAAAAATAAAGCCAGTCTTTTGAGCGGTCTCGAATTGGACTTTTTGGCGCAAGACCGAAAAATAAACCCGGAATTGGCAAAATCACTTGGTTTTGAAGAAAATAATCGGACGTTTTTCGCTTATCGCAAGACTTTAGTTGCGAGTCTAGAATAATGAAAGATCACACGATAAGAATAAAGATTTTTTCGGGAATAATATTTTTAGTGGCTTTGATTTTGTTAACCAAGCTTTTCTTTTTGCAGGTCTTGAGGAATGAAGCTTTTGCTTCGCGGGCCGATCGGCAATATGTTACGCCGATTGAAAATATTTACAATCGCGGTTCAATTTTCTTTACGACTAAAGATAAAGAGCTCGTTTCGGCCGCTTCTATCAGCAGTGGTTTTAAAATTACGATTAACCCTCGCGCAATTAAAAATCCCGAGGAAGCTTTCAATGTTTTAAATCAAATAATTTCTCTTAACAAAGAAGAGTTTTTAGCAAAGGCGATAAAAGATGATCCCTATGAAGAAATTGCTTTTCGCCAGAGCAAAGAGGTGGCTGATAAAATAAGTGAATTAAAAATTCCCGGCGTTTCAGTTTTTAAAGAAAGATGGCGTTTTTATCCGGGCAATGAATTGGCTAGCCGGGCCATCGGCCTTGTCGCCTTTGATGCTGACAAGCAGACAGGTCGCTACGGTCTTGAGCGTTCTTACAATCATATTTTAGAGAGACAGGCCGACAAGCTCTACATCAATTTTTTTGCGGAGGTTTTTGCCAATTTGAGCCAACTTGTTTTTGAAAAAGAAAAGCCCGGCAATGTCGTCACCTCAATTGAGCCAAGCGTCCAGGGCGTTTTGGAGGAACAATTGGCCGGAATAATCAAGAAGTGGAACAGTAATTTTGCCGGCGGCATTATTTTAAATCCTAAAAATGGTGAAGTTTATGCCATGGCCCATTTGCCCCAAATTAATTTAAATGATTTTTCAAAAGTGCGCGATGTGAGCTTATTTGGCAATCCTATTGTGGAGAGCGTATTTGAATTTGGTTCGGTTATCAAGGCGCTTACAATGGCCGCTGCTTTAAACGAAGGGAAAGTTACCGCTGACACGAAATATGATGATAAAGGTTTTATTGTGGTTGGCAAAGAGACAATTAACAACTTTGATAAAAAAGGTAGAGGCGTGACAAATATGCAAGAGGTTTTAAATCAATCGCTTAACACCGGCGCAGTTTTTGCGATGCAAAAATTAGGCCGCGATAAATTTCGAAAATACTTTTTTGATTTTGGCTTAAAGGAAAGAACCGGCGTTGATTTGCCGTCGGAAGTAAAAAATTTGGTTAGTAATTTAGAGGGTAATCAAGATGTCGAATATGCCACAGCTTCCTTTGGCCAAGGCATTGCGACCAGTCCAATTTCCGCCGCACGAGCTTTTTCTGCTCTTGCCAATGGCGGAACGCTCGTGACGCCGCATTTGGTTACCAAGATAGATTTTGACGATCTGCCGGATAAAGAAATAAAAAAAACTGCTTCTCCAAATCAAATAATCAAACCAGAAACAGCCGAAGAAATTACGCGAATGCTGACAGTTGTTTTTGACAAATCTATTAATAAGACTGATTCACTACTCAAGCGTTATAATATTGCCGCTAAAACTGGCACGGCTCAAATTGCCAAAGAACAGGGCGGAGGTTATTATGAAGACAAGCACCTCCATTCTTTCTTTGCTTATTTTCCCGCTTATAATCCAGAATTTCTTGTATTGCTTTATACTAAAGACCCAAAAGGCGCGCGTTTTGCTTCTGAAACAATGGCCGGCCCATTTATGAATATTGCTAAGTTTTTAATAAGCTATTATGAAATTCCGCCTGATCGCTAAAAAAATTTTAACTTTCGTTTTTATTCTTCAAGCTAAATTAATTTTAGCCAAGTATAAGCCGAAAATTATTGTAGTTACCGGGAGCGTCGGCAAGACCTCGGCTAAAAGCGCGCTCTATAATGTTTTGCGCCAGTTTGATTCAGTTAGGAAAAATATTACTAAAGGTAATAGCTATCAAATCGCGCTAACAATTATTGGCGCTAGCGACAAATGGTTCAAATCACTCATTAAAGGTTTCTTCATTTTAATTTTCAAAGAAAAATATCCGCATTATCTTATTTTGGAAATTGCCTGTCGCCGACCCGGGGAATTAGAAGAAATTTTGCCGTGGCTGCCGATTGATTTTGCAATAGTCACTTATTTTGGAATGGTGCCGCCCCATATTGAATTTTTTGATTCCCGCAAACATTTAATTGAAGAAAAATTAAAAATTCTACAAAATCTTAAAAAAGGCGGAACTGTTATTTTAAATGCCGATAGTCCGGATTTTAATTTTATAAAAGAAAAAATTAGAGCTCAAATAGTGACATTTGGTTTTGATGCTGGCGATGTGAGAGGCGGTAATTTACAAATTATTTATGAAAGTAATTTACCAACAGGTATTAATTTTAGAATTGATTATGGTGGCAATAGCGTGCCGGTAAATATCAAAGGTGCATTAGGCCGTGCTCATGTTTACGCTTATTTGGCAGCGCTTGCTTTTGCTTATAAAAATAATTTTAATATGGTTCTGGCGAGTCAAAGCGCGGCAAATTATGACGCGCCTTGGGGGAGAATGAAGCTCTTGGCAGGGCTCAAAGATTCTTTAATTATCGATGATTCGTATAATTCTTCACCGTCGGCATTAGAGGAGGCAATCACCGCTTTATCTGAAATTAAAACAACCGGCCGGAAAATTGCAGTCTTGGGCGATATGTTAGAGCTTGGTCGTGAAAGCCATGATGTTCACATAAGACTTGGCGAACTGGCAGGGAAGACTATCGACTTTTTAATTACCGTCGGTTCTCGAGCGCGAGGAATATCCCTTGGCGCTAGTGTTAAATTAAAATCTTCACAAATTATGCAATTTGAAAAAAATGATGAAGTAATTGAATATCTTAAAAATCTAATCAAACCGGGCGATTTGATTTTGGTTAAAGGCTCACGCGCGATGCGTTTAGAAGAAGTGGTTAAAATTCTTTCGAAAGCTCCTTAATTTTCGCTCGTGTTTTGGGACCAATATAGCCGTAGCCGCGATCACCGGGTTTGGCAATATCGTATTTAACTTGGAATTTTTTAACAGCTTCTTTTGTTTGATAGCCGTAGCGCTTTGTTTCTTTGCCGGGTGAACCGGGGCCTGTCTTTGCAACAGCAATGCCAATAGTATTGAAGAATTTTTGAATTTCTTTAACCTCTTGACTTACTTGGCCGAAACCAATACCACGATTGATTGTAGTTAAAACAGTTTTATTTGGAGTGGTCGAAACAGCTGAATTGTTTGTTAGAGTGGCGGTTGTAATTGTTCCTGATTGAGCTAAATAAGGGAATGTCGCGGTTGTAGTGTTTAGGGTTAATGGATTATTTATTGTGTTTGTAGTTGTTGTAAGAGAAGATGTAACAGGGAAAATTGATGTCGTTGAAATTGTAGAAGTTGTCGAATTTGATAGAGGCAAAATAATTGCGCTACCACCGCCTCCTCCACCACTTGAAGTTGTGGTAATTGGAGCAGGTTCGGGCGTTGGTGTTGGTTCAAGCGTAGGTTCTGGCGCTGGTTCAGGTGTTGGTGCAGGCGTAGGCTCTGGCGTTGGCGTCGGATTTGGATCTGATGGCGGCGGAGTTGATTCGTTTGTCTCCATAAAACCCGGGTCGGCTGAATCAACAGGCAAGATATAAAGACTGCCCGGTTCGAGATCGCGTGCCTTCTCCCATGTGCCTAGACATGTGCTTGTCGTAAAATCCCAATCTTTACATTTCATAAGCGTATTGCCTTTAGCTTCAATTTCAAATTCGGAATTGGTGCCAAGACCAGTTGGATCAATAGCAAAACTCTGCACAGCAAGAGGATTGTCAGTTAAGACATTTTCTTCAACTCGAAGGTCGTTGTTTGTATTTTCTGTGTGATTTTTAACTATAATCTTTTTTATAATATTTGGATTTGTCGGAACAATTTCAATATCGTCAGCTACTTTTGTTTCGGTGTAATTAAGTAGAGCATTTTCTTTATCAAGCAGGGCAATTTGTTTCTTTGATTCAAAAAGCTCAGAAGCAGTATTTCTTTTTTCAATATTAAAACTATAATTTTCATTTTTAACTAAGTCTTTCTTTTTTATATATTTTCCCTTACAAATCTGATTACCAAAATCAAAATCATTGCATTCGAACAGATCATTACCAACAGCTGTCGCTTCAATATCTGCCGACTTTGCAACTGTTTCTGATTGAAATTCAATAGTTTTTCTATCAGGGTTTGTTTCAGTGTTTTCTTCAGTATTTATTATAATTTCATCTAATTGTTCACCGGTTTCCGCGTCAAAATAAGTGATTATTTTGTGAGGATTCATGTCAATCAGTTGGACCGTGATGATAGTTTCAAAAGGATTTTGAAGAATGCTCTGGATTGAAGGAATCACTTCAAGTCTTTGATCTAAAACCAAAAAACCGTCTTTTGCTTGGCCATAAACAGATTGACCGGGCGAAGAGGAGACAAGCTCATATTCTTCATTCACAACTAAATTTTTTTCTTTTTTCCAACGTCGGCAAATGCCCTCTGTTTGATTATATTCGAGACAAGTGAGCAGCTTGGGGCTTAGGGCAACATCAGTGACCTTAACTTCTTCAGCGACAAGTGCGGTTGTGTCGATAAAAATTTCTTTTTTAGTGACATTGTTTTCTTCTCTGTGCACGACTTCAATGATGACATCATTATTCAGACTTTCTGTGGAAACGTTGATAACGTTAACTGCTGGCACAGGAAGCGGCGGCGCATTTTCAACAACGGGTGTCGCAACTGGAACGAGTTTAACTGATGTTTCGGTCTCTGAAGATTGTTCTTCAAAATCAAGCAGTTCGCTTTTTTTGTTCAAAGCGTTAACGCGTCGGCTTGATTCAGCGTAGCCCGGATCAGCAGGCGTAAATTCTATTGTGTATTCAGAGCCAGGTACGATATTTGCAAGTTTGATCCAGCGGCCAGTACATGTTTGGTTGGTGTAATCCCAAAGAGCGCATTTAAAAAGATCTTTACCTTCAGCAGCTTTTTTAAAGCGACCTTTTGTGAAAGCAAGACCTGTTACATCACCCAAAGCAAATTTTCTATTCCAATGACCACTTGCCGGAATTTCATCAACTGGAATATCAATGATTCCTTCCTCGGAAATACTTATGTTATCTAGCTCAAGACTTGAGATCGGCGCATCGGTAAAAGAAATTTGTATTTTTCGTGCATCGCTTCTTGGGCCACGAAACGTAAGACCGGCTCTTAAATTTCCTCTAGCCAGACTGCCACCTTGCGCGTCTAAAATATCAACGGTGCCTTGTAAGCCACTACCGCTTGCTTTTTTACTGTCTACTTGCACGAAATTTGGTTGGGCTTGCACGGTGTGAACATACGAAAAAGAAAAAACTAGGAATGATAAAATCATCAATGCAAAAACACCCCAATGGACATGACTCCGATTAGGGTGATGATGCCAAGCACGATACCAGGCCGCATTATTATGAAGATAAGAGTGAGCATGGCCTATAATGGGAATTCCGTGATTATTATGACAATTAGTGGAGTCTAATTCGCAGATATATTCAGCTGAACAAGAATCAGAAACCTTGCATAAATAGAGGCGAATGCGATTTATGAATCTCTTAATCATATTCTATTTATACATTGTTCTTTTTAACTTAGCAATGCCTTTAATATATATATATATATATATCATCAAAAACTCATATATTTCAAGGGTTTTAAAAGACTTCTATTAAAAAAGCATACAAAAATGTATGCTTTTAAATTTCTTTTATTTCCCGAATAACAAGTTTAATCGGCTTAAACCAGCGCAAGCGCGCTTCTTCCATTTCCAGAATTATTGAATAATTGGAAAAGGCGTAAATCTCGTCATTGCTTTGGTAAAGAAGGCTGTTTTGAAGTTTGTTTTGATATTCTTGAGGTGAGCCAAATGTTTTACGCAATTTTTTAATTTCTTTTTTGAATGTTCTGGTAGCGAGAATGATTGCGCGCGGTTTCTTTTTTGCCATAGATTACGAGTTTAGGGTTTGTATTTTCAGGAACAAATATTTTGGTGATTTTATAGAGTTTTGCGTTTTTGTCAATAAAAAAATCCCGTTAGTTGATAAGACGAGCGGGATTTTATTTTTTTTATTAATTATTCAATCGGGCTAGTCTTTCAATTAATTAAAAATTATACTAATTTGCTATAATAAGAGCAATGAAAGAGGAAATTGCTAAATTTTTTAAAGGAGATTTAATGGATGATATGGAAACCCTTCAGAAATATTCTCGCGATGCGAGCCTTTTTACAGTTTTCCCAAAACTAATCGCTTTCCCGAAAGATAGTGAAGACGTTAAAAATATAGTTAAGTGGGTTAGTGATAACAAAGTTAAATATCCGGATCTTTCAATTACCGCTCGAAGTGCCGGCACGGATATGACGGGCGGGCCACTTGGCGAATCGATAATTTTAGATTTTACAAAATACATGAATCGGCTAATTTCTTTTGATTCGCAGAAAATGGAAATTACAGTTCTGCCGGGAATGTATTACCGTGATTTTGAAAAAATTGTCTCTGAAAAAAAACTAATGCTGCCAAGTTATCCGGCTTCAAAAAGCATCTGCGCGATCGGCGGAATGTTTGCCAATAATTCTGGTGGTGAAAAATCTTTGCGTTACGGAAAAACTGAAAATTATATTATGAGTTCAAAAATAGTTTTAAGTGACGGCAATGAATATGAAATAAGAAAAGAAGAGAATAATCAAAATTTCTTGGGTGAAATTTATAAAAACTTAAAAGAATTAATTAAAACAAACGAAGCAATTATAAAGAAAGCTAAGCCAAATGTGTCTAAAAATTCGGCCGGTTATTACATTTGGAACGCATGGAATGGCAAAAATATTGATTTAAATAAGCTCTTAGTTGGCTCGCAAGGCACGCTTGGGATCACGACTGAAATAACTTTTCAACTTGTGTCGATTGTAGAAAATACAAGATTAGTTGTGATTTATCTCAATGATTTTAATAAAATTAGCGAATTGGTAAATGAGGTTCTTAAATATGATCCAGAGAGTTTAGAGTCTTATGATGATAAAACACTTAAAATTGCAATTAAATTTTTCACAAGTTTTTTGAAGGGAAGAGGACTATGGGGCAGTCTCAAATTCGCTTGGAGTTTTTGGCCGGATCTTTTTATGCTACTTAAACACGGATTTCCTAAAATAGTTGTCTTAGCAGAACTTTCTGGCACGCAAGAAGATATAAACAAAAAATATTTTGGATTAAAGAAGTATTTAGATAGAGAAAATATTTTCTCACGTATTTCCAAAACAAAAACTGATACGCAAAAGTACTGGGATATTCGGCATGAGAGTTTTAATCTTCTGCGTAAACACGTGAAAGGGAAGAAGACGGCGCCCTTTATTGACGATGTCATTGTCCGGCCGGAATTTTTACCAAAATTTCTGCCAGAGTTAGAAAACATACTCTCTCTTTATCCAGAGCTGGAACACACGATCGCTGGCCATCCGGGTGATGGCAACTTCCATATTATTCCGCTAGTTGATATTAACGATCAAAAAATAGGAAAAGACGTTTTAGAAGTATCCGAAAAAGTTTATGATCTTGTGAAAAAGTATAACGGCTCAATTACGGCCGAACACAATGATGGTATCGTCCGCACGCCTTATCTTTCTAAAATGTATAGCAGAGAAGTAATTGAAATTTTCCAAAAAATAAAAAATATCTTTGATCCGAAAAACATTTTCAATCCCGGCAAGAAAGTTGAGGGAACTAAGGAATATATTTTTTCGCATTTAACGGTAAAATAAAAATAGAAATGAGGATGAGGATAATCAGAAACCTTTTTTATAAGGCTTAGGCTTGAGGGCTTATAAAAAAGGTTTCTGATTATCTTAAGTTTACATTGTGTACATTTTTATGGCGTAATTAGTTTTCCACAGTTTTTTTGTTTGACAGAATTTTTAACTTTGGTAAGCTCATGGATACCTCAGTTCTTTAAAAGAAAGTGTGAAGCTTCAATTGCAAGGTGATCGCGCCCTTAAAAGCGCCTTGTTCGCGAGAACAATGTTTAACCAAATCCCACAAGGTTTGGCTAATCTCTTCCGTAGCAATACGGAATAGAGATCAACAGATCATCTTATTCGATAGGTGTCAGACAGCAATGTTTGCGCACTTTAACTTGAATCTATTGGGCAGCAATGTCTGATAAGTAAAAGAAGTTCTCATAATATAGGAGAAGAATGTAGAATAGTACATTTTTTCATTAGTTGGTATTTATACGAACGAAATGGAAAAAACAATATCAAATTATTAGCAGTCTGTGCTGTTAACTAGTTTGATAGGTATAATTCTATATCTTGGATATATATTCTTTATATTCCTCACGGAATATTTAAATATTAACTCCAAGTGATGCCTAATGTAAGATTTTGAGTGAAAGCTCGAAACTCCGAAAATTGGGCCGCGTTGCATCTTCTTCGTATCAAATTAAGTTTAAATACTTTCCACCATCACGGAGGAATTTATTAGCTCTAGTTTGGTATCAACAAAATCTAAGGTCCGTTAGCCTCATCGCTGACGGACCTTCTTTTTTTATTTGTACTTTAATTTCTAATAGTAATTAAAAAATCCGCAACAAGTGCGGATTAATAAACTTTTTTATTAAAGATTATTTTAACCAAGACCGAAAATTCTCGGCAAATCTTTTTTGGCTCCTTCAGTTTTTGCGATAACCGGTATGCCCAATCTTTTTGCATAGAGAATAATTGCCGCCATTCCTTCAGAAATAAAATCTCCGTAAAGCCAAACTTCATCAGCAATTTTTCTGCCGACAAGTTCAAGCATGGCATCAATACCGCGCTCTCGGTCTTTCGGATTGTTTGGTTTTAATGCAACAATCGCGTCAAGATAAGGCGCGAGGGGATTAATGTTTTTATAATTCCCAAAAATCTGCGCGCAGATGGCAACGATGCTTTTGATATTTTTTCTGATGTTGGCTTCTTCCGCGTCATAAACCGGGTGGAGAATAAGGACCGTTTTCTTTTTATTGCGTGAAAAGGGTATCCAGCGCATAAGCGGACCGTCATCGTATTGAATATAGATGGTGTAAACAACGGCTTTTGAAACCTTGCTTCTCTCTAATTTCGCGATAAAAGAGAAGTCGGTATGCCAAAGGTTGTAAAGTCCTTGTTTTTCAGGGATATAATCGTGTTGTTTTGAAAGTTCTTCTTTATAAGAACGGATAACATTGTTTGTATGGTCGTCTGCCGGAGCGACATACCAGTTAATCTTTTTTGCTTTCATAGAACTGTGTTTTTCACAATCTACCACAGTTTTTGTGAATCCACAACTTTCGCTTTATTTAATATCTTTTTTCTAATATAATTTATATTAAGTAAACTCAATGAAAGAATGAAAGATTTTTTAAATCATCTCTTCAAGAAACATCTAGGCGCCACAATTTTGGTTTTGGCGATTGTTGTTTTTGGCGGTTATTATATTTTTCAAAAATTAGAAGCGGCTACTTCATTAATTACCGTTAGTGAAGTGAGGCCCAATACTGCAACCAAAGGAACTCCAACCGAATTTTCAGCCCCGACAGAAAATAAATCAAGCGAAGGAAGTTTTGCGTGTTCTTTTTTTGCTGATGATCTTCTGGTAAATAATTCTAACGTAACAGCTTTATCAGATGAGCGCTTTGCTAACCCAGCTTATGTTGCCGTTAGTAGTTCTGGTAATGTTTATATTTCTGGCGCAAGAAGCAGTGACGGAGTTTATAAAATTCAGAAATTTGATTCGGCCGGAACATTTCTTTTTAATTGGGGAGAAAATGGTTCTGGTAATGGTCAGTTTAATAATTCAAGAGGATTGGCAGTTGATTCTGATGAAAATATTTACGTTGCTGATTTTGCTAATAATCGAATTCAAAAATTTGATTCGAACGGCACTTATCTTCTGCAATGGAGCGTTTCTGATGGGCCGACAGATATTGCCATTGATGGTTCTAATAATGTTTATGTGCTTACTCAATTTGAAGTTAGAAAATATGACACTTCCGGAACTCCTTTAGGCGGACCTTTTGGATCATTTAGTTTTCCGACTGGTCTTGGAGTTGATATTGATAACAATGTGTATATTGCTGATGGCGCCAATAGTAGGATTTTGAAATTTGATAGCGCAGGGAATCTTACAAACACTTTTAGTTTAGGTTATAGACCAGGAGATGTGGTCGCGGCATCTTCTAGAGGTTTCTTTTGGGTAACTGATATTATAAATCATCAAATTAAAAAATATGATCCTGATGGAAATCTAATGACAACTTGGGGTACTTTTGGTTCAGGAGAAGGAGGCGAACTAAATAATCCACTTGGTATTGCTTATCATTATACACAGGGTTATATTTTTTCAGCGCAAACTAATGGTGGAAACGCTAAAAAGTTTGCTTCAGATGGCGACTTTGTATTAAGTTTCAGAGGAACGCTTGCTAGTACTACTTCATATACTCATACTTTCAACACTTCTGGTTCGCATACTGCAAGATTTGAGTGTACAAGTGGTGAAAATCAAACAGGCGTCGGCCCGAATACTCAAATTAATGTTCCCGCATCTCAATTCGCAGTCACCGTGAACGCGAATGGCAGTGGTGGTGGCCAAGTCGAATCAAATATTGGCGGTATAAATTATCACTATCCGGAAAATAATTCCTCAACAACAACACTGCTTGATGAAGGGTCAGATGTTGTTATAACAGCTTCAGCAGATGGAAATAATCTGGCCTTGTTAGATGATTGCGCCAGTGCCGGTGGCAATTTAGCTAATAATGGCACTCAAAGAGCCACTTGCACTCTTAATGATTTAAATGAAAATAAAACTATAACGGCAACTTTTCAAGGAGAACCAAAAACCCTTACGATAGGTTTTAGCACATCAAATGGCGCCGGTAATGTCCTCGATACCGACTTTGGGAAAATTAATTGCTCGCGCACCTTAGAAGGCGTCGCAGAAGGAGATTGCGCGGCTGGTTATGCTCAAGATACAAGAGTAACTTTACAAGTTACAGCCGCAGAAGGCTCCACTTTCGGTGGCTGGGAGGACAGCTGTGCGATTTGCGGTCAAGAAACAACCTGCGCGCCTAGAATGGATATTGATAAAATTTGTTCTGCTATTTTTAACATTCCAAGAGAACCAGAATGGTTACTCGTTCTCGAACAAGCTGAGAGTACTAATTTTCTTGAAGAAAATCACACAGCAACAGCAACGCTAACTTTCGATGGTCGTGGAGAAGGAGGACAGCGAATTAATTTCATAGCTTCTGGCGTTGGAACGGATATAAATGAAACTATTATAACTGACGCAAAAGGCCAAGCTAATTTTAGTTTTACAAGACAAGCGACCGGCACGGACACAATAAATGCAAGCGTTACGATATTGGGCGCTGGAAGAGATGGTGGTCCTT
>MFTL01000006.1:18525-19656 GCA_001786825.1 Candidatus Nomurabacteria bacterium RIFCSPHIGHO2_01_FULL_39_9
CGAGCGGCCGCTTGAAAAAAATTGGATTGTACGACCAGAGACAAGTCTTACGATTGATTTGAGCGCTTTGGACGGCAATCGAGCGGTTGTTGAAAAAAATGGCAGTACGATTTCTCGTTTTATGACTATTTTTGCAACAATTCGAGGAAAAGGTTTGACGGGTGGTGAAGGCACTTTCAAGTGTTTTTTGGATAATCGAGAATTTGGAGAATGCGAAATGCCGGGTGGTAATCAAATTAGTCAAGAATTAAATAAAGATACCGGTGAAACGATTGTAAATGTTAGTTTGCCTTTAACGTATCTAGCGCAAGGCGATCACACTTTCCGTGCGACAGGTTCTTTTGTTCAATTTGAAGGAGGGGAAGAGCCAGTTGTAATTGCTTCGGTAGATGAGAGTTTTGGATTTACGGTCAATTCATCTTTTTGTTTAGCTGATGGCAACAATCCATCTTTGGGCGGTATTGTTATGATTGAAAATAGTTTCTTTTCAAGACTAAGAAACACTACGGCAAATCTTTATTTCTATACTCTTCCCAAACCGCAAATTACTAGTGTGCAAATTGCCCGTAGTCTAGAAGAACTTAATTCTGCTTCAGCTTTGCCATTTAAAGCAGTTATGCCATTTCAAGTTTGTAGCAAAGATGAAATTCCAGGCGTTCCGGTTTGTGAAGATGGGACAAGATATGAAGTTTTTGCCAAATTAAATTTTACCGGCGGTGATTCAGCCATTCTTTATGATTTCGCTGATCAAGGAAGAGTTGCACCGCCAGCGCCGCCAGCACCACCACCTGCTCCTCCAGCGCCACCTCCTCCAGCGCCACCTCCTGCACCGCCAGCTCCACCAGCGCCAAAACCACCACATATACCTAAATAAAATAATTAAACATATAAAATAATATATGAAACCAGACAACAACAACATAATAAACAGTTGCAAAAAAGCTCATAAGTATTTCAAAGCGCTCATGAGCCACATTTGGACTAAGCACCGAAATATTTTTCTTGCTTCTTTGTTGTTGATTGTTTTAATTATTTTTGGTCAAGCCTTTTTCGGCAGAGGCGCCTTGCCGCCAATTGAAATGAATATCAAGGAAGAAGCTTGGGTTACAAATGGCGATGCCGCGACGAGCA
>MFTL01000006.1:19693-37939 GCA_001786825.1 Candidatus Nomurabacteria bacterium RIFCSPHIGHO2_01_FULL_39_9
TTTCAATATGGTCGGCCCTGCAACTGGCGCTGGCGTATTAACCAATCCTGATTCTGGAGATGTTACTAATTCGTGGAAGATTAATGGCGGGGAAGTCAGAGCCAGTATTCCTGATGGAAGTGGCGGTTATTATGTTGGCGGAAGTTTTTTGGTTAATCTTCCAGATGAAGAAGGAACTATATCTAATTTAATCCATATTCAAGCTGACGGCGCAATAGATACAAGATTTAGGCCAAGCAGTGTTCTTACAGACGGCCTAATCAATAATATAGTTCTCGGTCAATTAAACGGTCAGCAAGTTTTATATGTCGGCGGCTTGTTTTCAAATCCTAATCTGCAAGGCGTCTTTAATTTGCTGGTTTTTAATCTTGATGGTAGTGAGGTTGATATTTCAAATGAAAGGAATAGTTGGCCAATTAATAGTATTTCTACGGAAGTAAGCGCGCTTTATTTTGACACAGCAACAAACATTCTTTATGCTGGCCGGTTAACAGATCTTGATTATTATTTTGCTAACCAAACAGACCCAACGCCTTTCCTTGGCGCGCTTTTGGCTTTTGATACTTCTGAACAAATTAGATTACTCAATTGGGACACTTATATTGAAGGAAGAATTAATGATATTGAAAAAGTTAACATTCCAACAGAGTTTGATGAAGAAGGTAGGCCAATAACCACTGTAACTTCTATTGTTGCCGGGGGCCGAATCCAAAATTTAAGTTCTAGTCAGTATGGTGTGTCCGCAGTAGAAGCATTGACTGCAGGTTTTCCACCAGAAGAATCACAACTAGTTAATTTAGTTCCAATTTTGTCTGATCGCTCGTTTGCTTATCCGGAATTTACTTTTATATCAGGAAGCGCCTTCGAACAGGCTTTTATAAGAGACATTGAGCTAATCGCTTCAGATTATGTTGCAATCACTGGCGCCTTTTCTCAATTAAAAAGCGAAAGAACTCTTGCTTCAGTTCGTAATTTGGGAATCTTCAGATTAAGTACGGGTGAGATGATTTGGAATGCCGGTATCGGCGGCGTTACTAGCAGTAAAAACTCTTTCCAATTTGAGGGCGAGACATTTTATGTCGATCCAATTAAAAAGATTCATAGCATTCAACAAGCAAGCAATGGTATTCTTTACTTCGGTGGCGAGTTCGATTCTTTCTTAAATAATCCAACAAGAAAATATGGCGCGGCAGTAACTTACAATTCCGACACGCTGATTCCGGAAGGACTTTCAAATTGGGATCCTCGAACAAGTGGGCAAATTAACGCCTTTTCTTCAGATCGCAAAGTAAATGCAAATCAAATATTTGTCGGCGGTAATTTCTTCATTGCAAATGGCGTCACACGCAATGGCTTAGCCGAGCTTGACCAAAATGGCGTTGTCACGACAACGACATTCCCAAATCTTGTCGAAATATTTGAAGGCAAAGGGATTCAAATAACTCGGATAATTTTTGACGAGACCAGCAATATTTTATATGTTTTAGGTAATTTTTGCATTGAAGGAGAAACAATATGTCGATTAGGGGCATTTCGATATAATCCCAACTTTGGAGGTTTTGGCACTGTTAATTTTAATTCTTTTTTTAGCACAAATGAGTTCGGAAGACTGTCAGATATGGTCTTAATGAATACGTCTGACGGAGTTAGTCCAAATATAAATAAGCGTCTTTTTGTCGGTGGCACCTTTTCAACCGGTGAACCGCTTTTGTTCCAAAATCTAATCGCTCTTGATCCGGAAACCGGCGTGTTAGACGAAACAATGAATTTTGGAATTACTGATGATGTTACGGCGCTTTCAACTGATGGAAGTAAGCTTTTTGTTGCGGCTCAAACTGGCAGAGGAGGAGATAAAGCAGAAGGTAAAGATAAAAAATTTGTTTTTAATTTAACACCCATTGTTGAGGCTCAAGTTAAGCCGAAACCAGGTATAGGTAATTCTTATATCAAAGCTTTTGGAAGCGAAAATCCAGCGAGCAACCTTCTCTGGACGCAGGAGTTTTTAGCTCTTGATGGCGTTACCAAACTTCTAACTACTCGAATCGTTAGCCTTAAGCATGATTCTAATAGTCTTTATTTCTCCGGCGGTTTTTCTGTCGGAGCGCCTTATGACTTTGGTTCTTTGGGCGCCTTGAATACAAGTGATGGTAGTTATATCTCAACATGGAAACCTTTTTCAACCGAATTTAATGGCGGTGTAAGCGCCATTGAGACGAATGACCAAGCAGTTTTTGCTGCTGTCCAAGTGGTTACTGATCTAGGAAATGAAACAGCGGATCTTTATGCTTTTTCCAAAGCGCCCGAACAAGCTAACGAATTTTTTGTTTTCAATTACAAGGGTCATCCTTTGGCTAATTATCGAGAATCAGTTCTAATTAAAAGTTTAACTTCAGTTCCATCGACACAGAAACCAGATAGTTCTGTATTGACTGTTGGAGGTATGTATAATGTTTTTGATCCTATTAAACAATCGCTCCGACCAAATTTGTCTTTCTTTGACGTATCGGTAAGAGTGCCGCCACCGCCGGCAAGTATAACAATCAGAGTTTTTGATAAAAATGACAGGGAAATTTCAAACGGTTCTTATACAACTTCAGATCAAATAACTGCTCGAGTTCAAGTTGTCAGTCTTTCCGTCTCTGATCTTTCTTGTTTTTTGAATGAAGGTTCAAATATTTGTGAAGAAGACGAAAGCTTCGTTCTCTTGCCCCAAGGAGGAGAAGATAAATCTATAAGTACTTTCGAAGTATCGCGTACTCTTATTACAAAAGATGGATTTCCGGCCTACGGCCCTTATATTTTAAAGGTCAAAAATTTAGAAGAAGACATCTCTTCTTCCGACTTCACTATCACTTTTATGCCTAGTGAGGAGCTTTTCTGTCAGGCAATACAAGAAGAAGATCTAGGGGGCGGCGCCGTTATACTGCCGACAGTTAATATTTTTGTAAATGTAACTGGTGACGGCTTAGTTGTTGGCTATCCGGTAAATTTTGATAAAAATGAAATCGAAAAAAGGGCAGACGGGCCAGGCATATTCTGCTTACCTTCATTAGGTTGTAAAGAAACATATCTACAAGGTCAGATAATAAAGTTGCTCGCTTTTGAAAGAAATAATTTTAAATTTAAATTATGGGCGCAAAATGCAAGCGACTATAAATGTCTGACCGGAGCGCAATATAAACCAGAACCAAACGCCAACAACACCTGCTTTGTCAGATTAAAATCTTCTTTAGATCTCCCGATCGACGCAGTCATTAAAGCCGTTTTTGAAAAACCAGCCCCGCCTCTGCCACCAGCTCCGCCGAAAGTAGCACCAGTAACGCCCAAGCCACCAGCGCCGCCTAAAAAAGCTCCGACACCACCAGTTGTTGAGGAGGAAGTAATAGCGCCGACTATTTTTGAAGAATTGATTCCAGAAATAAAACCACCGTTACCACCTCGAGAAATAGTTACGCCGCCCGTCGAGCCTTTGGGCGTATTAGTTGAATTACCAAAACAACCAGCGCCAGAATTAACCGCTCGTGAAAGATTCCAAGCAGAAACTCGCAAAGTATTTATAAATCTTTGGAATTCTGTCAGATACACTTCTTGCCGATTATTTACTGGAGCAACTGCGGAAAAGTGCGATGCTCTTTTTCCGATCTTACCTTAATCTTGTCTTGTCTCGTTTTAAGTCATACAAACTCTTTACTTTTTATTCAATTTCAATATAATAGTTAATACTATGACAGTTTTAGAAGCCCAAAAAAGAAAAGCTGGAGCCAAATTAGGCTCTTTAAGAAAAGAAGGTCAAATCCCGGCTGTTATTTATGGTGCCGGCAAAGAATCAACTCCAGTTTCAGTTTTAGGTACAGCTTTTATTAAAATTCATAAAGGTGGCGAAACAACGCCTATTTCGCTAAAAACTCCAGAAGGCGTGGTAGACGCAATGATTCAAGATATTGCCTATGATCCGATTACTTCAAGCCCGATCCATGTTGATTTCCTCGCAATTGATGTCAATAAAGAAATTGAAGCAAAAATACCGCTTGAATTTATCGGCGAAGCGCCGGCAACAAAAGGCGGCTTGGGCGCTTTGGTTAAAGTTATGCATGAAATTGAAGTTCTAGCTTTGCCGAAAAATCTGCCGCATCACATTGAAGTGCCGCTTGAAAAACTCGCTACTCTCGAAGACCACATTTTTGTCAGCGATTTGAAAATACCAGCTGGCGTGAAAGCAATCACCGCAGCCGATGAAGTCATCGCTTCAATTGCCGCAATTAAAGAAGAGGTTGAAGCTCCGGCCGGCCCAGTTGATCTTTCTACTATCGAAGTTGTAAAGAAAGGCAAGAAGGAAGAAGAGGGAGAAGGAGAAGTGGCGACGGCTGCTTAGTTTTAATTTTTATGCGTAAATTCTTTTCCATTGTTATTTTCTCTTTTTTACTACTATTTTCTTTTAACGTTTTTTCTTTTAATCAAGTTTTTGCTCAAAACGTTTCTGGATCAGTTGAAGACCGAAAGAAACAATTAGAAGCCGAATTAGCGGCGCTAGAACAGCAAATTAAAGAGCAGGAAGCGCTCTTAAATACTCAACGCAAGGAATCGGGCACGATTACCCGCGATATTTCGATTTTAACGGGAGAGATTCAAAAAGCTAAATTAGCTATTAAACAAAAAACAGTTTTAATCAACAAGCTTAATGATGAAATAAAAGAAAAAAATAAAACTATTGGTGTTTTAAGCGATCGAATTGGGAAACAAAAGGATTCTTTAGCCGAACTTCTTAGAAAAGCTAATCAAATTGAAGAAGTAACACTGGCTGAATTTATTTTAAGCAATCAAACTGTCGGCGAATTTTATAATGATCTGGAAAAAATTACTTCCATAAAAGAAGCGGTGGTTCTAAAAGTTTCTGAGATAAAGACTACAAAAAATCTGACCGAAAAAGAAAAGCAAGAATTGCAAGAAAAACAAGATGCTGAAGTAAATGCAAAAGTTGAAATTGAAGGTCAAAAAAGATCAGTTGAGAAGAAAGAGGGCGAGAAGAAATCTCTTTTGACCGTCAGTAAAAGTAAAGAGAAAACTTACGAACAAGTTTTGAAAGAACGAGAAAAGAAAGCCGCGGAAATCAGAAGCGCGCTCTTCGCTCTTCGCGATAGCGCCGCAATTCCTTTCGGCAAAGCGCTTGAATACGCCACCGAAGCTTCTAAAAAAACCGGCGTTAGGCCAGCTTTTGTTCTCGCAATTTTAAAGCAAGAATCAAATATGGGCGAAAATGTCGGTCGTTGCAATCGTGCCGGCGACCCACCTTCGAAAAAATGGGCGGCTATTATGAAGCCGACGCGAGACCATGCGCCATTTTTGGCTATTACAGCCGCGCTCGGTTTTGATCCCAACAACATTCCACTTTCGTGTCCTATTGGTTCTGGCTGGGGCGGGGCAATGGGGCCAAGCCAATTTATTCCTTCAACGTGGACTATTTTTGTTAATAAAATGAAAAACATTTTAGGTATTAGCGGTATGCCCAATCCTTGGGATCCGCGCCATGCTATTACTGCTTCTTCTGTTTATTTGAGTGATTTAGGCGCTGATACAGGCACTTATACCGCTCTACGCAATGCGGCTTGCCGCTATTATTCCGGCCGTTCTTGCGACAGCAAGAAGCCGGCCAATACTTTTTATGGAAATTCTGTTATGGCGATTACGACCGATATTCAGGAAAATATGATTGATCCTTTGCAAGGAATATGATAGAGTAAAAATCATGAAAAAAGACATACATCCAGAATATTTTCAAAATGCAAAAGTCGCTTGTGTTTGCGGCGCGCATTTTGAAGTTGGCTCTACAATGCCGAAAATTTCGGTAGAAATTTGCAGTAACTGCCATCCTTTTTATACCGGTGGTGATAAAGTGCTCGATACAGCTGGCCGCGTTGAACGTTTCAAGAAACGAGCATCTGCTTCTGTCGGAAAAACAAAATCCAAAACCAAAAAAGGTTAACTCCACATGGAATTTAAATTAGACGATCTTAAAAAGAATAAGAAGACGGCTTTTCTCGCTCTTACTTATGAAAAACTTTTGCGCGAAGAATCAGAACTCCGCGGCATGTTGGATAGCGACGAATCATTAAGTCAGATTGTTGGTGAAGAATTAAAATCTGTTCAGACACAAAAAGCAGCGCTGGAAAATCAATTCACAGAGATTCTCAATAAAGAAAAAGAAGAGGAGGAGTTTCCTAATAAAATTTTATTGGAATTAAGAGCTGGTGCTGGTGGCGACGAGGCCGCGCTTTTTGCTTTTCAACTGGGAGAAATGTATAAAAGATTTTGTCAGAATAGGGGTTTCGACTGGCGCATGATTGATGAATCCAAAAATGATTTGGGTGGCTATAAATACGCCGCTTTTGAAATCGAAGGTAAGGACGTTTATAAACTGCTTCGTTTTGAAACAGGGGTTCATCGGGTTCAGCGCGTGCCAGTTACTGAAAAGGGCGGTCGCACGCATACTTCGACTGCTTCCGTTGCGATTTTGCCAATCCGCAAAAAAACAACAATCGAAATCAATCCGGCTGATCTTGAAATGGAATTTTCGCGCGCCGGCGGGGCAGGCGGGCAAAATGTCAACAAAGTTGAAACGGCTGTCCGAATTATTCATAAACCAACTGGTTTTTACGTTAGATCAAGCTCTGAAAGAAGTCAGTTGGCTAACCGAGAAAAAGCGCTGGCGATTTTACAAGCAAAAATAGAAGAAGCGCATCGGGAAGAAGTTGAAGCTAAAGAAGCGAAAGAAAGAAAAACTCAAATTGGCACAATGGATCGATCGGAGAAAATTCGCACCTATAATTTCCCGCAAGATCGAGTCACGGACCATCGAATTCACGAGTCGTGGTCAAATATAGATATTATTATGAAGGGGAACATTGATAATATAATTTCCGCATTTGAAAAATTGACGAGTATTTGATATTATTAATTCTTATTAAGAAAATGGGTTAGTCACCTTTTTCATAAGGCTTAGGCTTGAGGGCTTAGGAAAAAGGTACCTGACCCCTTTTCTCGCGTGTGTAGTTCAGTGGTAGAACGCTGTCCTGATAAGACAGAGGTCGAAGGTTCGATTCCTTCCACACGCACTATTGACAATAATCTCCTTTTATGCTAACATTTCAGTGTTAGTTCTTTTAAATTTTCCTTTATTTTAAGCGAGTAAACAACAGAAAAATAACAAACAACGCGAAGCTGACGGCGAAAACAGACAGCAAATTCAAAATCACTATTAACCAATGAATGACAGAAAACCACTTAAGTACGCAAGTCCGGAAGGGCTTCGTGCTTACGGTTTGCACACGAGAAGTGCAAATTTTAACACTATCGGGACGCATGTGCGTGCCCATATTGATGAAGTTATCGCAATTATGTTTTTACAAAAAACCCTCGCGGGCAGAGCAATGTTTCCCGGTATTCAAAATGCTAAAATTATTTTCGGTTTTGAAGACAAGGAAAAAAACGCACAGGAATGGGCAAGTCAAGGTGTGATTTTAGTTGGAATCGGGAATAAAAACCCTTTCAACGAACACATCTCTGCCGACAATTCTGAAGCGTACACCGGTGAATGCGCAGCCACGATGGTGGCAAAATATCTCGGTATTCATGATAAGCCGGAAACACAACAAGTAATGGCTTATGCGCTTTTCAATGACCGTAATGGCGATGAAGGACTGGAGTACACTGTAAAAGGTAATTCAATTCTTTGTCCCAATCGTTTTTTACCCGGTTCACTTATGAAAAATTTTTACAGCGTTTGTCCGGAGACAGCCAAAGAAATGCATGCGATTTGTTTTGAAACATGGAGAGAGATGATTTATGCTGTTTATCTCAAAGACCACAACCTTCACACTGAAGGTAAGGAAGAGTATGAGAAAGGCAAAATCGTGGGCGAAGCGGTAGCAAAACTATCACAGAAAGAATTGGCAAGAAGAAGAAAAAAGGATCCGAACGCAAAAGACGAGGATACTTTTAAAATCTTTTTTGTTAATTCCAACAGCGAATTTGTTTTGCCTTACACGCGTTTTCGCGATAAAAGCATCGGAGTTTTCATCTGCCGTCAAAGTACTGGCCACTTCCAGATTCATACAAGTAATCGCTTTCAAATAATTCTTGAAGATGTCGTGAAAATTATTCGCAGACAGCATCAGGAAGCAAAAAAAAATGTGCTTACGAAGATGTTTGTGGATTTGAAAAAACCGGGAACTGTGCCGGGAGCAGAGGAGATTTATTACAATAAAGAGATGGAAGGAATCTACAACAGTTCCATTACCCATCCCGATGTTGTTGCAACTCCACTCTCCGATGATGCGCTCATCTTTGCAGTCAAAGCCGCTCTTGGAAAATGGTTCTCAAAAGACCATGCAAAAACCTGCCAAACAGGTGTCTGCGCTCACAAGAAAGGCAAAGAATGCGGATTCTATCGCTTTGGATTATCTCAATGTGGTGAAGTAATCAGAAAGACGAAAGAAAGCGAGAACAGTAATGGTCAAGCAACCAAAAACGCTTCGACAGCAGTGCAAAAATAAAGGTAAATTAACTCGAGCCAAATTTTGGCTCACAAACCCGATACGAAAGTATCGGGTTTTGTCTTTTTTTATGTTAAAATTTTTGATATGAAACTCACAAGCAATATTTTTGAAAATACAGGTCTTATCCCATCAACTTACACTTGCGATGGCGCTGATATTAATCCACCATTATCAATAAGTGATGTGTCAACTTCAGCGAAAAGTCTAGTTTTAATTATGGACGACCCGGATATTCCAGAAGGAGTTAAAAAAAGTTTTGGTATTGAAGTTTGGGATCATTGGGTTATTTTTAACATTCCGCCGGATACAAAAGAAATAAAAGAGGGAATTGAACCAAAAGGGGTCATGGGCGCGAATACTCGGGGCAATCTTGCTTATGGCGGCCCTTGTCCGCCAGATCGAGAACACAGATATTTTTTCAAATTATACGCGCTTGATACAATGCTTGATTTGCAGGCTGGTTCGAAGAAAAAAGAAATTGAAGCGGCGATGGAAGGCCATATTTTAGAAAAAACAGAGCTTGTCGGTCGGTATAATAGAATTTAAAAAACCCTTCTGCATTAGAAGGGTTTAAAAAATTTAAAATAACTTTACTTACTTTCGGTTTTAGGCAAGGCTAAAAATTCACCTGTAACAATCGGAGACATATGCTTTTCATATATCTCAAGAAGATATTTGACATCGGAAAAACTTTGAATCGTTCCGGCTATTTCTTCTTCAGTAAAAATTCTTCCTTCGATTGATAAGAATTCAAAAGCGTGATTCATAAAATCATTAAGTTTTTGATACAAGAAAAGGCTCTTGGATAAAATCCGATTTATCTCTTTGCAAACCAAACTTTTGTCTTCAAGCGATTTCTGAATTCTTCCGTGCAATTCTTCTCTGACAGCAACGACTTGTGCTTTATTATTTAAAGGAAAAGCCATGTGCCATCTTCCTTGAGTTTCATAGTTTAAAAACCAAGTGAGTTCATAAACCCAACCTTTTTCTACTCGAAGCCAGTTATAAAGAGGGCCATGAATATGATTGCCTAAAAACGATAGAATAAAAGTCAAAGCCGCTTGTTCTTTCCAATCTAAAGTATTCGTTATGCCGCCATAACAATAAAGATGACGACTTACAGAATCCATTTTGATTTCATGATATTCTCTTTTTTTCCATTCAAACGGGCTTGTTTGGCCAGAAAGAATTTGTGGACTGGTTTTGATTTCAGATAATTTTTTCAAGGCAAATTTTTCATCGTAATTTCCACCAAGTAGCACAATTATCTTATCGCAAAAATAAGAATCATGAAGGTTGGTGAGATAACTTAAGTTGATTTTAGTTAAATCCTCATCGCTGCCAAATATCTGCTCTATTGGGTACAAAGATGAAGATTTCCAAATGGAATGCAAATACTGGCTTAGTTCATCCGTCCCCGGATACCACCTTTCTTTTCTTCTGCGTTCATTGGCGATAATATTTTTTTCATTTTCCAAATCTGCAAGATTAAAGATTGGGTCAAAAATTTGGCTCAAAATTCCTTCAAAACTTTTCTGAAAAATAGTCGCAGGAACATCAACTTCATACATCGTTTCAAATGGAAAAGTCCAAGCGTTGTTATAACCCCCATTTAAACCGATAAATTGTTTAAAAGAATGAAGTTCGGGAAACATTGCTCCGCGATTCAAAACCATGTGCTCCAAGAGGTGAAATGAACCGGGTAAAATTGGATGCTGATTATGAGCTGTGCCCAAAGGAATAATAACGCGAATCATGGCAAATGATACATCGTAAGGATAGCCATAAACTTTAATGCCATTGACCAGAACGGTTTCTTGGAAATTCAGTCTTTCTTTCATAAGTTATATTTTTAATGTGAGTTCTGCTTCAGAATAACATTTTTTATAATTATTGTCAAAATTGTCAGATATTATAATTTTGTGTTAATATTTTTCTATGTCTAAATTTTACGTCGTTGCTACGCCAATAGGAAATTTAGAAGACATCACGCTTCGCGCGCTTCGAATTTTAAAAGAAGTTGATTTGATTTTGTGTGAAGATACAAGAGTTACAAAAAAATTATTAAATCACTACGATATTGGAACGCCAACTTTAAGTTATCATCAACATTCTCGTCTTACTAAAGTAGATCATATTCTAAATCTATTGGAAGAAGGAAAAGATTTGGCGTTAGTAACTGACGCCGGCACTCCCGGTATTTCAGACCCCGGTGGTCTTTTAGTTGCTAAAATAAGAGAAAAATTTGGCAACATTATCTATGCAATACCGGGCGCGAGCGCGCTTGCAGCGGCCATATCAATTAGCGGCGTGCCAACCGATAAATTTAGCTTTCTCGGCTTCTTGCCTCATAAAAAGGGAAGGGAGACACTTTTTAAAGAAATAGCCAACTCCCAAAGAACTGTTGTTTTTTATGAATCAACCCATCGTCTTTTGAAAACATTAGAATCTTTAAATAAATATCTAAAAAAAGAAAGAAAGGTTGTTGTTTGCAAAGAAATCTCCAAAATTTTTGAAGAAGTAATTTCTGGAAGAGCAGAAGAAGTTTTAAATTATTTCAAAAATCATAAAGACAAGCAAAAGGGCGAATTTGTGATTATTGTCGAATCGTGTTAATATTCAATATATAAAATAAATATATACAATATGTCAAAATCAAAAATTATAATTTTACTCGGTGTCGCCAATATTATTATTCCATTTTTAGGCTTGCCTTCTAATTGGAAAACGGGGCTTTTTATAGTCCTCGGTCTTTATTTAATTTATCTTGGCTATGCAATCAGAGAGAAGAATAAAGAAAATGCCAGTATTGAAATAAATACTGAAAATTATAGTGAAAGCTATCCGGCTCGAAAAGATTAATTGAGAGATCAATTTTAATGAAATCGAATTTAAAAAAAACTGGAGTCATTTGCGGCCTTTTTGGACTAGCAGTTTTCGGCTATTTTAAAATGCCGGATTTTTTTGCTGTTGAATTCAAACAAAATCCAATAATTCAAACAGTCGCCGAAGAGATTTTGCCGCCAGAACCTCCCAAAATAAAAGTTACTCATATCGAAACGCCGACGCAAGTCAAAGGCCTTTACATGACAAGTTATGTTGCGGCGACGCCAAGCATTAAAGCAAAAGTTCTCGGTGTCGTTGACCGAACGGAAGCCAACGCGCTTGTTGTTGATATCAAAGATTATCGCGGCCGAATTGTTTTTAAAGTTAACGATCCTTATCTTAAAGAGATTGGTTCCGAAGAAGATTTGATTAAAAATTTAGAAGAATTTATCAATGAACTGCATGCAAAAAATATTTATGTCATCGGCCGGATCAGTGTATTTCAAGATGCTTTTTTGATTCATAAGTGGACTGATCAAGCGGTAAAAACTAAATCAGGTAGCGTTTGGAAAGACCGAAAGGGAATTAGCTGGTTTGATGCCGGATCTAAAAAGGTTTGGGATTACATCGTGGCAATCGCTAAAGAATCTTACAGCCGCGGCTTTGACGAACTCCAATTTGATTATATTCGCTTTCCATCAGATGGAAATATGAAAGATATCAGCTATCCCTTTAGCGAAGGAAAAGCTAAGGCTCTTGTTATGAAAGAATTTTTTGCTTATTTGCATGAAAATTTAAAAGACACCGGCGCGAAAACCTCGGCTGATCTTTTTGGCATGACAACATCAAATTTTGATGATTTAAATATCGGCCAAGTGCTCGAAAATGCAGTGCCGTATTTTGACTACATTAGCCCAATGGTTTATCCATCGCACTATCCGAAAACTTGGAATGGTTTCGCCAATCCGGCTACCAAGCCATATGAGGTCATTAAAATCGCTATGACGAGCGCTGTGGGGCGATTAAAGGTAATTGGTGAAGATCCTAAAAAACTCCGCCCATGGCTTCAAGATTTCAATTTAGGCGCGACTTATACCGCAGATATGGTTCGCAAACAGATTCAAGCAACCTATGATTCCGGCCTTGATTCTTGGCTTATTTGGGATCCGGCTAACACTTACACCGAGGCTGCGCTTTTAAAAGAATAAAAAATTTAGTATAATTATCGACATAATATGTTAGAAAAATTTCTTATTGATATTGGTCTATCAGAGAAAGAGGCTAAAGTTTACTTAGCGCTTTTGGGTGTTGATAATTATTCAGTTGTTGAGCTTGCTAAAAAAACAGACATCAATCGAACAACACTTTATCCGATTCTTGAACGTCTCATAAAAGACAATTTAGTAACTGAAGTTAAAACTGGCAAAAAAGTTCATTATGCGGCCGAAGCCCCAGAACGACTTACCACTTTCATTCAAAATCAAAAAACAAAATTAGACGAACAATCAAAGCTCGTCCAAGATGTTGTGCCTCAACTGAAAAGTCTGCATCGTGAAAGCGGCGAGCGACCAATTATTAAGTATTACGAGGGCAGGGAAGGTATTTTAAAATCTGTAGAAGATTATTTCCAGTACCCGGATGAAAAAGGAGGGGTTGCCTACGTCATGTATCCCCGCGATCTCATAGAGGAAACGTTCAGCCCGCAAGAATTGAAAACGGCGGCGGCGGCAAGAATTAATAAAGGAGTTAAAAATATCGCTATTTATAGTTATTCTAAAAAGGAAATACCTTCTGATACAACAAGCGATCGTTTTCAAGTTGATCAAAATGAATACCCAATAAAATCTGATATAAGTGTCTATGGTGATAATGTTCGTATTCACACGCTTGGTAAAAAACTTTCTAGTATTTATATAAAAAATAGTGATTTTGCAGAAACACTGCGCACAATTTTTAAGCTCGCTCTTAATTGTTTAAAGAAAATAGAAGCAAAAAAGTAAAAACCCCTCCGATAAATCGAAGGGGAGTTTTTACACCGTAATGATGTGCTGTTGATTCCGATAAAAAACAGTATGCCACTTAGAGGTCTTCCATATGGTTTTTGTTTTTAAATTGTGGAACATTTTTTTCTTTTTTGATACTTTTTTTCTGACCAAGAATCTAAGAATCCGAATAAAGATAGTAAATCAAATTAGAATTACACTTTTGATTGCACTCTTTAGTTTTTTAAAAATGCATAAAAATCTGGCAGAAAAAGGATCAAATGTTCCGATAGGGAATCCACAGAATCATTTTTTACGATGACGAATAGTTTGATGGAATGTCGTCCATAAAAAATAAGTTTTAAATGGTTTTTATAAGAACTTGAGTTACTACCATCATAGCAAATAATAAGATTTTTGTCAACCCTTAAAAACTGTCTGAGTAAGTTTACATTTTAATACTTAAAATAGGCTTTAAATAAGGCTTTTTTGAGTAATTATCTAAAGAAAAAGTCAAAAGCACTTGACAAAATTTTAGCTTTGTGCTAATCTCCCTCATAGATCATTTAAAACTTATCAAGGTATTGTTTTGGAGGCAAAACCAATTAATAACAATTGGTGATGTCATCACCTCCAAATTAACAAAAAGGTTTTCTAGCCTCCAGAATAATGCCTTGATGAAAATAAAATGGGAAAAAATTAAGGAGGTTTTGATTGGTTCCTCCGGGACAGGGTCGCACACTGTTCATTTAATCCAACCAATTCTGGCTTTTCAGGTTTTAGCCAGTCCGCGTCTGATTGCAGGGAGACAATCAGAAAAAATGCTTTCGGTGGGACATTAGGCCCCGAAAGCCCGGTAATACGAGTGTGCCTATCATTCGTAAAACCTGTTCTCTCACATGGGCAATCCTTTCGGTTTACCGACTGGATTGCCCTCATTATTCAGCTCATCAAGTAATTGGTGGTCTGATTGTGAAAAAGTTCTTTAAATAAAAATATTGGTCTTGGGAAGCTGTGGAACCCAGAGGTCGCACCTCTAATTCAGCCTAGCTATCCCAGTTTAGCTAGTTCTCCAGTATTGATGTCAACGGTTATTGAAACTGCGTGTACTGTGCAGTAAACAATAATTCTTGTGGGGCGCCTGGATGTGGCAATCCGGGGGAAGAAGAACTGCTTTGCCAAAAGCAGAAACTGGTGTTGGGTAATCAACTACGCAAAACGTGATTGATTACCCTCTTTATCCAGATCACCATGAGCTTGTCGAGTGGCGGTTTGGTAGAGAGAAAGTTCTTTAAATAAAAAATAATGTTCTGGGGCGGAAATTGGTATCAATCATTTGATCCCAGCTTCCGCTCTGGAATAGAGCAATGATGATGGCCTGTTTTCATCCTTTAAGGCCAAAGGACGAGGCCGGTCAAGATTGCAGAGTCTCTGCAATCTTGACCTACCGGTGAGCGCAGCTCATCGGGATAGCGCCAAATCGACAAGACTTATTTCTGATAATTAGCTCGCGAAGCAATTAGAGGGAATAAGGCAACAAAAAGGATCTGGATTCTAGTATGCAATCCTGGAAAGCTGAAAGGCTTTTAAAAAAGGTTTCGCGACTGAGTATACTTATTTTTTGTTCTTTTAAACATTTAAAATTTAAGAAAATGGCTAGACTAATCGGAAGTGTTACCTGTAAAGAACTCATTTTAGCTTTTCCTGAAAAGTTTGGCAAACATGCTAAAAAATTCAGAAAAGAATTATGCGATGTCATTAGTAAGGAGGGATTTGGTTCATATGTGGAGATTAAGGGTAAATATGAGGCAGATTATATCCCCAAATATCGTTCCAAACAAACCTTATTAAAAAAAGCACAATGTGTAACGATTTCTGAAAGATACAAAGATGATTTTGAATGGATTAAGGTCTCCCTTTTCGATGACGGGCATATAGAAATAGTTCATCCGGAACAAACTCTATCTGCCTTAGACAAGTCGAAAATTAAAACCTTAATCATACCTAAAGATAGGTATCGTGCGTACGTTATCAGAGACCGTGATCAGGAAAGAGATAGAATGCTGAAGTATCATGACCAGTTTCGCGTACGAGTGCTGAAGAATATCGTATCAAAATGAGAACGGACCGGTTTCACACTCTGATAGATATCTTCAGAGTCGGTTGGCAACAGAAAGTACTTCAGTAGCACTGGGGGAAAAAGTGAATAAGGAGTTGGACACAACCTTAAAAAATAACAGTGGTCTATATAAGCGGTGAATTCAATTCACCGCTCTGTCTCCGCCCAAGGCGGACTGATGAGACTTCCGTTCTTTATGAAACGGCAAGACGAAACAGAAATGTTCATTAAACAAAAAATAAATACAAACAATATAAATCCTGAAACTCATGAAAACAATCAAGACATTGATAATGCTTAAAACAGAATTCAGTAACATGTGGGAAGGTCCTAAGCCAGCCTCATTAACTTATGAAGCCGATTACAAAGGAAATGATACCGGCTACGTGGAGAATTTTGAGAAAAATCTGGTTGATGAAGTATGCACGCAATGCGATTTCTGGGACTGTGTATTGGGCTATAAAGAAAGTTTTTCAATTCAAGTGAAAGTATTGGGAGATCAGGAAGAAAATAAAAAATACGAAGACCATCTAACAAAACTTATCACCGATGAAATTGTGAAACGAGCCGGTAGAAGCCCTGAGTCGTCTTTCGAAGACGATATGAGTGATGAGAAAAAAAGAGAGATTGAAAGAGGCGTGCTGGAAGCGAAAATTAGATTTCCCAGATTGTTCATTAAATGACTTTGTCCCCGTTTGGTCACGATCAAATGGCGAGCCTAAGAGGAAGCAGAGCCTCTCGGTGAAATTAATTTTCACCGTTCTGTCGCAAAGTGAATGCTTTGCCTGATGAGTCCACAAGGACGAAACAGAAAATGTTCTTTAAATTTTAAAATATAAAACGCTATGGAAAAAAACTATGTGACCCAAAAAATTTTGGGACTTTCCTATTTAGAAATCCTTTTCCTCAAGCAAATGGAGGAATTGGAAAAATTATCATTTTCGCAAAAAATTCTTGACACACTAATCGCCAAAAAAGATGTTGTTCTGAAAGCCGTAAGTAATAAACCTTTACAAGAAGGCGTAGTACCATTTTTACCAGCAATTCCAGTCAAAATGATGGACAGCACTGGCCAGTTGAAATACCATAATGGCTGGAGATTTGCAGACAGTATGGAAATTTATGCTCAATTTAACGGCTTTCTTTATAATGAAGAAAGAATGTGGAATTTGGTGAATGCAGCAGAACCATATTTTTTGGTTAATGTCAGCGTTTGTCCGCTTGAAGAAGTTCCGGCTCCAGCACAAGGGAAATCTCAAAATGATATCGGATATGTTGCCCGAGAATTTTTCAAAAACAAAGGGCTGCACACGCTTAATCATGTTGAGGCATTATCCGTTGCTTGTCACAGTAAATTAATGCCGGCAGACAAAAATCTTTGCGCTTTCAGTTGTGATTGGGACGGCTTTGAATTCGCGGCAGTTTATCATAGTTTTGATGCAAGAGGGAATGGTCTTTGTAACACCTCCTTTTCAATTCAAAACGGATTTTTGAAAAAACGCGCTCGCAATCACAAAGATATTCTCGTCCCAGTTTGCGAAAAAAGAGTTTAACTGCTAAATTTTAGCTAGGTTTTAGAGTAGGCGTCACCAGTCGCCGCACGCACACCAACGCGAACTGGAAGTGCATACATTCTGCACGAGCGCTGGACGACCGCTTGTCGTCCTAACTTTTGAGATCAGAAATAAAAGTTTGTGGTTTCAAAATGAAATTTGTTCTTTAAATAAAAATTAAAATACATCAAAATGCAACAAAAAACCATAGACCTCCAACCGGTGTTTGTCATGAACAACCACTATTTGGTTAAAAATTTACAGGAATGCTTTAACAAACTAAACACTGTTTTACAAAACAAAACTGGAGTTCGTCATCAGCCGCTTTTTGCAAAAGAAGAAAATGGGGTTGTAAATATCGGATACATACCGCGCGAAAAGGGTACCTGTCCATTCTTCTCTAATGAAAAATTTGATGATACATGGGAAACCCTTGAGAGAATTTGTCTTGCTCAATTTGTAATTTTTGAAGGATGCAAACATTATGATTGTTATACTGAGGTGCCGATGGCAGGCGCTCCAGAAGAAGGTGATGATGCATTTTTTAAGTTTACGCTTGATGATACAGGGTATACATATAAACTTTGGACAAAAAAGTGATTACCAGCGAACTTATTACAGAAGCCAGTTTTACTAAATATCTAGTAAAACTGGCTTTTTTATTTTAGAAATAGTGCTAAAAGACCATAATTATAGTCTCTTGTTTTTTTGAATAATAAAAACTATAATATAGTTATGGAAAATAAGTTTGAAACAAACTCCAAAGAAATGGAAGAAAGACAAAAAATACAAGAGGCGGTAGAAAATTATAAGAAGGAAAAAGAAGAGGAAAGAGAGAGGGAACTTGAAAGAAAGCAGGAAAAAGAAAAACTTCAAAAAAAGAAAGAGCAAATATTAAAAATTATCGCAGCGATAGTGGCTTTTATAGAGATGATGCTTGGTCAGCAAATAGTTTTGACGGGCGATCTTACTCTTCTCGCTTTTATCAGAAATTTTACTACAGAAAAACCACCGCGATTTGTAGCTGAATATGATCAACTTGTATATTTGACTTCAGAATTAGATAATATAGAAAAACAGTTAAAGAATCTTTAATCATGCAAAAGTGGCTTCGAATATCAATTTTTGTTTTAATTTTAGTCATCGTTTTAGGCGGTGTTTTTGTTTTAGGCACTTACTTCGGCTATCAAAAACGCCCGGCAGTTGAAAAAATA
>MFTL01000006.1:38034-41021 GCA_001786825.1 Candidatus Nomurabacteria bacterium RIFCSPHIGHO2_01_FULL_39_9
AAAAGCTAAGGATATAAATGATCAAGATCGTGTCTGGGGCGCCACTCAAGGGCTCGCCAGCTCTTTAAAAGACCCTTATACGACATTTTTCCCGCCCGAAGAAGCAAAAGCATTTCAAGAAACAATCAATGGGGAATTCGGCGGTATTGGTATTGAGATCGGTATGAAGAATGGTGTGCTCACGGTAATCTCGCCGCTTAAAGACAGCCCAGCTTATAAAGCCGGCATGAAGTCAGGCGATAAGATTTTAAAAATTGATAAAACTTCAACCGACAATATGAGTATTGAAAAAGCGGTAAATTTAATCCGTGGTCAGAAGGGAACAGAGGTGGTTTTAACCATATTCCGAGAAGGCGAGAAGGCAACGCGCGAGATAAAAATTATTCGCGATACTATTAAAATTCCGACAATCGAAACAGAACAAAAAGGCGATGTCTTTATCCTTCGACTATTTAATTTTAGTGTTAATTCACCCCAACTTTTCCGTGAAGCTCTTCAGAAATTTGTTGATGCAAAAGCATCAAAATTAATTTTAGATTTACGCGGTAATCCGGGCGGTTTTCTTGAGGCATCAATTGATATTGCTTCTTGGTTTTTACCAGCCGGAAAAACTGTTGTAATTGAAAAAATGGGTCAAGCTGGCGAAGAGAAAATTTATCGTAGTCGAGGCTATAATATTTTCAATGAAAATCTTCGAATGATAATTTTAATTGACGGTGGGTCGGCTTCTGCATCGGAAATATTAGCGGGGGCGCTTTCGGAACACAAAATTGCGAAATTAGTAGGGGAGAAAACATTTGGCAAAGGATCGGTTCAAGAGCTGGTCAAAGTTACCGATAACACCTCGCTTAAAGTTACCATTGCAGAGTGGCTAACTCCCAACAAGGTCCAAATTTCCGAAAATGGCTTAAAACCTGATTACGAAGTTAAAATTTCATCGGAAGATATTGAGAAGAAGCGGGATCCGCAATTAGATAAAGCACTTGAATTATTAAAATAATTAATTAAAATAAGTATTATGAAAGTTATATTTTTAAATGATGTGCCTGGTGTAGGGAAGCGATATGATATAAAAACCGTATCGGACGGCTATGCGGCTAATTTTCTTTTTCCAAAGAACCTTGCTTTGATGGCAAATCCTCAGTCTTTGTCCAAAGTGGAGAAAATGAAAAAAGAATGGTCAGAGAAGCAAAAAATTTCGGAAGAAAAAATAAATACAAGTTTAGTTAAACTTGAAAACTTCGTTTTAAAGATAAAAGAGAAAGCGAATGAAACCGGGCATCTTTTTGCCGGCATTGATGAAAAGCGCATTGCCGAACTTTTATTCAAAGAGGGAATTCAATTCCCGGTTAACTCAATTAAAATAGATCACCCGATTAAAGCATTGGGTGAATTTGAAGTTAGTGTCGAGGCCGGAGATAAAAAAGGCAAACTTAAACTATCAGTTGTGGCTAAATAACGTTAACTGTTTTTTTAACAGCTGTTTTGCCGTTAAAGTTAATGTGACGCTTATGGCCAAATTCAACTTTACCTTCTTTAAGCGCAAAAATAGTGTGATCCTTACCAAGGCCGGTATTTTGACCGGGGAGGTAGCGAGTGCCGCGTTGACGAATAATAATAGCGCCGGGTTTAGCTTTTTCTCCAGCATATAATTTAACGCCCAGATATTGTGGGTTTGAATCTCTTAAGTTTTTCGCTGTTCCGACAGCTTTCCTATGTGCCATATGGGAATAGTATAAATCTTTGTTTATAAAAAATCAAGGGGAAGACCCAGTTTAGGCAGCTTGTTTATATGGCTATTTTAATATAGATAACGTCGCACAATATACCTTTTGCGACATTCAATAAATAAATAACCTCAAACACTGCTTCCGGCCACAAAGCCCGTTGTCCAGCAAAGCTGAAGCGAAAAGCCGCCTGAAGGGCGCGAGATATGAAGCAGATCACCTGTTACATATAAATTTTCATACAGAGACGAGCGCATAGTTTTCATATCAATCTCTTTTAGAGCTATTCCGCCATCGGCAACCACTGCCCTGTCATAACCCATAATTCCGGCGACAGTGAGCGGCAAAGCTTTTAATAAGTTAACAATTTGCTTACGTTCTTCGCGAGTGACACTATGAATTTTGGTGTCTGGATTGATTTTGTCTAAAAGAGACAACATGGCTTTATCCATTCCAAGCGGCACTATTTCTTTGAAAATATTTTTCAACATTTTATTTTTATTTGCGTCAAAAACTTTAATAATTTTTTTCTCGAGCGCGCCATGGTCTGTGTCTGGATAAGCATCAATAAGCGCCGTTACTTCGCCGGTCGGCAACAATTTTACAACTTCTTTTGAAGAATTTAGAATTAGCGGCCCAGAAAGTCCAAAATGGGTAAAGAGTATTTTCCCTTTTTTAAGAAATTTTTTAACTCCATCTACAAAAAAAGTAATTTTCATAAACGAAAGCGATACGCCGGCAAGCGATTTCACCCAATTGTCCTTGACTGCAAGCGGCACAATGCCCGGCGTCGGATCTATAATAGTGTGGCCAAGCTCTCTTAAAAAATTAAAACCGTCTCCCGTTGAACCAGTTTCGGGATGAGAAATTCCTCCCGTTGAAAAAATAAACGAATCGGCCGTATAATTTTGACCGCCTGCAACTACGCCTGTGATAAGTTTATTTTCAGAAAGAATCTTAGAAACTCGAGCATTAGTTTTACAGACGACTCCCTCTTTTTTAATATATTTTTCAAGTGCTAAAAAAACGTCCAGCGCTTTTTCTGTATGTGGAAAGGCGCGTTTGCGCGCTTGAACAACTAAAGGCAAACCAATCTTTTCGAAAAACTCAAAAGTGTCTTTGGCACTGAATTGAGAAAATGGCGAATGGAGAAATTTACCACTCTCGCCATAATTTTTCAAAAACTCTCGTGTATTGAATTCGGCATTAGTAATATTGCATCTTCCCCCGCCAGTAATTTTTAATTTCTCTCCAAGATTT
>MFTL01000007.1:0-1580 GCA_001786825.1 Candidatus Nomurabacteria bacterium RIFCSPHIGHO2_01_FULL_39_9
CGCGAATATTTTTTTAACCCGCGACAGCGCAGGCGGACTGAAAAGCCGTTTCCCAATTGTTGATGAATACGAAAGTGAAAATTTATTGACCAAAACAATGGTTTATCAATTTGAAACGGATGACAACTATTTCATTATTCTCAAGTACGGCATTTTTCTTTTCAAGAATGATTGCATTTTGGAAACGACCCACGAGTGTTTCGTTTTTAAAAAGGGTAATTCAGCCAATCGCAAAACAAGCGGGCTAAAGAAAACTGTTTTCACTTGCCATTTGGAAGATGGTGTCACCAACGCTTCGCAATTTTACATGCCCTTTTATAGCGATCCCAAAAAAGAAAAACTGGAAGTTGATGAAGGGAAAGTTTTTGTAAAATCTGATGAGTTCGGCAACTGGCATTTCATTCGCGCAATTATTGAAGCAAACAAACGCATCGCTCAATTTAACCAAAAAACGGCAATTCGCTAAGCCAATAGTAAAGAGTAAACCAAAATCTAAAAGCGAGCCATCATAATTAAGAAAACCACATAGTATAAGCGAGCCACACTCATTAAGAAAACCCAAAAAAGGGAAGCGAGTCAAAGATAGCGAGAAAACCAGTCCGCACAAGCGAGCCATCAAACGGAAAAAAACCATAAATAATAAGCGAGCCATAGAGGATAAAAAAACCTCAATAATCGAGCGAGCCAAAGGGACCTAAGTAAACCATACATTAGAAGCGAGCCATTCAAAGAAAGAAAACCAAAGTCTTCAAGCGAGTCAATCCCGGCAAGAAAACCATTTGTAATGAGCGAGCCATGCTACAGGAGAAAACCAGTAGATGTAAGCGAGCCATGGGAGAAAAGAAAACCAAGTAGGTTAAGCCAAACCGGAGTAGCAATACTCCGGTTTTTTTATTTTCTTTCTAGGTATTGACAGAATGATATTATTTTGTTACATTACAAAGGATAAAAATGCTCTTTTAATTTCAAAGTTGAACCATACTAAAAATTCTGCCAAATGATAAAAACTATCGTCAAAAAAACTTGGAAAAAGAAATTTTCGAAAAGCAACATCAATGATACAAATGGATCAGGTTGCGCAATAGGTTGTCTCCTCTTTTTTCTCGCAATTATCGGCTTTGCAATTTATTGGATATTCTCCGGAGATACCACTCTAAGTCCGACATATCCGATAAAAGAATTTAAAGAACACTCATTTGTAAGAATCCCCGGTGCCGGTTGGGTGGGAGGCGTTCTTGCAGGTATTGCATATTACGCATCAATTCCGCTTTGGGGGCTAAGATTAGCGGTTGCGGCTGTTATTATATTTTTTGATGATGTGACCGATATCTTAATTGTTGCCTATATTTTGCTTTTGGTTTTTATGCCGACCATTAATTTTATTCCCGCTGATTTTATTGCTCGTGCCGGCCAATGGTAATTTAATGAAATTCAAAAAGTAAATGAAAAATAAACCAGAGCTTAAACACTCTGGTTTTTTATTTGACAAAATAAAAAATTCATGATAAGGTATTCACTGAAAAAGAACTTTAATAAACCCTAAATATATTCTTAACAACCTTAATACCAAATACTAACCA
>MFTL01000007.1:1601-3724 GCA_001786825.1 Candidatus Nomurabacteria bacterium RIFCSPHIGHO2_01_FULL_39_9
CGACCCGCTTCTTGCCAGCTACTTTTCTGATATTGAAAAATATCCAAGGTTAGAAAGGGAAGAAGAAATTTATTTTATCCAAAAGGCGCAAAAAGGAGACCGCAAGGCGCGTGAAATTGTTTTTCAGGGCAATTGCCGATTTGTTATCAGCGTTGCAAAAATGTACCAAAATAACGGCTTGCCGATCGTAGACCTTATCAACGAAGGGAACATCGGACTTTTATCCGCGATTGAAAGATATGATCCAGCCCGCGAAGCCAAATTTATTTCTTATGCTGTATGGTGGATCAGGCAGGGAATTCTTGATGCATTGATGAAACAAAATTACACGATTGCTTTGCCGCTAAACTACTATTCGACCAATCTTCACATTGAAAGATTTGAAGAGAAATTTTTCGGAGAGAATGATCGCCAACCGACTTCGCTTGAAATTGCAGAAAAATTTGGGATGTCTACTTCAGAAATAGAAGGAAGATTTACAATGCGGACAATCTCAAAAACCGAATGGCTTTCAAGACCGACTGAAATCGTTCTTCGCGATGAAGGCAATATGTACTTTGAAGAAATTACATATCTTTCATGCGGAATTGAAGCCGAAGAAAAATCCGATGAATTACTTTTACTTGAATCTTGCCGAACTGACATTCTAAGAGTTATTTCAAATTTAACTGACCGCGAAAGAGAGGTTTTAAAACTTTTCTTTAGTCTTAACGGCAATCCTAACAAAGAAGGTTCATCATTGGAAGAGATTGGAGATCGTGTTGGTCTAACGAAAGAAAGAGTAAGGCAGATTAAGGAAAAAGCCATCAGGCGTATTCGGTTAAGAAGTTCAGTTTTTAAAGGCGAGATACTAAGACGATATTTGGGTAATCTTACAAGTATTGGATTTACAATTTAAAGCATACTCCGGTATGCTTTTTTTATTTATTTTTAAAAGCCGAAAAACATTGACAAAATCAAATTTTCAAGATATATTATGGGCTGATAAATCACAGAAAACTAACCTTTAATTCTTTAACAAAATGACAACAACAATCACGAAAACAGACACAAATGCGATACCCGCAATTAAAAAGGTAACCACTGCAAGCGAATTGGCTCAAATATTTGACCAAATTGCTACTGGCTTCAAAGTCAGAGGCGGCAAAAAAATTGGCTTAACAGAACTTGCTTTAGCAGGACAAAAGGCGGACAAAGCAATTGACGCCATCAGAGAAATTTTCAAAAATGGCGAATTGGCAGTAGTAAAAAATATTTGGGATATCACTAAAGTTGATCTCAAATACAAACTCGCTTTCATTGATGATATTGAATTGGATATGGAACTCGTGAAGCATTTAGAACTCCGTGGCGATTTTATCGCCAAAGGATTTATGAGTTTTCATAATCTGGAGAAAGTGGAGATCACTCCTTATTCAAAACATATCAACCATTTTGATTCTGATGTTGCCAATCGGCTTCACGAATTGATTTTAACTCTGCCGATTGAATATGCGAAAGAATGCATAATGAAATTGGAGGTGAAAGCCCTTTATCTTCTCTGCGGCAATGAAGCGATGGCTTACATTGCTGATGATCAGCGCAACGGCAGCGACTTTTTCTGTGCAACTATGGCTGGCAGTAAAAGCCCGGTGCCGCGGGAAATGCCTCTCACTCTTTGGTTGCAGGAAAATATGCCGGATGTTTTTGAAATAGTGGTGACAGAACTTTTTAATCCGAATTGGTCTGAACTGCGCGAAATGTTTTATGAACTTTATCGCAGAAACCAAGCGCAACTTGGCGACAATGACCAAACAATTGAAGAGTACTTAAATAGTTAATATTTAACTAATTTTAAATGACTATTTTATGGACACGGTGAAAAGTTTAATCTTGCATCATTCATTTGCGATAGAAAATGAAAAAGTTTTGTCGCAGGGTGAGATTCTGACATTCAAAAAAGTTTTGTTTTATTATCTTAGTGAGGGCAATCGGATTGGCAAAAAAGAAACGGTAACGATAAACAAAAGCATTGCGGCAAGGAATTTTGCTGTGATTGCAATCAGCGCGGCTCGAGAACTTAATTTCCCGTTGAACAAACTGGTGAGCTTGGATAAAACAATTCGCTTTCTGCGGAGCGCCTC
>MFTL01000007.1:3766-6037 GCA_001786825.1 Candidatus Nomurabacteria bacterium RIFCSPHIGHO2_01_FULL_39_9
GAATGGAGAAAATTGCGACTTTTGAAATGCTCAAAAAAGCGGTTTCTGACCACCGGGCGTGGCTTCGCTTCATCTCAACAATGATGCGGAGCCGTTCGCTCGCGGAAGAAACTATCCTTGCCGGCCGTCGGCGAGGAAACTACGAGCAGAAGTGGCAAAAGCGGAAAGTATTTTTGCATTTTTTAATCAGTGCCACGCTTGGACACAAAACTGTCAAAGAATTTGGCATTGAAAATCTTTGCAAATTTTCCCAAATCGCTGGAGGCAATTACGAAGAGTGGCGCGAAAAGATTTATGATCTTTTTGTTAAATTTTTCCGTGAAAGCACGCTGGCGGTCGAACTTTGGAGTCATTCTGAAATGATTAAATTAGTTTCAGATTTGGCTAATCCAAGATTTAATCACTGGCTTAACTTTGGCAAACTGATGCTTTCCAGCACGGGGGAGTGCAATCGTTTTACGGAAATTCGCCAAGCCTTTTTAAAGGCAGTGCGTTTAACCGCTTGCAGTATCTTTGAGAGTCATAAAAAGGGCGCAATCAGAGGTTTTGTCTCTGATCCTGTTGGTTCTTTTAATAAGAGAATTAACGCGCTTCATCCTGTTTCGGTTTACAACGCGTTGGAAGTGTGCCCTTACTTGACTGCTTGGCTTGATGACGATAATTTATTTCGGATGATGGCAGTATCGGAATTATTGGAATCAGGTTCGCAAATTCGGAAGTTGATAGAGGAACGAAATCATTTTTGCTGGCTTAAATGCTCTGAAATTCTTGCAAAAAAAATCTCACTGGCGCAAGTTCTTCAAAACTTGTGGTCCGGTAGGACTTTTGTTGATGATTTCAACATTTTAAACCACATTCCCAAACCATCTGACAAGTGGGAAGTTGGCAAACTTGATGGAGACCCTCATTTGCATTCAATTCGTGAAATTCTGAAAGAAACTGTTTTTGCTGGAAAATTAGAAGGCGTTTACGAGCGCATCAAGGATGTTTATTCGTTTAATTGCACGCTTGAGAAAAGTTCTTTTTCTGACGAGGTTTTGATAGCGCTCTTTTTCAATTTTGAAAAAGCGAAATTGCCTCCGGATATTAGAAACTCGGTGTTAAGTTTGCGAGGCATTAAGATGCTCGATGACGAAATGAGCGCGAAGTTGTTCAAGAAAGAGGTTGCTCATTTAGTGAAATTTGCTCGTGATAAAAGTGGTAACGGAATCGAATTTGAAATGCCGGACGAATTTGCTGATAACACTTTTAATACCGAAGAAACGGTTTTTACGGAATAAACAAAAAGTTCTTTTTTAAATTTTACAAGCAGGGACAAAATCCCTGCTTTTTTAATTACCTTTTTTATACGGAGGAAACTCCTCCGTGTTATTTAGCGTGGAGGGTAACGTAAATATCTTCAACTGCTTTGACAGCGTCGCCAGCGGCGATATTGTTTTGATGATATTTAATATTAGTGCAATCACCAGCCGCCCAGATGCCGGTAGTTTTTGTTTTTTGGGTCCAGGGATCGATTTCAATTCGGCCATACTCATCAAACGAGAGAGCGTTCTTAGCAAATGCCGTGTTTGGGATTTGGCCAATTTCAACAAAAATGCCACTTACTTTCAAATCAGTAATTTCTCCAGTCTTTTTATTTTTGTATTTCATACCATCGACAAACTTCTCGCCATAAACTTCTACGGTTTCAACATTAGTGAGCGCTTTCATTTTTGGATTGGCTAAAACTTTCTCAACCGTTATTGGGTCGGCTTTGAAGGAATCACTGTGATGAAGAAGTGTGACGGAGCGGCAATAAGCAAGAAGTTGGGCGGCTGTTTCAAAGCCGGCATTGCCGCCGCCGATAACGGCCACGTCCATGTCTGCAAAAAGCGGTCCGTCGCAAGAAGCGCAGTAAGTAAGACCTTTGTGTTCAAGCGCTTCGGCTCCGGGAACATTTAAACGCCTTCGGCCCGAGCCGGCAGCAATCAAGACGGTTTTTGTTTCAAAGGAGTTTTTGTCAGTGGTGACTTTAAAATATTCGCCACTTTTTTCAATATTTTGGACTTTTTCACCTTGAAATACTTTGAGTGAATCATTGGCGTATTCAAGGACATGCTTTTTAAAATTTTCCGCCAGCGCGCGGCCAGAAATTGAAGGGGAACCAACCCAATTTTGGATGTTGTCAGAAACCACTGATTGGCCGCCGAATTCAAAGGCAATTAAAGCAGATTTTATTCTTTTTCGCGCGGCATAAACCGCCGCCGCGCTACCAGCCGGCCCACCTCCAAT
>MFTL01000008.1:0-10769 GCA_001786825.1 Candidatus Nomurabacteria bacterium RIFCSPHIGHO2_01_FULL_39_9
ACCGGCTTCTTGCGCTTTTTCAATCGCTAAAGCCGCTTCGGTCCGAATCGGATCGCGCATGGCCAAAAATCCGACAAAAGTCAGCCCGTTTATATTGCTCGACTCAAGCTTTTTTTTAAAATCGGGAGCTATTGCCATCGCCAGCACTCTGTAACCGGCATTAGAAAATTCATCAAAAACTTTTTCAATTTGACCACGATCTTCGTCTGTAATTTTCAAACTTTTATTTGATTTCCAAATTTTGTCAGAACGTTGAATAATTGACTCCGGCGCGCCAACAGCTGTTAAAAACTCCTCGCTTTTATTTTTATGAACAACAACATGCATTTTTACCCTATGGTCAAAAGGCAATTCAGCGATTCTAGGAAATTCTTCATCGAGATAATTTTTTTTGAAACCTATTTTTTCTGAAAAGACAGCCATAGCCGCCTCCGTGGGATCGCCTACAGTTCTCCAAGCGCCAGCGTCTTCTGAAAAAAAGGCATGGGCATTAGCGCAAAAACCGGAAATTTTTCCAGCCAATAGAAGTTCTGGGAAAAATAACGGATCAACGGATTTGCTGTCAATAAAAATTTCACCTTCCGGCGTATAACCAACGCCGCCAATTTCAAAAGTTTTGCCGGACACAAAAATTTTCTCAATCATCATTTCATTTCTGGTGATTGTGCCAGTTTTGTCAACCGCAATTATTTTCGTCTGACCTAAAGATTCCACCGCCTGCAACCTTTTAACCAATGCATTCCGGCGGCTCATCCGCAAAACGCCATTTGCCAAAACAAGCGTCAAAACAATCGGCAATCCTTCAGGAATCACAGAGACTGCCAATGAGACAGCCAATTTAAACATTTCAATTGGTGTCTTGCCCAAATAAAGACCGTAACCAAAAAGCATCACGACCATTAAAACAACCACTATTGTAATTATTTTTGATAGTTTACTGATATCTTTTTGAAGCGGGATTTCCGTATCAATCGTCGCTACTTTTTGAGAAATTTGACCAATTTGAGTTTGCAAACCAGTTGCAACAACAATAGCCCGGCCAGAGCCGGCAACAACATAAGTGCCTTTAAAAACCATATTTCTTTGGTCAGAAGGCAAAACTTTTTCATCGAGTAAGACTTCATCCGTTTTAATAATTGGTTCTGATTCGCCAGTCAGCGCCGCCTCATCAGTTTTAATTCCCAATGAAAAAACAATTCGCGCATCGGCGGCAATTTTATCGCCTTGTTCTAAAATTAAAATATCACCCGGCACCACTTCGGTATCCTTAATCAAAAACTCTTTGCTGGCGCGCAAAACGCGAGCGACGGCTTCGACAAATTTTTGCAGCGCTAAAAGCGTATTTCGCGAACGCCCTTCTTGAATCGCGCCAATTACAGCATTAAAAATTAGAACAAAAAAAATAATTATCGCGTCATTGTATTCTTTTAAGAATAAAACAATAACACCAGCAAGCAGTAATATATAGATAAGCGGGCTCTTAAATTGACGAAAGAAAATAGAAAATAAATTTTCTATTTTAGCTTCCGGTAATTTATTAGAACCGTATTGCGATAATCTCTTTTTAGCATCATCAAAAGAAATTCCAAATTCGCTTGAACCTAAAATTTCAATAACATTTTTTACTGATTTTTTATACCAATTATTTTCCATTATTTTTTTGAAAATCGAGCGCGCAGGAATTGATGCAAAAATGCTGGCCGGTTTTTGTTTCGTCTTCGAAAATGTGGCCTAAATGAGATTTGCATTTCGAACAAATAACTTCCGTGCGTTTCATTCCCAAATTGTTATCGTCTCGATATTCTACAGCGCCCGGCAAGGCTTGATCAAAGCTCGGCCAGCCACGCAGCCCGGCCGGGCCTTTTGTTGAATCCATTTTGGCGTCCGAAGGAAAAAGAATTTGGCCACAGACTTTGCATTGATACATTCCCGACTCACTAGTATTCCAATATTTTCCTGAAAACGGAGCCTCCGTCCCCTGCTCACACAAGACATGATATTCCTCCGGCGTCAGCTCCTTTTTCAATTCCTCTTCAGTTTTAATAGTATTAGTCATATCCTAATTATAAATTATTCTCCTCAAAATCAAAACAACCCGTTTTTATGCGGGTTGTTTTTGGGTTTTAAAAGCAACAAGTAACTATTGACGTGCTGCAGTACAAATTGCATATGCTTCTTCAATCTTCTGAATTGCTTCTGCGGGAAGATCAACTATGTCGGTAAATTCATCAATAAAAATAGCGGTCCTAACTCGAGCACATGGGGTCCGCTTGAACTGGCGGTGTTGCACCTGATTGCTTTGGATTAGAAGCAAACCAAATAACACCAACAACTACCGCGCCAACAATGAGACCTAAAACAAAATTACCTACATTAAATTTATTCTCTGGCATGATATATTTAAAAAATTTTTAATTAATAATAAATTAAGCTTAATTTACGAGCTTCGATTGCTCGCATGTTTATTATCTCAAATGACTGCCACCCCAGCAAGAGCGCGGGTGGGGATAATTATTTGATAATATTTTCTTCATCTTTTATTTCTTGATTGTCGTTTCCCTTACGCGTTAAAGAAAAAGCTGTGTAGGCTAAAAAACCAGCCAAAATAAAAGCGACGACAGAAACGCCAATTACAATTTCGACTCCACCAATTTGCGCTTCCCAACCGAAAATTGAACGCACTAAATGAAGTATTGCAATGATAGAAAATATTACCCCAACCACATAATTAAATATTTTTTGTTTCATATATTTTTAATATTATTTATATTTTTTATTATACTATATATTTTTTAAACTGTTGAATAGAGCTTGATTTGATCAAGATTGTTCAATTCCAAATCGTTTTCCAAAAGTTTTCCCAAATAGTTGCCAGCCGAAGCATGCGGCAAAATAACGTAATCAGCACCTTTTTTGTAAAGCAGTTCCAAATCTTTTTCGTTTTGCGCCGTAAACACAGCTTTCAAATTAAAGCCGGATTTTTTGAGATCGCGCACTCGTTCCAAAACTGCCATATTATCTTCAAAATCCGGACTCGTGGAAATAATAATTTTGGTATTTTCAAAATTAATTCTTTCAAAAATTTCTTCATCAGAAATGTCGCCGAAAAGATGATGGAAACCTTTATCTTCAAGAATAGAGACCATATCGGGATCAAAATCAACTATGAGCAGATCTTTCTTAGATAAGTATTTGGCAATCGCTTGACCAGTTCGGTGAAAACCAACAACAACAATCGAACGACTCACGTTACCAGATAGTTCCGTTTCTTTTGTTTCTTTTCTCTCAAAAATTTCTAAATAAGGGGAAAGGAATTTAAAAAGTTCTTTGGAATAAATCATCATGTAAACCGAAACTGTAATTGTGACAATACCGACGGCTGTGATAAGTGATACTTCTTTGCTTGAAAGATGACCCAATTTAAAACCAAGCGCTGCCAAAATCAAACTGAACTCTGATATTTGGGCCACCGCAACACCGGCAAGAAAACTTGTCCGTTTGGTATAACCAATGATGCCCATAATCGTCATTACAATAAGCGGATTGCCAATAAGCACAAAAAGCGAATACGCAATTATTGGCCAAAGAAGTCCGGTAAAATCTGAAAAAACAAGCGAAGATCCTAATAACACAAAAAAGATTACGATAAAGAAATCGCGCAGATAGCGCATATTGCTCGAAATTTGGAAATGACCGGAAGAATTAGCAAGCGAAAGACCGGCTAAAAATCCGCCGATCTCAATCGAGAAACCAGCTTTGGTCGTTAAAATCGCAATCAAAAAACACCAAGCCAAGCTTGTTAAAAAAATAAGCTCCTTGGATCGAGCGATCTTATCAAAAATAAAAGGAATAATTTTTCGGCCGAGCCAGAGCATAAGTGCAAACAAAATAATACCAGTTAAGACTGTGCCGGTTACATTTGAGAAAGAAATACTGCCGCCTGCTTCCCCAAGACTGGCTAGAACTAAAAGTAAAATTATCGCGACAAAGTCTTGAACCAACAAAAAACCAACACTTATTTTCCCATAAAGACTGCTCAACTCTTTTTTTTCTGAAAGAATTTTAACGACAATAATCGTACTGGAGAAAGTTAGAGCGACTGCGATAAAAAGCGCGGGAATTAAAGCGAAGCCAAAAAATAATGATAAAAGAAAACCGATGGAAGCGGTAAAAACGATCTGCCCAAGACCAATTAAAAGCGAAATTTTTCCAACTGAACGCAAGCTCGCGTAGTCAATTTCCAGACCAATTAAAAAAAGCAAGAACATTATCCCGAGCTCTGAAAAAGTCTGAAAAATTTCTTGCTTGCCAATGTCAAAAAAACCGAAAATGCCTATAAGCGTACCCGTGACGATATAAGCCAAGATAACCGGCTGACGCAACTGGCGCGCAACAACACCGAGAATTGCCGCCAAAATTATAACAACACCGAGTTCAAATATTCCAGTCGCCATATAAAGTATATTTTACCACAAAGCCTTCAAAAAATTCGCCAGTTCGGAGCCGGCCAATTCCCTTTTCTGACCCGGGTTTAAATCATTTATTTTTATACTACCAATTCTAACTCTTTTAAGATCAAGAGTCGTATAGCCAAGCGCGGCGCACATTCTTCTGATCTGATGTTTCTTCCCTTCAGTTAAAATAATTTTGAAAACTTTTGGGCCTATTTTTTTAACAGCGCATTTCTTGGTAGTAAAATCCTCGAGTTTGACGCCAAGAGTCATCTTTTTCAGAAAACCTTCAGTCAAATCTTTATCAACTTTAACCATGTATTCTTTCTCATGATTTTCGGCTGGATCGAGAAGCTTTCTCGTTACTCGGCCATCGTTAGTGATGACAATAAGGCCGTGAGAATCTTTATCAAGTCGGCCGACCGGGAAAAACTCTTTCGAGAAGCCGCCGACCTCGCCGATGCTTTTTTCGCCGCCTTGCGGCGAGTGAGTAATAATGTCTCTTGGCTTGTAATAAGCAAAATATTTATTATCTTTGAATTTTTTGCCATCGTTAACAACGATTTTATCTTTTTCAGAAACTTCTTCGCCAAGACGAGCAATCCGGCCATTAATTTTTACTAAGCCGCGAGAAATTAGCTCGTCAGCTTCGCGCCGACTGGCAAAATTATGGTCTCGGAGATATTTATTTATCCGCATTAGTACAGTATAATAACATAAATTAAGTAACTAGTCGCGGTTATGAGCGTGATAAAATGCGTCCTCATAACCACGACTAGTTGCTTAATTTAAGAGGAGAAAGAAGCAGTTAATGCTACTAAAATAGAGTTAAAATTTATCTAAAAATTAGATGAAAAATAGTAAAACTATAATTTTTTTTCAGGTAAGACAATTATAAATTCAGTTCCCGAGCCTAAAACGCTTGAAATAGAAATTTGGCCCTGATGTCTTTCCATAATTTTCTTTACAATCGCCAAGCCGAGACCAACCCCTTGAGCCGAATCTTCCGCATTAGTCGATCTGAAAAAACGTGAAAAAACGAGAGGCAGATCCTTTTCTGAAATACCAATGCCATTATCAATAATTTTCAATTCGGCATTATCTTCTTTTCTGTTCAAAAAAATTGTCACTTGGCTTTGATTATTGCTATTGCGATATTTAACAGCGTTGGAAATTAAATTAATAAACGCCTCTTCAAGCAATCTTTTACTACCAAACACAAAAATATTAGGAGCAATAATAGAGCTAAATTTAACACCCATTTCACTCGCCATTACTTCAAAATATTCAGCCTGATCGCGCACTAAAGCCGACAAATCAATTAACTTAAAATTACTAGCTAGCTCCATATGTTCTAGTTTTGCCAGATAAAGAAGCTGGCGAATAAACCAAGAAATTCGCTCAATAGATTTTTTAACTGAATCAAGTTTGTCCCCGCAAGCTGGAATATTAGTTAAAAAATCAATTTCGCCTTTAATAATCGTCAGCGGACTTTGTAAATTATGAGAAATATCAATCATAATCTTTTTTTGTTCTTCTTGAAGATCTCTAATTTCTTTAGTTCTTTTTTCAACCAGCTGTTCCAGATTAAGACTGTAATCTTTAACTTTTTCATAAAGCTTACTTTTTTCTAAAGCTATTGCCGCTTGATGGGCAAAAGTTTCCAAAAATCTGACGTCTTTATTGTTGTAACCATCATCAGATAATTTTGGCCCTAGCTTTATCGTGCCTATGCTCTTATCTTCAAAAAGAATAGGCACTGAAACTGAACCATCATCATTTAATAATGAGTGAAAAATAATTTGCTGATCAGAAAAATCAAACACCACTTCCTTTGTTTTAAAAATATTTTGAAGCGTTGTCGAAGATGTATTAACAATATCGCCTTGACTTAAATTTACATTGAGAATTCTGCTTAAGTCATGAAGCGCTAATGAATAATTGTATTTATTTTTAAAAAATATTTTGTCAGTTACGCGCTCGAAAAATTGTTCAAGCGGCTTGAAAAAAATAATTCCCAGAAGCATTGTTGTGCCAGCGCTCAAGATAATGCCTAAATTTGTCACTTTATTGAGCAAATGACCGATAATCTGCAGAAGGCCGACATAACTGACAGCAACAATAGCCAACAGGATTAAATAAATTAAGCTCCGCTGAACAACAACGCGGATATCCAAAAGCTCGTGGCGAACAATCGCATAAGCGGTGAAGGCCACAAAAACAACTGAGAAAACAGGACCAAAAATATTAAAATTAGAAACACCAAGCGCCGGCAAAAGGCCGTCAAAAATAAGAGCCGCAATTATAAAAATTGAAACACCGACTAGAAGATATTTCATCTGCATTCTCGCTTTGCCAGAACTTCTGACAAAATTACGGCCAAGTTTAAAGAGACTTGCTAAAATATAAATTCCGGCCAGACCGATATAAAAAGACAAAAGCGGTCCATTAATAGGGTCGAGATTTCCATCGGGCAAAACAACCATGCTTTTAATGAGCAGGTTAAACGGGATCACAAAAATTGCAACTAGAAATAGCGGCAAACAAAAAAGTCGAAGTCGTCGACTTAAAAATTGACCATTAGGAAAAACTTCCGAAAACATAAACAATCCCAAAACCATAATGAGGCCACCATAATGAATTTGCTTGTCGAACAGAAAATTTTTAAAATGAAACAACAAAACAAATCCGGAAACCCATAAGGCAATGCCGGTGACAAAAATGAAAAAGCTGCGATTAACCGTCGCTTTCGGCTTGCGCAATAAAACATAGACACCGACTAAGAAGTTGGCAATTGCAATAAAAACTAAGATGGCTTGTTGCATGAATTAAAAAAGCCTGGTTGTCGCATATATTATGCACCAGGCTTATTTTAAAGTCCAATATGTGTCTTATATAAAAACATTAAAAATCAGCAAAAGAAATCTGACCAGAATCAACTAGGCTTTGCACCCTTGATTCCAAAACTTCGCGAATTTGAGAAACGCTGACCATGTAAAGTTTCATGAGTGGCGGTGTTTTGTAATAGGCCTGCGTTTCTGAAGGCATATTTTTAAAAATAATTTTCGCACCAGATACAGGACGGAAAGCAATGCCTAAACGCTCTGCCACCCGATGAACCTTATCATTGTGCTCGCACCAGCCATATAATCTTCCGTGTCTTTCTGCATGGCAAGTAGCGGCATAAATCAAACTCTCTGATATGCCAGAGACTGAAGTCAGCCAGCGGCCATACTGGATGATTTTATCCCGCAAAACCGGAAAAGGAGCCGACTTTTCGTCAAATTCGTAAATTTTTTCCAGCCAGATCTTTTCACTTTCAAGACAAAAATCTACGGAAAGCGTTCCCACGATTTTATTATTTTGTTTAGCTACAAAATAATATTGAGCGTGAGGCGGTGCAGCTTTAAAAATCTCCAGATATTTTTGCTCAACAAAAGTCCATGCTTCCCTCTTTGCTGTTTCGCTTTCGGCTAAGCCAATAATAATTTTGGAATTATTACTATCGTTTTTTTTCAGAAAAACCTGACGGGCTTCCATCTTAGCGACATCAAAGAAAAGATAGCCGGGAATCTCTGGAATTTTAACAATCTGGCGTTTGGTTTCTGAATTGCGCAAAAGATAAAACAAAATGTGGTCAGCTAAAAATCCAGAAGCCATTGGCGGATTAGTCGCAATAATTGACGCCCTGCCTTCGCCAAATAGACGCTCTAAAATTACTGCGCGCCTATCTTCGTTTGTGCAGTATTCCGGCAATTCCGGCACAAGACCGTCAATCACAGCAGTCATCATTTTCTTAATCAAGAACTCATCGGCAGTTTTGTTTCGAAAGCGCGCTTCTGCTTCTTTGGCTTCTTCGTAGGTAAAGCCGAGCAGTGTTTCCATTGTTGCATCATCGGGTTTAAAAAGAAAAAGCCGCGTGCCAAAGCCGACTGTGTTGCAATTGAAAATTGAGATGTTCAGTTCGCGAGCTGTTTTATGCAAAAGCGTCCGCGCACCAATTGCCCAAAATTCGATCTCATCGCAAATGACATGAGCGCCCTCGGAAAAACTCCGAACAGTTTCCTCGGTAATCCCTTGCGGATAAACAACAATCTTGGTATCAGCGGAAATCGTCCGGAGCATCTTGGCGGTTTCAAACGCTTTGGGCTTGCCAATACTAAGAGAGGTCGCACCAAACTGGCGATTTAAATTAGAACAGTCGAAAACTTCAATATCAGCGATGCGAATTTCACCAACTCCTAATCGCAGGAGCGTAGCGGCAATAAGGCCGCCCATTCCTCCGCAACCGGCTATACCAATCACAGAATTCTTCAAATACTCTTGTTCTTCTTTGGTCAGCCAGCCAATATTCCGATCCGTCCGCTCTTCATAATAACTTTGGGAGAAATTTTTAGGCAAAAGATGATAAATGGTGTCAGCTTCAAAGCTGTCAGGCAAATCGTAAGTTTGCAAAGTTTTAAGGTTTGTTTTCATAACTGTATTTTTAAATTGTTTAAAAGAAAATTTGATCCAAAAGAATAGTACAAAAAAGCTCATAAAGAAATTATGAATAAAACTTAAAAAATATCTAAACGCTTGAGAGGAAAAATCAGAAAAAACCTACATCGCAAAAAAGCGATAGCCACGCTTAGGAACCGTATGAATAAATGTTCGTTTAGGAGTTTCTATTTTTTTGCGCAAAAGCCTAATATGAGTATCAACCGTATTAGTAAATGGGTCAGTATTCATGTCCCAGACATGTTCGAGCATCATTTCTCGAGAAAGCACAATATCTTGATTACGCATAAGATATTCGAGCAGCGCAAATTCTTTATTTCTTAAAGAAATTTCTTTGCCGTTTAAAGTCACAACATGCTTAACGCAGTCAATTGAGAGCGGGCCGGCATTCAAAACGTCGCCTTGAATTACTTCACCTCGCCTTGAAAGCGCGCGCAATCGCACGGCAAGTTCGCGGATAGAAAAAGGCTTCGTCATATAATCATCGCACACTGAAAGCATTTTCACTTTTGTGTCTATATCACTCTCAACAGAAAGCACGAGAATCGGTATTGAGGGCTTGTTCTCTCTAATTAGCGAAGAAACCTCTGAACCAAGAATATCTGGTAACTTAAAATCTAAAATAATAGCATCGTATTGATTGGAACGGGCTAAATTAACGCCGCTTTTGCCGGTATTCGCAATATCAACGACAAAAAGATCGGCTTCTAATCCTTTTTTGATAAAATTTGCAATATTCAACTCATCTTCGATAACAAGCACCTTCATATGAATAATACTATCATGAAAAAACCCGCTCAAAAGCGGGTTAAATTAAAACTAATGCCAATTAGTTATTGTCTAAATAATCATGCATAAAACCCAAAAGAAATGGCGTCTCATAACAGCGCTCATGACCGTCTGAAAAACAGACATACTGCGTTTTTGAAATTCCATACTGCTTAAGTTTGTCAATTTTTTCTTCCAGATCATGATCACAGAGCACAAAAAAAAGTATTCTCTTTCTTTTTTTGAAGTCGGCCAGCGCTCGATCAATAATCTCAAGCGCGCCAGATTCTTTCTTGCCTGCAAAAATTATGACTTTTTGCAGATCATTTTTATGGAACAATAATTTCTGCCAGTTAGGATCGTCCGACCGCACATTATCAGGACATTTGGGATTAAAAGTATTTGAGAGAATGAGTACTTTTTTGTTTTTTATTCTTACAACGCCTTTTTTGTAAGGCGGAATTGTGTTGTAAGAAACAACGGCAACAGTTATCTTTTTCATTGTTTAAGGTTTTAAATTGCATTTTAGAGAACAAATTTAACTAAACTATGCAATTTTTGCCTTAAACTTTTTCTAAACTTTTTTTAATGATTATCTAACTTAATTTATTACTTTTTTTTAGTATTCCCATCAAAACGGAGGCGGAGAGATTCGAACTCTCGGTCCGGTTTCCCAGACTCAGTCTTTCCAGGACTGTGCACTAGACCGCTATGCGACGCCTCCAATAATTTAAAACTAATCAAAAGATACCTTATTTCCCCATCTCGCGCAATGCGGCAATTCGCTCTTCTGCCGGCGGATGAGTCATAAACAATTTGTGAATGCCGCGAAAGGATTTCGAGCCAAACGGATTAGCGATAAAAAGATGAGCGGTGGCATCACTAGCCCGCGCCATTGGTCGACTATATTGAGAAATTTTTTGAAGTGCGCTTGCGAGTCCTTCCGGATAACGAGTAAGAAGAGCGCCCGAGGCATCGGCTAAAAATTCTCGTTTTCTTGAAATGGCCAGTTGAATTAAAACTGCAATTATTGGTGCCAGTATTGCTAAA
>MFTL01000008.1:10781-13132 GCA_001786825.1 Candidatus Nomurabacteria bacterium RIFCSPHIGHO2_01_FULL_39_9
TGCTCTCTCGAGAATGCATACCGCCAAAAAGCATTGAACGCATAAAAAAATCAGAAACAAGTGTCACAAAACCAACTAACACAACTACAACAGTAGAAAGTAAAATATCGCGATTGCCGATGTGCGAAAGCTCATGCGCGATAACGCCTTCGAGTTCCGTTCTGTCTAAAATTTGCAAAAGACCGGTGGTCACCGCAACTACAGCATGCTCCTTATTTCGTCCGGTCGCAAAAGCATTTGGCGCGGGATCGTTGATCACATAAATTTTCGGCTTCGGCAGGCCAGCCGTGATCGCCAAATTTTCTGTGACAGTATAAAGATCAAAAAATTCTTCCCTATTTGCCGGTCGAGCGCCAGATATAGAAAGAACGATTTTGTCGGAGAACCAGTAGGACAAAGTGTTCATGAAAATGCTGAAAATTACAAAGAAGTATAAAATATTAGGACTTTGAAAATAGTAGCTCGCCCACCAGCCGAGCCCGATAATCACGACAAAAAACACGAACATTAAAATCCAAGTCTTCCAAATATTTTTTGCTTGATGAGAGTAAAGTGTCGCCATTTATTTATCATCTTACAATTTTCTGATCATTTTCGCCAGCTAAGGACTTTTTTTATCTTTCTTTTAATCTCTTTATCTTTGCAATGTTTTAACACTCCCAAATAAGAAGCCTTGATTTTGGAAAATTTCTCCTCGCTGATTTTTCCAGCAAGCATTTCACTTTTCGCTTTTTTAAGTTTTTTAAAAATTCTTTTCTTGGTTTTGGTCCGCAAAATAACAGCATCGGGCAAAATAACGTACCCGACAAAATCTATCCCCTGCCTCAATTTCCTTATCTGAATTTTATCAGGATGAAAATTTAATTTTAATTGTTCTTTTAAAAACACTCCGATCTGTCGAAGAAGATAAACGAGTTCAGGTTTGTCGTTAAATAAAATGATAAAATCATCCGCATATCTGAAATAATATCTCGTTTTTAATCTATGTTTTACAAATTGATCTAATTCATTTAAATAAATATTGGCAAATAACTGACTCGTCACATTGCCAAGTGGAAGTCCGATGTTCGACGACTTTTCAAAACTTCTTAATACTTTATCAATTAGCCAGAGTGTTTCCGGGTCGGAAATCCTTTTTTCGATCAGTGCAAATAAAATTTCATGGTCTATAGAATCAAAGAATTTTCTGACATCACATTTCAAGGCGAAAACAGGCCAGCGCCAATTTCTGCTAACTTTTCGCAATGCCTTAAAAAGCCTTTCAGAACCTCGATGAGTTCCCTTGCCAAGCCGTGAAGAATAAGAATCGTAAATAAAATGTTTATCGAAAATAGGATATAAAATCCTAAAAATAGCCTGGTGTAAAATTCTATCCCGAACTGTCGCTTTATGGATATGTCTTATTTTCGGATCACATACGAAAAAAGCTTGATACGGGTCCGGTTTATAAGTTTTGTTAATTAACTCTTCATGCAAGAGAAATAAATGATCTTCCAAATGAAATTCAAATTCGGCCACATCTTTTTTACCAATTTTACATTTTTTAAATTCCTTCCAAGCTTTGAGTAAATTTGATAGACTGACGATATCATGGAAAAAACATCTAAGAAGTCCCCCCCCCCACGCAATTTTTGATATTCCGGTCGTTCATAAGATACGGAAATTATACGCTTATGTGTATCTGATTGGCAATAAATTGCCGAAACGCGACAAGCTTGGTCTCCACAGCCATATTGAAAAAGAATTCCTGCGAGCCTTTTCGTTTTTGATCAGCGCATCGCTTGAGTCAAAATCTGAAAAAGTTATTTTAATAAAAAAAGCTAGACTCCAAATAGAAACATTAAAACAATTAGTGAGGACAGAATATGAGATAAAAATTATTCCTGAAAAAGCTTATTTGAACATAGAATTAAAATTGCAGGAAATTTCCAAGATGATAAACGGCTGGCTCAAGTATTCAGAAACGCAAAATCCCCGAACGTTGCCGGGGATGTAAGCGAGAAACTTCTGACGGAGAGACAGGTTCGGATTGGCATTCTGCAAACCATAGTTGTTCACATTGAACTTGTCATCACTGTTCCAGTTCGAGTTCGGAACATTACCGTCCGAATTGCGAGAACCCGTCTTTTGCCTGAAATAAATCTTTTTCACCAGCAGTCCGTTTTCGGACTGCCTGCGTTATCTCGCGGTCGCGAGCAATGTGGAGCATCTTAAATTATCTGCGCTATCTATGCTTAAATTCCAGGCAAGCAGTTTCTAAATATGGCAAACTGTTATCCCTCGATTTTTACTCGGGACCAGTTTATCAGCCAAATATATTTTATCATAAAAAAAATAGTCGTGTTCGCTTT
>MFTL01000008.1:13202-13699 GCA_001786825.1 Candidatus Nomurabacteria bacterium RIFCSPHIGHO2_01_FULL_39_9
CCGCCCGAATAGCGAGAACCCGTGTACAAAGTTGCCCCATCAACATCAAGATGCATTCCGATTTCTTTTAATATCCGCCCATCAATCAAACATCCTTCAGTAAAAGTGGTGCCTAGAATTCCCATCTCCATGCTTTTAAAGCAAGAAACATTCGGTAGAAGCATACGAGCATTTTGAACCGCTTCTATTACCGAAACTTTCACTCTCGGATAAACATCAACGATTTTAGAAACACTGGTATATTCATACACCTCGCTCAATTGTTTCCTGATGGCAAAAGAACTCTGCGGATTCATGCTTTCATGCACCAAATTGGACCAGTAATTTTTTCCTTCTTCCAGAATCAACCTTTCATAGGGAGGAAGAGGAAAGTCATTCAGGTCAATCGCAATGCTGAAGTTTTTATAAAACTCCACCCAACCATCATGAAACTCGAGTAGGGATTCGGGATACGCGCCTTCAATTTTTTTGACAAGACCGTTGCCACCCGGAAAAAA
>MFTL01000008.1:13711-14110 GCA_001786825.1 Candidatus Nomurabacteria bacterium RIFCSPHIGHO2_01_FULL_39_9
CGTTGCCACCCGGAAAAAATATCTCCCGGATTTTTCTTTTGAAAGTTTCCGGTTTTTCAACATATTTTTGCGCTATGTCGAAAGGCACTTTTTCTTTGGACTTGGGTAAATTTTTTACCACGGACGAGATGATTTCATCCCGCTGTTCGGTCGTCCACAAACGAACATTCTCATTTTCTTTGAGCATTTTCTTTTGTTTTTAAGGTTTGATAGCAATATTGCCACCTGAAATATAGGTTATCATAAAAACTTAATATAGTCAAGAATGATTTTAATCATATTTTATAAGGTTTTATAACACTAATTCACCAACTTCCACCACCGCCGCCGCCAAAACCCCCGCCGGAGAATCCCCCGCCCGACGATCCGGAACCGCCACGAGAAGCAGTTGCAGAAGCC
>MFTL01000008.1:14136-21854 GCA_001786825.1 Candidatus Nomurabacteria bacterium RIFCSPHIGHO2_01_FULL_39_9
TTGATTTATATAAACGTCTTTAAACTGATCGGCCCATTTATTTTCCACCCCCATTGCAATAGCAAATGGAAGAAATTGCATAAATTGCTCCGGCGATTTTCCTGGCGCGTTATGAAAATCTAATCTATCTTTTTCGGTCATCGAAAGAAATTCTTTAAAACCGCGAAGCTCGTCCTTGGTTTCCGCGCCAAGCGGAGTTTTCTTTTTCATTAGCAAACCAAATATAATAATTATCAATCCGGAAATAAAGGAAGTAATCATTGCCACTCCTCCAAAAAATATAACCATTTGCGAACCAATAAGACCAACCAATATTCCTGTCGCCACATAGCCTACTATTATTCTTCTAGGATTTTTGATAAAATATCCACCCGTGACCATTTCTTCATAAATATCACTTTTTAAACTAAGAGCTTTTTTGCGGAATTCGCTTGTTTTTTTAATTTCAGAAAGTTTTATCATCGCTCCGGCTTTTGGATTATAAAAAAATAATTTTGCAATATCTTTTTCTATCTTTTCAGGAATCTCACTTTCATCTTTGAGTAACGTTAATTCATAATCAATGCCCGTTAACCAACCAACGATCCCGCTATTCTCTAAACGCTTTATTTTTACAAAACCTTGTTCCGCCAGATAAATAAGTCCGGCTGTAATATCTCGATCGTCGACTTTTTCATCAATTAAAGATCCGACGAGTGTTGGCTTCATTCCACGAGGTGGCTCATATTCCGCGATAATCGTTCCCCGACCTTTTGGATCTCTCCCCTTTTTCCACCAAAGCCCGAACATAAAAATAAAAACCAAAACAGGCAAAAATATTATGCCGTTATCTTTTAACCAATTTATGATATTTTCACTGGTGTTTGGTTCTGACACAAAGCCCTTGGGAAAACCAATGGCGACTGTGAGGCCTTCTCCGCTATTTAACGTTTGTCCCGACTTCGATTGGATAATATTGCCAAGCCCGATAATATCGGCAGGACACCCTTCTCTCGAGCCAAATAATCCTTGATAACAACTTTTCCTGATGAAAAAGGGGTCTACACCATTTGGAAGTTCAATTCTGACACTGACTTTTTCAATAGGAATCTTCCAACCATTTCCTGTTGCGTTCCAGTAGAGCTCATCAAAATCTTCAAAATAATTTAAAGCTCTGGCGACTGTATAGTTTATCGAATACAGATGAGAGCCTGATATAACTTCTTGGGCAAGGCCGATTTTAACGGAAAAATTATCGCCGGAACGATAAGTTTCCAAACCATCTTTTGCACCATCTCTTAGCACATCGACTATTTTCAAATCTATTTTTCGCCGGCCGGTTGGCGTCTTGTAGACAACAGGAATATCCCGGATAATGCCGTGCTTTTCCGCGCCCTCAAAATCATAAGTTATATTTTCGGCTACAGAAATTGATGAGTCTGGATTTACCTTGATCTTCACATCAAAATTACTGATTTTTTCCGCAAATATAAAATTAATCGGGATTAAGAAAATCCCAATAAATAAAATAATCTTTGGAGCAAAAAATTTCATCTCCTTATTCAATGCTAACCGAATTCATTATATTTAAAAACACATTCAAATCGCCGCCCACCAACATAAATCCAAGCGCTTTAAAGTCGGTCGATGATTTTAGCTTAAAAATCGCAACCGCTTGTCCTTCGCTGATGTAAGGCATATCTGTCTCTGGCTGACCGAAAATTAAAATGTATTCTTCGCCTTTGGCGTTAACTCTCGTTTCATTGCGATAACCTCTTTCGAAGAGTGAAGCTAATTCAGCCTCAGTCGGGTATTTTGATACTTCATTGGCATTTAATTCAATCGGGCCTCTGAAATCTGCTGTGCTAGCGCCAACAAACATTTGAAGTGAGGGATCAAAACCAGTTAAGGTTCCGCCGAAAATTTTTCCTTTTTCACCAAAAACAACTGAGGGTTCTTGAGCCCAACTAAAATCTTGCGGATAATCAAAAGAAAAATTTAATTCGCTATTGGTATAATTTAACAAAATATTTTCAACCGGTAATTCTTCTAAAGGTTCTGTTTGTTCTATGAAATTAGTTTGATTGGAAATATCAGAAATATTTGTTGTTAAACCTTCAAGAAAAGTAAAACCAATAACTAGAATGAGGGCAGCAATTATTATTGTATTTAGTAAAATTTGCAAAAAGCCGACTTTAAACGCTTTCCATAGGCCAGTCTTATAAACTTTAGCGAAAAAGAAAAGCCAGGCAATTACAAAGCCAAAAGAGACAACGCCGCCGATAATAGGAGTTAGGCCTAAACTCTTGGAAGCAAAAGAAAAGAGCGCAACAACAATTCCGGGCACACCGACGACAAAAAGCGCCTTACCCCAAGAGTGTTCCAAAATTTTTCTGGTTAGAAATTGCAGCGTCAGGATTGGAATCAAATTAAGCACCGCCAGCACAATCGCGATTTTAATCATGCCTTCTGTTTCAAGAAGTTTTACTAATGGAAAGTAAGAAATTATCAAAGAAGCGACTACAGCAATAGCTCCGATAATTCCGATCATCTTAGAAGACTTTCCCATAGGCATCACAAAAGAAGCTCCGGTTGGTATCGATGCAATTACAGGTGGTGGCGGCGGAGTTGGCGTTGGGGTCATCACTGCTTTTGACGTTAGCGGCATTGGTGGAAATGACGGTGGAGGTGGTGGTGGAGCTGGTTTTGGTGCCGGTGGTGGTGGTGGAATCGGTCTTGGTTGCATTGAAGGAATTGGTGGTGGTGAAACTGGTTTAGGGGCATAAAAAGAAGGACCGGGAGTTGGTGTAATAATTGGCGGAGGTGGTGGTGCAACTGGCGGTACCGGTGGTGGAGGAGGCGGAGGTGGTGGTGCGGCAGTTTCTTTATCAATAACACTAAATGCTTCACTGACATCCTCTTTAGTCCAGCCGCCAAACGAAGTTAAGTCGCCCGTTATTTTTTCCCGAGCTGTCCCCTCTTTAAATTCCCCTTTAATATAATCAATTAATTCTTTTGTAGTCATGATCTATAAATTATAACAAAATTCTAAATTTATGTTTTTAATCAGTGCCAAAAACTACCGGAACTTTAAACGTTTGGGGATTTTCACCGGAAGCGTCTTCGTTTTCAAAAATGACAAAACCAGTGCCGGTGGTTGCAGGCAGATTAGGAATAAAAATCGAATCAAAATAAGCCGGCAACTGCATCCATTCGCCCGAAACCGGAATCGGTTTTTTCTCCATTACAATGTTGCCGTTAGCGTCTTCAATACTTATGACTGCCGCCTCAGCTTCGAAAGCCGTCCAATTACAACCATTCACATATCCTTTCACTTGAAAATTATTACCAATTATAAGTTCTTCACCACTAGCTGGTTTTTCAACAAAAATTCCGCAAACTAATTCCGTTTCTTTTGGCAAATTTTCTTCTACTTTTGGTTCATTCTCTCCAAGTGTAGTTGGATTGTTTTTTTGTTGAAGAATAAGATAACCAACGCCAGCGATAACCAAAACTAAAATGATTATCAAGCCTGCACTTATAAATCCTTTGTTTGTTTTCATAATATTATAATAATATTTCTTACATCAAACTATCAATAATTTCATCAAGGTTAAAATTTGATCTCGCCGACGAGCATTGGTCGAACTCTGTATCTCCTGGCCCGCCGTATCCCCCACAATTTTGATATCGAAGCGTAAAGTTAGTTGTTTTTGTTCCACTGCTATCCGCTGTCACATAAGTGCGGTCAGAATAACAACTGCCCGCGCCGCAGTCTGTAAAATCAGTAATGCAATACGTTCTTCCGTTTATTATTTTTTCAGCAGTTTCTGACGTTTCCGAGGATGTAGCCGTGCATGAATATGCAGTTGAAGAATTCTGAATTACCGGAGGCCAATTTTCTTGTGCCGAAATATATGGCGTTGGCAATGTGGTTGAAACAGCGGCAGAAGGCAGAACTATATCTTTAATTTCTTTTTGTTCTTCTTGTACGACTAGCTCTGTTTGAACCGCTTTCTCTTTAGTACTTTGTTTAGCGAAATAATATCCTGCCCCGCCGGCAATCAGAACGATAACGATTATCAATACTATATTTACAAATCCTTTTTTCATAATATTTTTGTTTCTGTATTAATAATAATTAATTTTATAAAACACAAACTAAAGGCATTACTGATTGAACTAAATTTGAATTATATTCAAAAATTTTGGTTGAATTGTTCCAAACATAAGCATCAACACTGCAACCTGCCAAAATCATTTGCCCACCTTGTTCATCGATATTCTTTTGGAAAGAATAAAATCCATTCTGTTGTGGGAGTGTCTTATAACCAACTTGGTTTCTTACAGAAGCGCCAGCACCAATTAATACTGAGTCGACTTGGCCATTATTGTTCTTCAATTTAGCAATAATCGGATTATTGCCATCTTCTCGCATCAACGTAAGTTCTTCTACATAAGCGCCAGAACCACCAGTGGTCACAACTGCCTCTGTACAACCATCTCCGGTCAAATCAACTTCTTCAACAATATTAATTGGGAGGACCGAGCCACCATCACCAAATTCGGTAGTTATAATATTTTGAATTTGCGGTAAAGAGGTCTGCCAATTTATTTGTGAACACTGAACATTTGTTTCTGTTTCTCCATTTTGGACTACAAAATTTTTATCACCTTTTTTCATGTTTGCAAAAAAGTAACCAGCTAAGATGCCAACAAGTAAAACTACTATAATTAAAACTACATTTGCTAATCCTTTGTTTGTTTTCATTGTTTTATTTTTATATTAATAAATAACTAAAACTTTAATCCAATTGAATACCAAAAAGTATTGCTCTTATCTAAACTATTGCGACCAGCCTACAAATTTAAATGTCTTTAACAACTCAATATCACCAACAAATTCATAACCAACATTGCCCTGCTTAAACCAATAGAATGTAAAGTTACCATAACTATAAACTTTAAAAGTATGCGCTCCGATTTTTTCATCTTTTATATACGTATAGCTAGGCAATATATTATATTGCTCCCACCAAGCAGCATCGGTCACATAACTTAAATGACTATTGTTTGGCAAAGATATTGAAGTTGCTGGACCCCCTTCGGATTTTTGTTCAACCGGCACATATCCTTTTGGTAATTCAATACTGAAACCATGATTAGTATAAGTATAACTAATGGCATTTAATTCTGTTGCATCAGCATCTCCTTTTGTATCCCCTACTGGAATTTGGTAACCATCATTACCATTTTTAGGTTTTATAAAAGCACCATAAGCTAAAATCACTATTACAGCGACAAGGAGGATTATTATGATCTTATTTTTATTTTGCATAAAATTTATTTTTAGACTTCTAAAACTTCACCGCGACCGGTTGGCTCTCTACCCCATTGTCCGGAATATCGAAGAATTCTTTTTTAACAAAGTTAAACATTTTAGCAATTATGTTTGACGGAAACGAATCTACTTTTATGTTTAGATCGCGGACGTTGCCGTTATAAAATCTTCGCGCGGCTTGAATTTTATTTTCTGTATCAGAAAGTTCTCTTTGAAGTTCTAAGAAGTTGGTATTGGCTTTTAAATCTGGATAAGCCTCGGCCACAGCAAAAAGACTTTTCAGAGCGCCGGTTAACATGTTCTCCGCTTGCGCTAAATCTTTTAAATTACCCGCCGAATCCGCGCTAATGGATTTAGCTCGGGCTTCCGTAACTTTTTCAAAAACACTGCTTTCATGTTTGGAATAACCTTGGACAGTACTAACCAAATTCGGAATTAAATCATAACGACGTTTCAATTGAACTTCAATATCGGCCCAAGCTTCTTCGGTTCTGGTGCGAATTCTTATAAATCCGTTATAAGCGGCAATTAGCCAAATGATAATAACTGCGAGAACTATTAAAATAATTGTAATTATACTCATATATTTTTATTATTATCTATTAATATTTTATTGTTTGCATTTCAAACAAAGATCTCGGAATTCAGCCGGTATATAATCGCAAGAAGGCGCTAAAGAAAACTTTTCACAAATTTCACCCATCATATCCGGCGGCGGAGTCATACCGGTCAGCGGAGTTATACCACTTTCCATTCCAGACGGAGTATAGCCTTCGGGCGGAATCATTCCTTTTGGAATTGTCGGTTTGAAATTTGCCATACAACTCATAACAATTTCTTTAACATTTGCTTCTGTCGCCTCACCACTTTTAAATTTCTCTTCTAGATTGCTACCTAATTTTTCTTTAAGACAGCTTTGAATCTCTGGCGGTACCTGACCCATCATTTGTTCAAATTTACCCATCATCTCTTCTTTTATTGCCGAACCGCATTCCTCCATTAGTTTACCCATCTCCGGACCAATCTCTACCTCTTCGCCTGCTTCGATCTTTGCAACCTTTTCTGAACCAAGTTTTTCTTCAACGCAAGCTCTCATCTCCGGTGGCATTTGAGATAATCCTTCTCTAAATTGCTTAAGGCCTTCCTTCATCATTCCAGCAAAACATCCTTTCACTTTTTCACCAATGGCCGGGCCGGGCGTAAGTGTGCCCGCTTGAATTTCTTCAATAATATTTTCGCCGAGGTTTTCTTTAAGACAAGAAACGACTTCCGGCGGCGCCATTTCAAGTCCTTCTTTCAAGCGCATCATGCCCTCCTTCATTTCTTTTATTTTCTCTTCCGGAATAAGACCGTGTTTTTCGGCAAACTTAAAACAAGATTCTTGGTTTTCCGGATTATTGCAATAACTTTCACAAGATTCTTTAGAACGACAATCACCAGGACCTTTGCCGCCGGTCTTTCTAACAATCTCAGCCTCTTCTTTGCTAACAAAACCAGCTTTTTCGGCAAAATTTATACATTCGGTTGCATTTGCCTCTTTTTCGCAATAATTTTGACACTCATCTTTAGTTTTGCAACCGCCCGGCGACTGACCACTAGCAATCAGCGGAATAGCTTTGCGAGCATGTTCTAATTCTTCCGGCGGAATGAATCCAGCTTTTTCAGCAAAGGCAAAACATTCTTCGATATTCCCGGGCTTCTCACAATAGTCATCGCAAGATTTTTTATTACTGCAGCCACCCGGCAATTTTCCACCCTCTTTTAAAACTTTTTGAACTTTCTTTGCTTCTTTCAATTCGCTAGCTGGGATTAAATTATGTTTTTCAGCAAAAGTCAGACATTCGTCAACATTATTGATGTCGTTGCAATAACTCTCACAAGCTTCTTTATCTTTACAAGCACCAGGTCCTTCGCCTTTCAAGACATCAGCAAACTCTCTCGCGCGAGCCGCCTCGGGAGCTGAAACAAGACCATTCTTCTCACCAAAAGAAACACATGCAATAATATTTCCCGGCTTATCGCAATAACTCTTGCAATCACTTTCGCTTTTACAATTTCCTAACTCGGCAATTGGAAAAGAAATATCTGATTTAGTTTGAGCGCTGGCAGCCCCTACTGCAAAAACAAAGAATAGGGCTATCAATAATACTAATTTAGAATTGTTTTGAATTGTATTCATATTTTTTAATTTTTTTAAAAATAATTATTTAAACTAATTTGCAAATGGATTTTTGTAACCATCAGAGTAAGGATTGAGACTCGTATCAAATGGATTGAGTTCTGGTAAATTCTCTGCCGGATTTTCACCTGCCGTCGACTCAAAGAGCGTCTCGCCAAGTGTTTGTGTTGTGGCTTCTTCTGGTGCTTGTTTTAATTTGTTTTGCTTTGAAACAAAATA
>MFTL01000009.1:0-4705 GCA_001786825.1 Candidatus Nomurabacteria bacterium RIFCSPHIGHO2_01_FULL_39_9
TAAAATTATGTCAATCGAAAAAATGGCCTCAAAATGCTAAAATATTTGTATGATTCCCGAAAAATTTTTAAAGCCTTACGATCCTAAAGAAACCGAGGAAAGAATTTATAAACTCTGGAGTGAGAGCGGCTTTTTCAATCCGGATAATTTGCCCGGCGATCGTGAAAAAGTGTTTTCAATAATCTTACCGCCGCCAAACGTCACCGGTGTGCTTCATATGGGTCATGCGCTGACCATTACGACGGAGGACATTATGATTCGCTACCATAGAATGAAAGGCGACAAAACGCTCTGGCTTCCCGGCGCCGACCATGCCGCTATTGCCACTCAATCAAAAGTAGAAAAAGAAATTTATAAAAAAGAAAATAAAAGCCGCTACGATCTTGGCCGCGAAGAATTACTGCGCCGAATTGTCGAATTTGCCGAAGACAGCAAGAAAACAATTATCGAACAAACAAAAAAAATGGGAGCGTCTATCGATTGGTCGCGTTTTGCTTTCACTCTCGACGAAAAAAGAAGTTTGGCGGTAAAATTTGCTTTCAAAAAAATGTATGAGGCCGGGCTCATTTATCGCGGTTATCGGATAGTCAATTGGGATCCAAAAGGCGCGACGACTATTTCCGATGACGAGATTATTTACGAAGAAAGAAAAACAAAATTATACACTTTCAAATATTCGAAAGACTTCCCTATTTCTATCTCAACCACCCGACCGGAAACAAAACTCGGCGACACGGCCGTAGCGGTTAATCCAGACGACGCGCGTTATAAAAATTATGTTGGCAAATCTTACGAAATTAATTTTACCGGGGTAAAATTAAATATTAAAATTGTGGCTGATGGTGCCGTTGATCCAGAATTCGGAACTGGCGCCGTTGGCGTGACGCCAGCTCACAGCTTTACCGATGCGGAAATTGGAGAAAGACATAATCTGCCCATGATTCAAGTGATAAATGAACGCGCACGAATCATGATCGATGTTCCAGAATTGAAAGATAAAAAAATTACTGAAGCTCGTGAGATCATTATTGAATGGTTAAAAAAGGAGAATTTACTCGAAAAAGAAGAAGAAATTACCCATAATGTCGCACTGGCCGAAAGAACAAACGGCCTTATCGAACCTTTGCCTAAAATGCAATGGTTTGTCGCGGTAAATAAAGAATTTAATCACCAAAGAGAAGGAACGACAAAGAAAACAACCTTAAAAGAAATCATGCGTAAGCCAGTTGAAACTAACGCAATAAATATTATTCCCGATCATTTCAAAAAGACTTATTTCCATTGGATTGATAACCTCCGCGACTGGTGTATTTCCCGCCAAATTTGGTATGGGCACAGAATCCCTGTTTGGTATCACGAGCCGAAGTGCGTGCCTATTCCCGGTCGAGAAGATGAAATCTCAAAATGTGAGGAGTTAATTGTTGGCTTTGGGGACGGCGAAATTAAAGATTGCCCACATTGTGGCGCAAAATTTATCCAAGATGAAGACACTCTCGACACTTGGTTCTCAAGCGCCCTTTGGACTTTCTCAACACTCGGCTGGCCAGATAAAACAAAAGATTTGGAAACTTATCACCCAACCAACGTGCTCGAAACCGGCTATGAAATTCTTTTCTTCTGGGTGGCGCGCATGGTTTTAATGTCAGGATTTTTCTTAAATCAAATTCCTTTCAAAACAGTATATCTGCACGGCACAATCCGCGATAGTAAAGGCAAGAAAATGTCCAAGTCTTTAGGCAACGCAATCGACCCGCTTGAAATGAATGAAAAATACGGCACTGACGCCGTCCGTATGTCGCTTATTGTCGGCACTGCGCCCGGCACTGACAGCAAGATCGATGAGAACAAAATTAAAGCCTACAAACACTTCGCCAACAAAATTTGGAATATCAGCCGCTTTGTTTTGGAAAACACAGAAGACTTGAAAGAAAATAAAATTACGGATGAGAAAGACAAAGAACTCTGGCAAGAATTTGAGAATCTTAAAAAATATGCCACAAAAGACATAGAGGAATTTCGCTTTTATCTTGCTAGTGAAAAAATTTACCACTACCTCTGGCACCGCTTTGCTGATATAATTATCGAAGAGAGCAAACCGATTCTCAAAGAGAATAACAAAAATTCTCGACAAGCGCTCCTTGTCCAAATTCTTCTTGACTCGATCAAAATCCTCCATCCATTTATGCCTTTTATCACTGAAGAAGTCTGGCAGCTTCTGAAGAAACCAAACTTGCTCTTAATTGAAAAATGGCCAAAATAAAAACAGCATAAAAACATGACCGACTACAAAACAATTTTAATAGCAATTACGACCGGCGTCTTACCCGTCTTTCTCTGGCTTTGGTTTTGGCTGAAAGAAGATCGCGAAGATCCTGAACCAAAAGGACTCATCATTATTACTTTCATCCTCGGTATGTTTGCTGTTAATTTAGTTTTGCCGATTGAAAAAATAGTTGATAAATTAATTGCTAATCAAATTATCGTTATCGGCGCTTGGGCTTTTATCGAAGAAATATTTAAATACTTTGCCGCTTGGGCAGTTGCTTTTCATACAAAATTTGTCGACGAACCGATCGATTATCCGATCTACATGCTGACCGCGGCTCTTGGCTTTGCCGCTTTTGAAAATATTCTTTTCCTATTAAACCCTTCTGTCGGCGGTGAAGTGCTGCTTTCGGCTCTTACCGGCAATTTGCGTTTTTTAGGCGCCACCTTGCTCCACATCATCGCTTCAAGTGCTATTGGTATCGCGCTGGGACTGGCCTTTTATCGGCAGAAATATAAGTTTTTGTACCTTTTGGTCGGTATAATCCTCGCTACCGGCTTGCATAGTGTCTTTAACTTTTTTATAATGAAGTCAGAAGGCAATGACTTTCTAAAAGTATTTGCTTTCGTTTGGGTCTTTGCAATTATTATTATTTTACTTTTTGAAAAGCTAAGAAGAATGTGCCCTTATCACCCAGAAGGTCACGGTCTTAGTTTAAAAACATAAATATGAAAACATCACTTTGGCAAAAATTAACAGGCAGTGTTAACCTCGAAGACGAATACGGGAACGAAGAAGAATTAGAAAACAAGGAAGGCAATGAACAAGAGACTGGCGAGGATGCCCAGCTATCTATCGATGTTTATCAAACACCCAACGAAATTATTCTCCAGACAATGGTGCCGGGCGTTAGACCGGAAGATTTAAATATTGAAATTGGCCGCGATGTTGTTACTATCTCGGGCAAGCGCGAAGAGAATCGCGCCATCACTGATGATAATTATTTTGTCCGCGAACTTTACTGGGGCTCTTTCTCGCGCACCGTCATGCTGCCGCAAGAAATTGATCCGGAAGCCGCTCAAGCTGTTGAGAAGCACGGCTTGCTTTTAATCAAGCTTCCTAAAATAGACAAAGAAAAGAAATCCACCTTGAAAGTGAAATCTTTATAGATTATTAGTTTTTTGTAGTTTATATTTCTTGTCCAAATCAAAAACCGCCCTGAGATTATCGAGGGACGGTTTTTGCGTTATTATATTAGATGTTTTGATCAGATTCACAAATCAAGCATCGAGACCGACTTTCAATCTATTGTGTAGTAAGACAAACTGCAGGAAACTGTATGCCGCACTTTGCCGCTAGTTCTTGTTGTTGTTCTGGTGGAAGATTGCAATATAAAGGTTTATCATTGACTTCACGTAAGAAAAGTTGACATACACCTTTAAGGTCTGGCCCCTGTGCTCCTGAACTAACTGGCTTGTAAGCAAACCAAATAACACCAACAACAACTGCGCCGATGATGATGCCCAAGATAAGAGTACCCCAATTCATTTTCTTTTCCATATTTTCCATAATAAAAAGTTAATAAAAATTAATAATAAACTAAGCTTAATTTACGAGCTTCGACGGCTCGCATATTTATTATCTCAAAACACCCTTTTAAATGCAAGAGTTATGTTCAAGCTATTTGTTTTTTAAATTCAAACATGACTCTCGTGTTTGAGGTTCAGATTAAGTTCAATTTTAGATTTCCAGAAGAAATAACCAATTATTATGACAGTGGCTAAAGGCGAAACATATTCCGGAACATCAAATCCGAAACTGTGCAAAATCATGATTATTCCCAAAACTAAAATAGAATACATCGCGCCGTTTTTTAAATAAACATATTTCTTGATCCGTTCAATATTATGAATCGTTAGTTCTCTTACCAAGAAAGCGCCCAACCCGTTACCAATTAAAATCAAAGGCACAGAGAGAGTGAAAGCAAAAGCACCAAGCACTCCGTCAATGGAAAAAGTGGTGTCAATTATTTCTAGAAAAAATAGTTTACTCAAATCAGAATGACTACCGCCGAGCAGTTTTTTTTCCTGCTCTTCAGCGTTCTGCTTAAAGCCGTGAGTAATAAAAAACAAAGTAGAGCCGACAACCGCTCCAAAGCCCATCAGATTGCTTTCTTTTAGGGCAAACCAAGCAATAATTGCAAGTAAAACAGATATTATCGCATAAAACCAAACCCCCCCTTAGCCATAAAAAATTTTTCTGTTTTTGGTAAACCCAATTTTTTGTCTTCAAGAAAAAGCCAATGCAAAAAAAGAAAAAGTAAGAAAACCCCACCGGCGACAAGAAGAATTGGAGCAGATTTTTCGATTGATTCGTGCACAAGCGGATCGCTGGACCAAGCAGCGGAAAAAACTTGTCCTGCGCTAAGCGAAGTATTGA
>MFTL01000009.1:4712-5487 GCA_001786825.1 Candidatus Nomurabacteria bacterium RIFCSPHIGHO2_01_FULL_39_9
GATGATTGCAAAAGGCAAAACTCCGCGAATCAAAAAAACGGCTATAAACATACCCCAGGTAAGAAACCATCTTCTGGCGCGAGCCCCCATAGTGGAAAGGACTTCGGCGTTAATTACGGCATTGTCCACGGAAGAAACTGCCTCAAAAAGAGAAAGCCCGATAATTGTAAAAATTACAGAAAACATTTTTATATTCTATATCATCCTACTTAATCTCATAACGGAGCGTTACTGAAACTCTCGTTTCTTGACTACCCGGCTCTATTTGAGGCTCTTCTCCTCCGCCGGAACCAAAACCGACATCAAGGGCTTTCGCTTCAAAACGCATTGGAACTGGACCACCAAAACCTTCCTCAATGGAAATTAAACGCCCCAAGCGAAAATCGCCGGCACGCGCAATCGAGCGGGCTTTTTCTTTCGCTCGCTTAATCGCCTCTTCTCTTGCTTCATTTTGAACTTTGACCGGATCATCGATTTGGAAATTCAAGCTCGAGACAGAATTGGCGCCATTTGTGACAACACCGGAAAGCGCCGAACCAATATTTTCAAAATTTCTAATTTTGACCGCAATGGTTTGATTGATCGTGTAGCCGACAATTTTTGGCGGCGGACAAGAAACTGACTCGCCAAAAGTATTTCTCGGACAGCTCGCATATTCATATCTCGGACTTAAATTATAATTTTCTGTTTTTATATCTTTTTGATCAACTTTTAAAGATTTAAGAAAGGCAATCGCCTTATTGATTTTTTCTGTATTTTCTTCTTGCAGTTTTGC
>MFTL01000009.1:5538-10222 GCA_001786825.1 Candidatus Nomurabacteria bacterium RIFCSPHIGHO2_01_FULL_39_9
CGGAATAGAAACGGACTTCCCTTCGGCCGAAACTGAAAAACTCCGATAAGAATCCGGCTTTATTGATGTCCGAAAGGCGTTTGCATAAACAATCGCCGAAGAACCAACAGCTAAAATAGCAACAATAATCGCGATATTTAAATAATTTTTTATTTTATCACTCATGATTAATTTTTAATTACCTTATAAATAATTCCGGCCTTATCGTCGGATATATATATTATACCATTTGGTTGAATTAAAATATCCACTGGTCGGCCATAAACGTTGCCCTTTTCATCGAGCCAGCCACTGATAAAGTCTGCTTGGCCTAAATAATTCCCTTTTTCATCTAATTTATATCTTACTATTTTATAACCCGTCGGAGCACTTCTATTCCACGAGCCATGATAAGAAACTAATAAATTATACCAATATTCTTCCGGCCAACCCTCTTCCGGAAAGAACGCTAAACCTAAAGGCGCAGAGTGGGCTTGAATATCTATATAACTTTCCGTTTCAAACGGCTCCAGGCAAGGATTTCTGAAATAAACATTTTTATCAAAATTATCATCATGAATATTTTTACCGTAACAGATCGGCCAGCCGTAATTCTTCCCTTTTTTAATAATATTTATTTCATCCGGTGGAATATCATCGCCTAAAAGATCGCGGCCCATTTCCGTCGCCCACATATCACCCGTAACCGGGTGAATATTCATAAAAACGGAATTTCTAAGACCTGAAGCAAAAGTTTCCAATTTTTTTGTATTAAAATCATATTCTAAAATCTTGGCCCGACGAGAATCGTTTTCGTTACAGACATTGCACGATGAACCAACCGAGATAAGCATTTTGGAATCATTTGGATATGGTTCAAATATTATCGTACGCGTAAAATGATTTCCACCGACAGGCAGATCAAAAAGTTTCTTTTTGTTTATTGCTTTTAAACTCTCCTTATCGTAATCATATTCAGCAACTTGATTGGTTTCGGCAATATATAATTTACAAGTTTCTAAACAACGAAAAGCCATACCGTGTGGGCGATCTAAGTCTTCTACAATAACTTTATTCTCATCGCCCAAACCATCTTTGTTCTTATCAATAAGCGCGAATACCTTTCCTTCGCTTGGAACGCTAATAAGTATATTTCCTTTAGGATCAAAAGTCAGAACTCTTGCCCCGCCTAAGTTTTTAGCAAAAATTGATATGGAAAAACCTTCCGGCAATTTAAGCGGCAGGCCGGTTGTGTTAGTTTCCGTCTTAAACTCTTCTTTCGGTTGTGTCGGACTTTGGACAATAACACCCGCGCCGCGCAAATTCTGCCAATAGAAATTACCGAGCCAGCCGAGAATAAAAATCACCACACCTATTAAAAGAATTTTTAATAATTTTTTCATTTTTATTTAATAAAAAATCAGTAAGTTTGTAAAATATTAGATTATGATATCTTTATTGTATCAAGAAAAATAAAAAAGCGACACAAAATATGTCGCTTAAAGTAAGGTCACTTGGTTTGATTATTTACTTGATACTAAATGAAATGCCCAAAGAATACCATTCCCGCCAACTGAATTTAATCCATCAAATTTATCATCAATTGCGTATAATTCTACCAATGATTTTTCTTTTTGTGCTTTCTTCCAAACAAAATTAACTTCATTTACAAAATCTATCGGCTTAACATATCCTACTTGTTTCAGTTCTTTAATTTTCAGTTCAAAATATGAACCACCATTGAAAGAGTACGCTTGTCCGGGATAGTTTATTGAAGAATTCGGAAAACTTAATAATCCATTAATTTGATCCCAAATAACTGGGTCAAGTAATTTTGCCGCCCTCTTTGCTTTTTCGTTTTCACGAAGTGAATTAATAAGGATATGAACAATTGCCGTTACGATGCGAGATTTGTGTTCATTAATTTTCCTATTTATGTTCTGTGTATAGGAAAATAATTCTTCTTGTAAAATCTTAATTTCAAGCATTGCAATTTTTTCATGTTCGCTAAATTTAAAAGTCGAACAGAGATTGTTGATGTGATTTATTTTATCCATATTGCAGAGATTTATGTTAAAAAAACTTGTTTGGAAACAATATAACACAAAACCTTGACTTTTGCAAGAAATTGACTTATTTTGCCATAACCGAAAATTTTTTTTTATGCCGCGGGGGTGAATTGAACACCCGACGCCTGCCTCTTCAGGGCAGCGCTCTACCACTGAGCTACCGCGGCTTATTTATTTTTTCCCGTTAACTTGATCAAGCAAACCACCAATATCCGGTATAGAACTTCCGATACCGCTAACAGTGCCTAAAATTTCCTTAGCTTTATCAACAAAAGGCTGAATGTAATAAAAAGCACCCAGAGCAATACCAAGAATAATGAGCCAGTAGATAATTTTGAAAACAATGGCTCGCTTTGTCGCGCCTCTTATTTTCTTCAAAAGCTTATTGTTTTCCTTAACAAGCTCGGTATTTATTTCCATCATTCTCTTTAATTCTTCGTCAGCCATACAAAAGATATTAGCATAAACATCTTTTTTTCAAAAGACGCAATGCTCTCGGCAGGAATCGAACCTGCAACTACTCCTTAGGACGGAGCTGTTATATCCATTTAACTACAAGAGCTAAAGACCAAGCAATTTTTCGATTTTCGACTGGTCAAAACCAATGGTCATTTCATCACCGATAAAAATAACCGGCACACCCATCTGACCTGATTTTTCAACCATCTCCTTCCTTTTTGCGACATCGGCTAAAACATCGTATTCCGTATAAGCGATATTTTTGGCCTTGAAAAAATCTTTAGCCATATGACAAAAGTGGCATGTTGGCGAGGTGTAAATTATGACTTCTTTCATAAAAATTATTTAATTAATTTTAATAATATTCTTCTAGTATAGCATAAAAAATCCCGCCTTTGGCAAGGCGGGTAAAATAAAAGAAAGTAAAAATTATCTCTTAAGTATTTTGAAGAACATTTCCTCCGACATGTAGTCGACAGGCTCGGTAACTTCCAAATCTTTTTTATCAAGAAGACCAATCACTTCCTTCTTTATCTTTTCCACTTTTTCATCTTTAAAATTGAAACCATTTTCACCGAGATTTGTAGGCACAATATCCATTTTCCCGTTTCTTACTTTTACTAAAAATAGTTTCGGGTCGGGAAAATCAGGCAGTCCTTCAAATGCTTCTGCGTAAGAAACTTCAACATTAAAAAATGCTTTTACTGAATCAACGGAAATTGTAATGCCTTTTAAAGTTTTTTTCTGATTTACATAGATAAACCAGGTATTCTGGTCTTGGGCAAAAATTGGTGCAAAAAATAAAAGTAAGAGCGCGGCAGTGATTATTTTTTTCATGGTTTCAGGATTAAAGTATTGTGAATGTTAATTGATTTCTGTTTGAGATATTAACATTAAAGTATTTATTTGTCAAGACCGCTTGAGCGCATAAGCGCTATCACTTCCCCGTCTTCAACTTGTGGAAAGTTTTCATAATAAGCGGCCACAGCGCCTAGATAATCTTTTTCAATTTTAAGAGCAAACAATTCATCTATTTTATTCTTAAATTTTTCGGCTGTATCAACTGGAACGACCGACACCGCCACGATAATTTTTTTGGGCTTTTGATGCTTAATTTCATTGATCGCGAGCTCCATGGTGAGCCCCGTCGCCACACCGTCATCAACAATAACCGCGATCTTCCCTTCAGCCGAAATAGTCTTATTTCCCGCGTAAACACTTCTCCGTCGCAATGCTTCTTTCTTTTCTTTTTCAATAATTTCTTTTAATTCATTTTTTATTTGTTCACCTTCTTCGCTGAAAATAGTATGGCCGTCCTCGGCCACCGCGCCGACAGCATATTCGGGATCTGCCGGATGACCGATTTTTCTGATTACCAAAATATCAAGCGGAGTGTTTAAAGCGTCGGCTATTTCTTTACCCAAAACAACGCCGCCGCGCGGCAAGGCATAAACAACAACCTCTTTATTATCTTTATAGCCTTGCAATTTTTCTGCTAATTTCTGACCGGCCTCAATTCGATTTTTGAAAATCATATTGTTTGAGATTAATTAATATTCTATTGCAAATTCAGTGAAGTTTTTAGACTCTCCGGTAGTTTTTGAAACATCTGTTATTTTTGCCGGCTTGTAATTTTTGCAAATATCTAAAAAAGTTTGGAGGCTCTTTTCTTCCCCTTCTAGCTCGACGTAAACACTGCCATCGGGTTCATTGCGAGCTAAGCCAGTGATATTATATTTACCTGCTAAATCTTTTAAAAATTGGCGAAAGAAGACGCCTTGGACCGAGCCGAAAAATCTAATGTTCCAGTGAGTTTTCATAAATTGATTTTAGCATAAAAAAACCGCGGTCAGATGATAAGTTATCTGGCCACGGGTATTCGGATGAATCTTATTATAGTTCTTCCTTTTGAGATAATATGGCAGCAATTATGCCCGCCCCAATTATAGAGAAAATAAGAATCACAGCAGCAAGTACTCCAGCAATAATAATTTTTATATCCACCATGGGAATGGGAGTTCTTACGAGTACATAACAGAAAAGTAGTGTTAAACATAAGGAGCTAACCATGCATGTAATAGCAACTATTTTCATAAGAAGATTTGGGTTTTAAAGTTTTAGTTTTTACATTTGAATTTTTCCTTAATCCAAACAATTGGATAAATAATTAAAATTAT
>MFTL01000010.1:0-4443 GCA_001786825.1 Candidatus Nomurabacteria bacterium RIFCSPHIGHO2_01_FULL_39_9
GAAGAATGGGCGGCGTTTCCAGCACTCCGCCTGACCTTACACTTGATGGAACGGGTGTTTACGTTACCGGCGATTTTTCTACCACCGCGACTTTTGATGATGGCGCTGGCGGAACATTTGCTGGACCACTTTCGCTCGGTAGTTTTGATGTTTTGGTTGCCAAATATAATTTAAGTGGTTTACTGCAGTGGATAAAAACTGCCGGCGGCACTGGTACTGATTCCGGTTTTGGTATTTCTGTTGATCCTAATGACTCAAATGATTTAAGAATCGCAGGTACTTTTAATCGCACAGCTTCATTTAATAGTTTTCAATTAACTGCTAGTCCATTAAATACTCCTGATGGCTTCTTGGCACGGCTTACCGAATCAGTGCCACCAGTACCGATCCCAACTCAAGTTATTTTCACCGAATTTTAATTAATTTCTAATCTAATATGTCTAAAAAACAACCAACAAAAGAGCGTTCTTTAATTATCATCAAACCCGATGGTGTCCAACGAAGTCTCATCGGCGAAATTATCGGTCGTTTTGAACGAGCCGGTCTTAAATTAGTTGCCCTTAAGATGGTTTTAGCAACGAGGGAAGAGGCTATTGCCCATTACAATAAAGACGAAGCATGGCTTCTGAAAGTTGGTGAAAGTACGATCAAAAATTTAGAAGAAAAACCAACAAAAACAGCGCTCGAATATGGTCAAGGTGTTTTTGAAGGTCTTTTAAAATACTTAACCTGCAGTCCGATTGTTATTGGTGTTTTTGAGGGTAATCAAGCGGTCGGCATTGTTAAAAAACTGATTGGCGGCACGGAACCGTTATTGTCTGACGTCGGTACAATCAGGGGCGATTTTACTCTTGATTCTTATAGCATTGCCAATGGCAATTTCAGGGCAGTGCGTAATTTGGCTCATTGTTCTGACAAAGTAGAAGAAGCAGAGCGAGAGATTAAATTATGGTTTAAAGACAACGAAATTCTAAATTATATCCACATCGCAGAAGGAATTCTTTACGATGTTAATTTAGACGGGTTTTTGGAATAAATACAAATTAAAATTTTTACTTTGTCTAGATTGCAAAAAAATTTTTGATGCTAGAATAAAAGTAGGGTTATTTAAAGAGGAATAACCGGATGCCAATTTTAAGGGAGTCTTAAATAAGTTGCTATTTTTAGCAAGTTTGCGGACACCCACCTAGAATCATATCTAGGTCTATTCCTCCGATAATAACCCTAAGCAAGAAAGCAAGTCTTCAAAATTCCGGCTTGCTTTTTTACTTTCATTTTCTTCCATTTTTCTTTTTTTGAAAAATTATGAATAAAATTTCAAAATTAATTGTCTGGCTAATTTGGTCCGTCTTTTTTATAAATTTAGCCGCTTTTTATTTTTCTTGGTATTGGACAATGCCTTGGTTTGATAATTTTATGCATTTCCTTGGCGGTTTCTGGATTGTTTTAACTCTTTCTTGGCTTCGGGAGAAATATTTATTTAAATATTTTAATAATACTGCCATTTTTATTTTAAGCGGACTCGTTATTGTCGGTTTGTCTTGGGAAGTTTTTGAATTTTTGATTGGTGCAACGAGCGATTGGCTGGCTAATCTGCCCGATACCGTAAGTGATTTAATTTTTGATATGTTGGGCGGGTTAGCCGCTTATTTGTATTTATTTCGAAGCAATAGAATTACAAAATAACATTCCGAGCAGGGGCTAACGAGGCTGACGGGCCGAGTTTCGAGGACATTTTCTACCAAGAAAATGTCCGTACCCTGCGAGGAATGTGATTTTGTAATTATAGGTATGGTATAATTTAAAAGTGAAAAATCAATTTAAAATCGGATTTTATGGCGGCGTCGAAGAGGTGACCGGCGCGAATTTTCTTTTTGAATGCGCTGGTGTTAAAACGCTCATTGATTGCGGTCTTTTCCAAGGTTTCACTCTTGCCGACCACCGTAATTGGGATCCATTTCCTTATGATCCGAAAACAATTGATTATCTTTTTATAACTCATGCTCACGTAGACCACGTTGGCCGTATTCCCAAGCTCATTCACGAAGGCTTCCGCGGCAAAATTTATTCGACACCGCCGACGCGCGATATTGCAGCAGTAATGCTTGCCGACACGGCAATGATTTTAAGCAAAGATACAAAGCATAATTTAAGCGAAATTTACAATGAAGAAAATATAAAAAAAGCGCTTGATGCCTGGCTAACAATTCCTTATCACAATATTTTAGAACTGCCTTGCGGACTCGAATTTTCTTTCAAAGAAGCTGGCCACGTGCTCGGTTCGGGAATGGTATGCATAAAATATAAAGATAAAAAAATCGTTTTTACCGGCGATCTCGGCAATTCACCCAGTCCGATTTTGCGCGACACTGAAGATATTATTGATGCTGATTACATGGTCATGGAGAGCGTTTATGGCGATCGCAATCATGAAGATAGAAAAGAGCGCCGGGGCATTTTGGCAAAATTAATTGAAGAAAATTTTCAAAAGAAAGGCATTTTGCTTATTCCTTCATTCTCGCTCGAACGCACTCAAGAATTGCTTTTTGAAATTAATGATCTAGTTGAAAATGATTTGGTGCCGACAACTCAAATTTTTCTTGATTCACCACTGGCAATTGAACTCACTAAGGTTTTTAAAAATTATCAAGCTTATTTCAACAAACACACTCAATTTATTATCAGCGCCGGTGATGACATCTTTAATTTCCCCGGTTTGCGCCAAACACTGCGCACTGAAGATTCAAAAAACATATTGAATGTACCGCCGCCTAAAATTATCATTGCCGGAAGTGGCATGTCTTCTGGCGGCCGAATTGTTCATCACGAAAAGAATTATTTAGCTGATCCAAATACAACAGTGCTTTTAAATGGCTATCAAACGCCGGGTACGCTTGGTCGGAAACTGGAAGAAGGTGCAGAAAAAGTGATAATTTTTAAAGAAGAAGTTGCTGTTCGGGCAAAAATTGTAAAAATCAGCGGCTATTCCGGCCATAAAGACTCTGATCACCTTGTCGAATTTGTTGGAAAATCAAAACAAACGCTGAAGAAAGTTTTTCTAACGATGGGCGAGACGAAGTCGGCCGAATTTTTAGCAAAGCGCTTAGCTGAAAAAAATATTTTGGCGGCGGCGCCGAAGATCGGGGAAGTTGTCAACATTGATCTTTAATTATTAAAAGGTTAAAATTATATTTATATGGAAACAGGTCAAGTACAATCTAAATTTAAACTGGGAGTAAGCGGCGCCGCGGCGACAGAGCACTGTGGTCTTGGAACGCTTGAAAAAGCCAAAGAGCTTGGCCGCGAAATTGCTCGTCAAGGCGGAATTTTGATTACCGGCGCGACGACCGGTTTTCCGCTCTGGTCAGCGGTTGGCGCTAAAGAAGAAGGTGGAGTTTCGATTGGTTTATCACCGGCTGAATCAGAAAAAGATCACATTGAAGAATGGAAACTACCGCTCGGCTACATGGATTTGGTGATTTATACTGGCTTCGGTTTTCCCGGTCGAGATCTGCTTTTTACTCGCACTTGCGATGCGATGTTTATTGGCTGTGGCCGAGTTGGCACTCTTCATGAATTTACAATTGCTTTCGAAGATCAAAAACCAATCGGTATTTTAGAAGGCGATTGGGAAACTGATGAAATCATCAAACAAATTATTGCTAAAGCAAACCGACCAAATCCTAAAATTGTTTTTAGTTCTGATCCAAGGACGCTTGTTGCGCAAGTGATCGAACTAGTGAAAAAAGACAAAGCCGGTGTTGTCTATCCGGAATTTCAAGAAGAGAAGCGAGGTTAGTAATGAACAAAAAACACTCTTGTAAGAGTGTTTTTTGTTCATATTTTTTATCCTTTTACTAACTCAACAATGCTTTTGAAAACTTGAGGATTATTTTTAGCTAAATCAGCTAAGATTTTACGATCCAATTTAACGTTTTTCTTTTTTAGTGCTTCAATAAAGCGGCTGTAAGTAAGCCCTTGTTCGCGGACAGCGCCATTGATCGTTTCATTCCAGCCTTGGCGGCGGATCGCTTTCTTATCGCGGCGATCGCGGAAAGCATGAGCGCCGGCGTGAACGATTGCTTCACGAGCCGCTCTTTCTTTTTTGCTGCGCGCAAAACGATAGCCTTTAACTTGGCTTAAAACTTTTCTTCGTCTCTTTAATGAAATTGTACCTCTTTTTACTCTTGTCATATTTTAAAATTTTTTTATTTAATAATTAGGAATAAGTCTCTTGAATTCTTTTTTGGTATAACCAACAAGCCGTGTTGATTGTTTCTTTTTTAACTGATTCGTTCTCTTGGCTTTGGCATTGAAATGGCCATGGCCAGCTTTTCTTGATAAAACTTTACCAGTTTTGGTTATTTTAATTCTTTTTCTTAATGATTTGTTTGTTTTTGTCATGTTTATGCTTTTTCTATAACAATTGTGAGACCTTTAGGC
>MFTL01000010.1:4459-5729 GCA_001786825.1 Candidatus Nomurabacteria bacterium RIFCSPHIGHO2_01_FULL_39_9
ATTTTGCTCAAGCGCTTTGAGACGGCCAATTAAAAAAAGTTCTATTTTGATTCGGTGGCCTTCACTCAACCACTCAGAAATTTTTTTAGCTTTCAAGCTAAGATCGTGATCGCCAGTGCCAACTTTTATCTGGATGCTTTTTGTTTCAGTTTTATGGCTGGTAGCGGGCTTTTTGCGCTTTTTGTTTTGTTCGTAAAGGAACTTGCCATGATCCATTATTTTTGCAACTGGCGGATTGGCATTGGGCGAGATTTCAATCAGGTCGGCGCCGGTCTCAAAGGCTATTTTTAAGGCCTCTTCTTTTGTAATGACCCCAATGTTTTCATTGGCTTCATTGATTACGCGAAGCGTCGGCGCCTTTATTTGTTGATTTATTCTAATTTGTTGCAATGAAGTATATTCTAGCATCTTCATTAAAATTGTAAACACCGTGTATAGTTTTCCACAAGAAGATAAAAAATTGCAGCGTATAATTAAATTAAATCAAAAATCAAAGCCATGAAAGCCAAGATTTTTTCTGTTCTTTTATGTTTTATTTATTTCTATCCTGGCCATTCGTACGGTCAGGACACACCCAAACGAGGTCATACTTGTACAGAAGACCTCAATCTCGAAGAAGAAGTGCCGCCTTTTTTTGATAAAGTAGACAAAAAAATCTACCTTGCCGCAGTGGTTGGCAAAGAAATGCCAATCACAAGCCAACTGAGTGAAAGTTGGCATTGGGGTAAGGCGCTTGCCGGTATTTCTTTCAATTGGCTTGTGTTGGGGGCATCTGTGAGTCACGATGTTTATCCGGTGAATAATTCTTATTTTTCACTCGGCTTAGACCAAATGGTTTACAGTACCAATTTCAATACAAGTACCAGCTTCGGTTTATTCTCTGCTGTTGATAAGAAAGATCTGCCGGTTAGTTTCGGCTACGAATGGCACAAAATCCGAAAGACCGATTGCAATTTTGTTTTTATAGGGATCGGAAAAGAAAAATATCGCTTCTTGATATTTTCTAATCTTGTCTCTTATGACAAAATAAGTGTCGGCATTGGCGTTAGTACTAAATTTGATTAATTCTAATCTTAATTTATTTTTGGACAATTCTTCTTCTTTGTAAACCCCGTTTAAGGCGCGGGGTTTTCTTTTTTTATCAAGCGTGTCATTTGCATTGCAATCAAGGTAAAAATATCATATAAATATAAATATCATGTCTTGGCGCTTTCAACTCCATTTGTTAATTTTTTCTGTTTTTCTAGGTATTTTTTTTTTTTTCGCTTAT
>MFTL01000010.1:5841-14374 GCA_001786825.1 Candidatus Nomurabacteria bacterium RIFCSPHIGHO2_01_FULL_39_9
AATTTAAAACAGACGTTTGGCCAACCGGCGTTATAGAGAAAGTTTTTTTGCAATTAGCTTTTGATATCAGTGAAGGAACTTTGGAAAAAATATCAGAAATAACGGAAACACCGGAAATACCGATAGAAAAAATTCAAGAAGAAAATAGAGAGGAGGTTCTGAAGCAAGAGATTCTAAAAGAAGAATCAGCTCCGGCCGCAGGCGTCGAAAACTTATTAAATCTAAAATTAGGAATCAAAATTCTTCTAGCCCAAATAGCTGAAACTATAGGCGAAATTTTTCAAAAAGACTCTTTCGATATTAAAAATAATGCTGTTTTAGAAATTTCTTATCGTCTTAGTAATTTAAATGATTGGAAAACTATCGGTTACATCGATGCGACAAAGTCAGCAAACATAAAGATTGCTCTTCTGATCGACCCGCAGTTAAATTGGTCAGATATTGAAAATCTACAAATCGGTCTTAAGAAAATTAATTTGTCTAACAAATTTAAATTAAATTCTATTAGACTGGAAATTGAATACGCGCCGCCGAGTGATATTTTGTCAGAAACAACAGAGATAATGGAAAAGCAAGAAATAATAGAAACAGAGGAAATGACTGAATCAGTCGAGGTTGCAGAAGTTCCAAATGACTTGGCTTTAGAGTTAGCAAAAGAAAATGATTTAAACGAAGACAAAATTACTGAAACCACTATCAAAATAGATGATACCAAAGATGCAAAGATTGATTTGAGTTCGCTCGTAGATTTTAAATTATCCGATGGCTCCGGTGAGCTTGAGCTCTACGCTCTGCCCGACAGGTGTTTGGGCAGTCTAGATGAAATTAAGCGCAATTTATTAACTTATCCTTATTGCGGTGATCCAATTGGTTTTCCAATCAGTCGGCCGGATGCTTATAGTTGGAAAATGGGCGAAGATGCGCGAATTGTTATTGGTGCTTGCAGTTCTAAAGAAATTGATTGCGGTGATGAACCAGAAAAATTTATTATTTACTTTATTTCGGAAGAAAAATTAAGAGCTGATGAGGAAAATAGCTCAATTATTTTAAAATCAGTTCAAAGTGTCATTTAAACTATGAAATATTTTTTTGGTTTTGGGATAATAATTTTTTTAATCGGAATTCTTTTTTCTAATTCGATAAAAAAAACGGAAGCCGCTTTCAGCAGTGGTGACGGGCTCATCGTTTATGGTACAACGAACGTTTTGAATTTTCCTCAATTTAGACTTTACTCTTCAATTCCTAATATTTTTTCAGTTCCTCAAAATACAGTTTCGGGCCCGCCGGCGCATAATGTTGCTATGCAAACATCACCCAAAAAATTAGAAGCAATTGCCGGTTATACCGACGAGAGCGGAGTTTTGCATGCCCTTTGTTATGATGGCATCAATTGGACAAGTGACTGGTCCGATACTGTTGGTGGCAACGGCAAGACTCGGCGTTTTGATATCGGTTACGAAAGCGCTACTGGTGATGCCGTTGTTCTTTATTCTCGCGGTGTTGCTGGTTCTAATGAACTTGCTTACAGGATAAAATCAGGTACTTCCGGTTGTGGCAGTAGTAATTGGTCAGCGGCTGCCAATTTTGATTCAGCTAATTCAACTGGAATTATTGATTGGGTAAAAATCGCCCGAGATCGCCGGACCGGCTCAAGCATTCTTGGAGCAATTTGGGCTGATCAAAATCAAATTCTTTCAGGCGCGCTCTGGAATGGTAGTATTTTTACCAATGAGCCAGCGGGACCAATCTCAACAAATTTGCAATATTTGCGTTTGAAACAGGATCTGAATAATTTTGATTTAGAGTTTGAATCCAATTCCGGCAATTTAATGATTGTTTGGGGTGATGCTTCAGGGAATAATGGAACAAACGGCGTTCGTTATATTCGATGTACCGGAGGTATTGCCAATTGTGCATGGTCGGTAGTTCAAACGCCGGCCGGTTTTGCTGACGACGCTTCTTCTTTAGATATTTCCGCGAATTTAAATAGCAATGAAATTGTTTTTGGTTCGATCGGTGCGGCCGGCAATGATCTGCAAGTCGGCTATTGGAATGGGGCAAATTGGTCAGCAACTCCTAATCTCGATACAACCACCGGTCCGCCTTTTTCTTACGATCAAATTATTAAAACCGGCTGGCTAAGTTCTGGCGGTACGAGCCGCAGTATTATTGTTTATGAAGATACTAACAACACAACGTTAAGTTTTGTGGCTGGCAATCAAAACAATTTCACAATTCAGCCCGATTTTACTCCAGCGCCGTTATTTAACGGCGCGCATGAATGGTACGACATTGATGTCGATTCAATTAACAAGAATCAACTGATGTTTACCGTCAACGACAACAACAGCGATCTTTATGCCGAGCGGCTTTTTATGGATGGCAATGGCAACTTCACTTGGACCAATGGCAGTGGCGGCAATTTACTCGATCAGAATTTAACTAACCAAAACACCGGTAATTTCACTTTTCGTTTTTGGAATTCTGTTTCAACCGGTGAGCCGCTTGCTTTAACTTTTAATATTTCAAATAATTCAATCGGGTTCGGCGATCTCTCGGTTGCAGCTAGTCGTTTTGCTACCTCTGACGGCTTGGGTTTTGCGACCGAAATTGAAGCGCATAATTTTTCTGTCACAACTAATGCGCCTCTTGGTTATCGGGTTTTAATTTTGGGAGATTCGCCGAGCTTGGGTAGTTTTTCGATAGATCCAATTGGAGTAGTGGCAACATCGCCAGTGCCTGGTACTGAACAATTTGGTCTGCGCATTATTGCTTCTGGCGGCAGTGGCCTTGTAAGCTCGCCTTATAATACAAGTGATTTTGCCTATGCGGCAGATGCGATGATTGAAAGCGAGGTGGCTTCGGCAAATATTGGCGATAATCAGACGACGACGTATTCGGCCCGCTACATGGCCAATATTTCGCCAATTACGCCGGCCGGCCAATACGCGACTGTTTTAACGTTTGTGGCAACGGCTAATTTCTAATTGCTTTATTATTTGGGTCATGGCATAATTTAATCATTAATAGAAGAGCAATTTAAATTATGATTTACAAATATTTCAAACATTTTCTTGCAATTATTGTCACAATATTTCTAGCAGTGCCATTTTTTATGTTTCAAGGGATAAGTGTCGAAGCGGCTCCCTTAACTAATCTTTCTGATTCAATGTCGCGGTTGAAAATTGCCTTAACATCAAATCATGAAATAAAATTCGTAACACCTAGCGGTGTGGCGGCTGGTCAGAATATCATTTACACATTTGACCCGGCGTTCACTTTAGGCGCGATTGATTTTAATGATGTCGACTTTGCCGAAGGCGCTACAAGCAACTGTTCTGGCGTTTTTACCGAAAAAACTTTAGCCGCCGCGCCGGTCGGCGCAACCTGGGGAGTTTCTGTTGGCGCAAGCACGGTTACGATAACTTCTGGCACAGACACTATTAACACCAACCGCTGTGTTAGATTAAAAATTGGTACCAACGCAATTTTTCAAACAACCGGCGTTAATCAAATTACCAACCCGGCTACTGCCGGCAGTTACAGCATCAGCATGAGCGGCACTTTCGGCGATAGCGGAACTACTTTGGTCCAAATTATCACTGACGACCAAGTTGCGGTCACGGCTAACGTCGGTACGACGCTCTCTTTCAGTATCTCCGACAATATTATCGATTTCGATACATTGAATCCGACTTTTGCCAAATATGCTACTCCGGGTGCCAACTCTGGCGGCTCGACTAATCCCAACACCGTTGGCCACAGCCTTTCCGCTTCGGCTAATTCGACAGGCGGTTACACTGTTACGGTTAAAGGCGCCACGCTGACTTCTGGTGCAAATTCAATTACCGTCATTGGTAATACGGCAACTGCCTCTACTCCTGGTACGGAACAATTTGGCTTGCGTTTGGTGGTTACTAACCCGGGACCAAATACCGGCGCCGTTGTTTCGCCTTATGATTCGGCAACTGATTTTGCGTATGGTGCCGACGCTAATACCACGAGTGTTGTGGCGTTAGCAACAACACCGACCAGCCAGACAAACTATGACGCTTATTATGTGGCCAACATTGATTCTCTAACTGAAGCCGGCAGTTATTCCACAACTCTGACCTATGTTGCTACCGCTAATTTTTAAATTTGATATAATTATTGCTATATGATCTTACTTAAAAAAATATTTGGTACAGCTTTTATTTTTATTTTGTCTCTGCTTTTGTTTTTTGTCTTTACGCAAAAAACTAACGCATTGACTGTCTCGCCACCGACAATAGAAGTGATTGCCGCGCCCGGCCAAACTGCGAGTGGTGAATTTGTCCTTTATAATGAAGAACCAACTGCAAAAATCTTCTACTCCTCCTTTGAAAAGTTTGAAGCCAGCGGTGAGACCGGTGCGCCGAATTTCACCCCTTCCGATGAGGATTTGCCAACTTGGATCAAAACGTCAGCGAAAGTTGAATTAAAATCAGGCGAGAAGAAAAAAGTAAACTTTGAAATAAATGTGCCGGCCGACGCAACGCCCGGCGGCCACTTCGCCGCAATTTTCTGGAGCGCAACGCCGTCTGATTCTGAAGGAGTTAATGCTGTTTCCGTCGGCGCGAAAGTCGGTATTTTGGTTTTGCTTAAAGTCGCGGGCTTAACGGAAGAAGCGGCAGGTATAATTGAATTTAGCACGCTAGGCGCAAAGAATTTTTACACCGCTCGACCAGTTGAATTTTTTTATCGTTTCCAAAACAGCGGCAATGATCGAGTTAAACCCTTCGGCCAAATTTCTATTAAAAATATAACCGGAATTGTCAAAACAGTAATAAACGCCAATTCCGCCGAAGGCAATGTCTTACCACAGAGCATAAGAAAATTTGAAACTTCTTGGCCGGGAAGCCGTCTTGTTGCAATTGATAAAGAAGCGAATTTTTTCAAACGCTATTGGCAAAATGTTAGAAATGAATGGTTTAATTTCGGTCTCGGCCGTTACAATGCCGCGTTGGAATTATCCTACGGTGAAGGTCAAAGTAAAACCGACGCAAATTATATTTTTTGGATCATTCCATGGCATCTTCTGATTCTTGTTTTAATTCTTGCTTTCATAATTATTTTTTTCGGCATTAAAGAAGTCAGAGCGTACAACCATTGGCTCATCAACCGAGCTTTAAGTCAATTTAAAAAAAGATCAGGTGCTCACAAGAAAATCAAAAAATAAAATAGGAAGCTATCTTTTTCTCTCTCTTCTTGTTATTGCCTCTGTTTATCTATTTTCGTTAAAAATTTTTGTTAAAGAAACTAACGCCGATGACGTTGGCGTTAGCGCAAAAGTAGAGCCACCACCGCCTCCTCCGGGTGGCGGAGGCGGTGTAGTCCTGCCGCCGCCTCCACCACCACCGCCTCCACCACCACCGGAAGAGGAATTACCTCCGGAGGAATTACCGTCACCTGAAATTCCACCTTCACCACCGCCTGTAATTACACCGCCTCCCGTGTTGCCGTCAGTAACGCCAATTTTCCCTCCTGTACCGATTTTAGAAATACTGACGCCCTTTGCGCTGCCAATATCAATAAAACCGCTCGACGTTATTGGTTTATCGGGTCTTGTTTTGGGAATTTTAAATTTAATTTACCGGGCTATTTTAAATGTTGGAGCCTTTAATTTTGTTAAGTTTTTGAAATATCTGGCATATATTTTAGGTTTCTTTGTTTTTCCGGCAAGAAGTGGCATTGTCTATGACAGTAAAACAAAAAAGCCGATAAAAAACGCTTCAGTCATTATGGAGAATAAAAATGACAATTCGATTTTTCGAGTTATTACTGATCGGAATGGGCGCTATCTTTTTTCTGTTAAACCGGGAATTTATCAAATTTTAGCCCATCATCATGAATTTACTTTTCCATCGAAAGAATTGCTTGGTCAAACACGTGATCATGGTTATAGTCATTTATACTTTGGCGAATTTTTTAAAGTTGGTAAAAAAAGAGTTATGGGCCGCCATGATCTGCCTTTAGACCCAACCGAAATTCACGCTCATAAGCTCGCTCAAAATGAGGAAATATTTCACGGCCGCGCCAGCCGCGCGCTCCTGCCTTTTTCTCATTTGCTTTTTTATTTAGGTTTCATTTTTTCTTTAGTTGCTGTTATTTCTTTTCCAAACACATTAAATATCATTGTAATGGGTTTGTATATTTTTTCCGGAATTATCCAAATCCGCAAAAAATTTATTTAGTTATTTTTTCATTGCATTTTTTGCATTTTCATATATAATTGCCAGTCGAACTCAAAAATTCATAAATCCTTAAAAAATTAATAGAAATGGAAACACTTACCAGAACCTTACCGCCTAGTCGGGGAAAAAAGTTGCAAAGACAACTTGAAAAAATTGATATTGCTCGAGCCGCATTAGGTCTCGGAACTACAAATTACAATATTAAACAAGCATTTGAACCATTATCAAACGCAAAACCATCTTCCCAGGCAGTTTTACTTGCGGCTCGGGAAAAAGGAACCATCAAAGACGCTCTTTTTGAACAAAAAAAGTTCCATGCAGCTACAACTGAATTAAAAGATAAAGTTGAGTTATTTAGCCAAAGAACATTAGTTTCCATGGAAAAATGGCTTAGCGCTGCAGAGGATAATCCTATTGATTATCATGCCGCTTTTGTGCGGATGATTAAAAATATGGAAAGGGAAGCCCAGCGTTCAATTTCGCTTCAAGAAGTAAAAAAAGAAAAAGCGCTCACGCTCAAACGAACTATTATCAAATGCGCACCACCCGAAAGCCGACCGGCTCAAATGGCTGTTCGTTCCGGTTCATTATGTTTCTATCAGAAAGAAAGGATTTAAGAAAGAAATTATAAAAAAAATGAAAATCAAAAATCGTAACTAAAATAGTTGCGATTTTTTTATTGATGATTAGCAGAGCAAAATGTAAAACTATGGAGATGGCGAGAGTTGAACTCGCGTGCAAGAAAAATTTTGTGAACCTTCTACAAGTTTAGCCAGTTTTTTGTTTTAAGCAGTTTGAATCAGAAGCCGGCAAAATTTCAAGCTACCGAGCTTTTTAGTTTCAGATTTGAGAATAAGCAATTCCTAAATCCTATCCCGAAATTATTTTGCCATAATTGCGTATCGGAAGTCGACAACTATGACACTAGCTTATGATTAAGCTAGAGCAAAGGCGCCAAAAGGCGACTTTACTGGTTTGAAGTAGTTTACACTTGCTTCGTGGAGCGTTGTTAACGAGGTCACTCCACCTCGGCCTGCCAGTTCAAAAAATATTCTCCTGTCTAAGCCCATCATCCCCTTTTCAAAGTTCTCGCAATTGTTCTTTTTGTTTCCCGTTCTTTTATGGTTTTTCTTTTATCGTATTTCTTTTTTCCTCGAACAATTGCAAATCGCAATTTAATATTGCGGCCTTTAGTATACATTGAAATAGGCACGAGAGTCAATCCTTTTGTTTTTTCTTTTCCAATCAGGCTTTTAAGTTCTTGTTTTGTGACAAGTAATTTTCTTATTCTTGTTTCATCATAGCCAGCCGGCGTATTTTTTGCTTGATAAGGCGGAATAGAAGCGCCAACGAGATAGGCTTCGCTACCGCGAATAATAACCCGAGCGCCTTCTAGAGAGCCGCGGTGATTTTTAATCGACTTCACTTCAAAGCCCAAGAGTTTTAAACCGGCTTCAAAAGGTTCCAGCACTTCGTAATCAAAATAAGCTTTTTTATTCTCAATCAGATTCATTGCCCTTCATTTTAGCATATGATAGAATATGTATTCTATGGAAATGTTTCCTCCTAAAAACCAAAAAAAGAAAAATAGTGAGAAGCCGAAACCCTTCGTTAATATTATTTTAACGACAGTTCTTTTCTTTGTGATCATTATTATTTTCTATTCCATTTTTTCTGTTGGTGAAAAAGAAGTAAAAGAAGTAACAATTTCCGATGTGGCCAATCAGGTTGTGGCTGGCAATGTCAAAAAGATTGAAGTGGCCGGTGATAAATTAAATATTACTTTTGCTGATGACACGGTGGCTTTTTCCAAGAAAGAAGAAGGTGGCACGCTATCTGAAACACTGGCTAATTTTGGTATAACCGGCGAACAACTTTCTAAAATAGAAGTGGCAATTAAAAACGAAAAAGGCTTTGGCTTTTGGCTGATTAACGTCTTGCCTTTCTTGGTGCCGATAATATTTCTCTTGCTTTTCTTTTGGCTCATGGCTCGGCAGGTGCGCGGTATCGGCACCCAAGCTTTTACTTTTGGCCAATCTAAGGCACGGATAACCGATCCTAAAGACCCCAATCAACGAATCACTTTCAAAGATGTCGCTGGTGTCAAAGAAGCCAAAGAAGAACTTAAAGAAATAGTTGATTTTTTGAAGAACCCTAAAAAATTTATTGAAATTGGCGCAAAAATTCCGAAAGGCGTTCTGCTTACTGGCCCGGCTGGAACCGGCAAAACACTTTTAGCCCGAGCGGTCGCCGGGGAAGCCCAGGTGCCATTTTTTCATCTTTCCGGTTCTGAATTCGTTGAGCTCTTCGTTGGCGTC
>MFTL01000010.1:14391-14547 GCA_001786825.1 Candidatus Nomurabacteria bacterium RIFCSPHIGHO2_01_FULL_39_9
CGATCTTTTTAAAATGGCCAAAAAAGCCGCGCCGGCGATTATTTTTGTTGACGAAATTGATGCGGTTGGTCGCGTGCGCGGCGTTGGTCTTGGCGGCGGCAATGATGAACGCGAACAAACACTCAACCAAATTTTGGTTGAAATGGACGGTTTTGA
>MFTL01000011.1:0-9400 GCA_001786825.1 Candidatus Nomurabacteria bacterium RIFCSPHIGHO2_01_FULL_39_9
AACTGGAAAAAGTAAATACAAACCCTAAACCCCTTAAATCTATGACGACACAAACAACAGTTCCTTCAAAAAATGGCAATGAAGAAAATTATGCTTCTCAAGTTCGGGAAGCGGTAAAAAGTTCAGGTGTAAACGCCAGCACTGCGCTTAATGGTCATCTTATGAAAATATCGGTTGACCGGCATTTAAACGACAACGAGGCGCGAGAAAATTTTTGGTCTTCCTTACTGTGCAATCTGGCTAATGCTAAATTCGCAGAAATTGATTTTACTGTTAAAGGAACAAAATCAGTTTCTAAAGAAGGTTTTTGGGCGGGAATTTTCAAAAGCACAAAAGAGGAAGAAACGGCTTTCAAATTAAAAATTGAAAAAATTAAAAAAATTACGCATTACATCAAAGATGTCGCAGTTTATGTCATCGGACATCAAACGACCGTTGACCTGCAATTGAAATTAATTAACAAAAAAATTAAGGATGTGAGAGTGGTTCCCGACAGTAGCGATGGAGATTACAACACTTTTGTTTTTTACATTCCAAAGCATTGTTTAACAAACATCTCAATTGCCATTTTTTAGTTTTTAAAGGGATTAGGAAAAAACCGTCTGAAATTCAGACGGTTTTTTTATTTTTTATTTCGTATTCTTTATTTACTCAACCGCAGTGTGCCGCAGGCTTTCAGGGTTCGAACCGGCGGATTTTTGCTCTTGCTTTTTGATCGAAAATAACCAGCGAGCCCAATCATGATTCCATTATCAACAGATAGTTCTTTTTGAGGAAAGTAAACTGTAATTTTTTCTTTTTCTGCTTCTTTTTTAAGTGAGCTTCTGATTCGTTCGTTAGCCGCAACGCCGCCACCGACAAGTAAGGTTTTTATTTTATATTTTCTCGCTACTTTTATTGTTTTTGAAACTAAAACATCGGTGACGGCATCTTGGAATTCTTTGGCAATGGCGATTTTCATAGTTTTGTTTAGTTTTCCTAAATCTCTCGTTAGATAAAGCACAGCAGTTTTGAGTCCGGAAAATGAAAAATCGAAATCACCTGAATTTATCATCGGTCTTGGTAACTTATATTTTATTTTTGTTTTTAGTTTGGCTATTTTCGAAATCTCCGGACCGCCAGGATAGGGAAGACCAAGGAGGCGCGCGACTTTATCAAAAGCTTCGCCGGCCGCGTCATCACGCGTTTCGCCAATGACTTTATAATCAAACCACTTTTTAATGAGCACGAGTTCAGTGTGGCCGCCGGAAATAAGTAAGGCAAGCGCTGGAAATTTAACCGGCTTTAAATATTTTTCTTTAAGATCAATGAGAGAAGAGAAAATATGACCTTCCATATGATTAACAGCGAGAAGTTTTATTTTCCAAGCACGGGCGAGCTCTTTGGCGAAAGTTATACCAGTCCAAAGGGCTGGCTCAAGACCCGGTCCGTAAGTAACGGCGATCAAATCGATTTCAGAGGTTTTTATTTTTACTTCCTTGAGCGTCTTTTTAAGAAGTAAGGGTAAATTTTTCAAGTGCTCTCTTTTTGCGAGCATAGGGAAAACACCGCCATATTTTCGATGAAGTTTAACTTGGCTAGCAAGATTATTAGCGAGAATTTTGAATTCTATTTTTGTGAGATTGCCTTTGATGTCTAAAACACTTATTGCTGTTTCATCACAACTTGTTTCGATCGCAAGAATTTTCATAAGTTGTGGGCGATAGAGGATTCGAACCTCTGACCCTTCCCACGTCAAGGGAATGCTCTACCAACTGAGCTAACCGCCCGTATTTTTACCTTAATAATTTACATCAAAATTGCTTAGGAAGCAATACAGGTTTGAATTCCGAATTTTGGCGGTGGGTAGAGGACTCGAACCTCTAAAGGATTGCTCCTGCTGGTTTTCGAAACCAGTGCCATACCATTAGGCGAACCCACCTTTAATTTTTTTGGCTTTTGTATTAATATATCAAAACTGGCCCCATCGTCTAGTCTGGTCTAGGACACCGGCTTTTCAAGCCGATAACTCGGGTTCAAATCCCGATGGGGTCATAAATTTAATTTATAATAACCATACAATAAGAAAAATAATAATAAGATGAGCGCTCCACGACAAGATTCTTTCTTTCCAAGTTGTGCGCCATCCATTTGTGAAGCCATGTCTGAAACGATAAGAGGAGATTGGATATAGTGGGCGTGGCACAAAATTAGTATCATCATATTGATGCATGAACAGATCGTATAAGATATGTACAGCAAAGCCTACACTAAGAAATAAAAAAGACTGTTGCCAATTCCCAATAATAAGGAACAAAAATACAAGAGGTAATCCATGGGAAATAAAATATATTTTTTTCAAAAAACGTATTTTTGGTGTTGAATATCCATATAAGATAAAATCTTCTTCTGTTAAATTTTTAATTTTTTTCTTAGCGACATGAGCAATAGCTATTATATAGGGCATAAAAATTAAGTCAGGCAAAACTGTTCCAATAACAAGAAATGCCTTCTCTTCAATAGTAGCTGAAGGCACTGAAAGTGCTAATACTGTACCAGACAAAACGTGGGTTACTATGCTAGCCATATAAACATTATTACATAATATTCTAATAAATCGAGATTTTTAAAAAACCATTTTTAATTTAATAATTTATGTTATTATTAGGTCAATATGAAACAAATTAATGTTGCTATAAATGGATTTGGGCGAATTGGCCGGCTTTTCTTTCGCCAAGCAATTGCTAATCAAAGTCTTAAAATAGTCGCTATTAATGATTTAGGTGACAAGGAAAATTTGGCTTATCTTTTGAAATACGACACGGTTTATGGTCGCTTTGACGAAGAATTAAAAGTCACTGACAAAGGTTTTTCGGTTTCTGGCCAAGAAATAATTTATCTCCAACAAAAAGATCCAACCCTGCTTCCTTGGAAAGATTTTGGTGTTGATATTGTTGTCGAATCAACTGGCGTTTTTGAATCTTATGAAAAAGCGAAAGTTCATATTACCTCTGGCGCGAAAAGAGTTGTTATCACGGCTCCGGCCAAAGATGTTGACGGACCGGAAGGGAAGACTGTCCTTATGGGGATAAATGAAACTGATTTGAAAACATGTAATATTTCTTCAAATGGTTCTTGCACAACAAATGCCGCTTCGCCGGTCATTCAAATCATGAACGAGACGATTGGAATTGAAAAAGCGATTCTATCAACTGTGCATGCTTATACCGCCACGCAAAATATTGTTGATGGCCCGACCAAAGGTAAAGATTTTCGCCGTGGTCGGGCTGGTGCGCAAAATATCGCGCCTTCGACCACGGGCGCTGCTGTTGCGGTTACTCGAGCGATTCCGGAGCTCGCTCTTAAATTTGACGGTATCGCTATGCGTGTCCCGACTGTTTCTGGTTCAATTGCTGACATTACTTTTATTTCAAAAAAGAAAACAACAGTCGAAGAAATTAATGATATATTTAAAAAAGCCGCCCTCGATTCTCGTTGGAAGGGGATACTTAAAGTTGTTGAAGATCAAATTGTTTCTTCCGATATTGTGGGTGAACCTTATGGCGCGATTGTCGATTTAGGATTTACTAAAGTTGTTGATGGTAATTTAGTAAAAGTGCTTTCTTGGTACGATAACGAAATGGGGTATGTCGCGACACTTGTTAATCATGTGTTAAAAGCAGCTGAAAATATTTAATTATGAAAATCCATATTGCAAGTGACCACGCCGGTTTTGAATTAAAGCAAAAATTGGTGCCTTTTATCAAAGGACTTGGTTTAGAAGTTGTTGATCACGGGCCGGTTAAATTTGATCCGGAAGACGATTATCCGGATTTGATGAAACCTGCCGCGATTGCGGTGGCAAGTGACCCAGTAAATAGTAAAGGTGTTGTTATTGGCGGTTCCGGTTTCGGTGAAGCGATGGTTGTTAATAAAATTGCTGGTATTAGGGCAGTTAATTTTTATGGCCCCAAAATTACGACTCAAGCTGTAGATATTACCGGCCGGCTTTCCAGTGATCCTTATGAAATATTGCGCTTGGCAAGAGAGCATAATAATGCCAACGTGCTTGCGATGGGCTCTCGATTTGTTACGGAAGAAGAAGCAAAAGAAGCAATTCGTATCTTTATTGAAACGCCATTTTTGAACGAAGAACGCCATGTTCGCCGAATAAAAAAGATTGATCAAATATAGGTTAAATTTATGGCTGAATTTTTTGATCAAAAACAATTGGAGAAAAATTAGACTGGGCTCAAAAAATAGATGATTATCTAAGCACCCGTGACGCTAATCCTTTTGAAGAGTAATTGTTGAATAAAGTAAAAAACAACTTATGAACGAAATCATTCCGGCGATAATGCCGAAAAATTATGAAGATCTGAAGTATAAAGTCTCATTAGTGAAAGGGTTAGTTTCGACTGTCCAGCTTGATTTAATGGACGGTGTTTTCGTGCCGGAGAAGACTTGGCCGTTTTTAAATTTAAAACAGGGAATAGAAGAGGTAAAAGAAAACGGCTTGCCTTTTTGGCAAGATCTTGATTTTGAATTGGATCTTATGGTTAGAAACGCAAGTAATTTACTTGAAGAATTAATCCAATTAGGTCCAAGCCGGATAATTTTTCATATTGAAGCAGAGGACACTTTAAATATTAAAAAAATAAAAGAAAGACTCGGCGAGAGCATTGAAATTGGCTTGGCGATTAATCCGCAAACATCAATTGAGAAAATAGAACCCTTTATTTCAGATATCAATTTTGTTCAATGTATGGGGATTGCTAAGATTGGTTATCAAGGGCAACCTTTTGATGAAAAAGTTTTTGACCATATAAATTATTTGCAAAAAAATTATCCAAAATTAACCATTAGCGTTGATGGCAGTGTGAATTTCGATACAATCGGAAAATTAACTGAAGCCGGCGTCTCGAGATTTGTAATCGGTTCGGCGATATTTGGCGCTGAAAATATTCACAAAACTATCGAAGAATTTTATGGTATTATTAAAAAATAATGTCACACGTTTCCGATAAAAAATTAAGAGAATTGGAGCTAATGGCGGTAAAAATTCGTCAGGGTGTTATTAAGATGGTCTCTGTTGCCAAATCCGGTCATACCGGTGGCCCGCTTGGCATGGCTGATATTTTTACCGCGCTTTATTTCCATACTTTAAAGCACGATCCTAAAAATCCAATGTGGCCGGATCGCGATCGATTAATTCTCTCCAATGGCCATATTTGCCCGGTGCGTTACACTACGATGCATATGGCCGGCTACGACATTACCGAAGAAGAACTCAAGACTTTTCGAAAAATTGATTCGCGGCTCGAAGGTCATCCTAATTATCAAAGATTGCCAGCCATGGAGACCTCTTCCGGTCCGCTTGGGGAAGGCTTGGCGGAAGCTGTCGGATTTGCGCTGGCCGCCCGACTTGATAAAAAAGACAAAGATTATCACGTTTGGTGTATTTGTTCCGATGGCGAGCACGATGAAGGCATGACGTGGGAAGCAATTAATATCGCAGCAAAGTTTAAACTTTCTAATCTGACAGTTATAATTGATCGCAATAACATTCAAATTGACGGTACAACTGAAGACGTCTTACCGCTCGAACCACTTTCTGATAAGTATCAATCGTTTAATTGGCACGTTATTGAAATTAATGGTCACAATTTCAACGATATTATTTCGGCGCTTGAAGAGGCGAAAGCGATTACCGAGAGACCAACTTGCATCATTGCCAATACTATCCCTGGCAAAGGTGTTTCTTTTATGGAAAGTGATTACCGCTGGCATGGCGTGCCACCCGGCGCTGGTCCGGAAGATAAAGTAAAGCGTCCCGACCAGGCCGCAGAAGCTCTCCGCGAGCTTCAGGCCATCGAACAGCAAATTTAAAATCTTTTATTTGGGTTTTATTAAATTATGCAAAGAGCCACCAATATTTTTTTGTTTGTAATAATATTTAATTTCTTCTTATTTGCTAGTTTAAAAGTTTTAGCTGCCTCGGTTGATTATTGCGCCGGACTTGTGTTTACTGGCAATTTAAAATTAGGGAGCACGGGTCAAGAAGTAAGATGTCTCCAGGTAGTTTTAAATAGTGATCCGGCAACATTAATTACGAAGATCGGTGATGGTTCGCCCGGATATGAGACTGATGTATTTGGTAAATTGACGCAAGCTGCCGTGAGTCGCTTTCAAGAAAAATATTCTAATGAAATTCTAAAACCAAGTGGTTTAAAAAAAGGTGTTGGGTATGTTGGCGAGCTGACAAAAGCAAAATTAAATAAAATTCTTGATGGACTTTTGGGTAATAAAAAATTAAAAACTACACAAACACTGAATGGTAAAGCTTCGTATTATGCCAGTTCATTACAGAATAACAGGACCGCTTCCGGCGAACGTTACGATGGTCAAAAATATACCGCCGCTCATAAGACCTTGCCATTTGGCACCAAGGTTAGGGTTGTAAATACAAATAACAATCGCTCGGTTGTTTTGAAGATTAACGATCGCGGTCCTTTTGTTAAAAATCGCTTAATCGATATTTCTAGAATAGCTGCGCGGGATATTGGCCTACTGTCTGCTGGAGTAGCAAATGTTAAGGTTTATGTGTTAAAATAAGAAATAATTGATCAAAAATTTATGAATTACAAACTCGTAAAAAATTATTTAGATGAAAAAAATATAAAGTGGAAGCCGATGCGCGACGGATCGGGTATCGGCATGATGGAACTTGGCGCGGAAAAAGCGGACATGGTCGTTCTTGGCGCCGATACGATGGAATCTTCGCGCGCGCATTATTTTGCCGAAAAATATCCGGAGCGTTTTTTTCAGTTGGGTATCACCGAGCAAGCGATGATCGGTGTTGCTTCAGGACTTTCTTATTCCGGGAAAGTGCCTTTTGCAGTAACTTATGCGCCATTTCTCATTGGCCGACCATGGGAACCAATTCGTACGACGGTTGCTTATCCAAACCGTCACGTTGTTTTTGTTTCGAGCCACGCTGGCATTTCCACTGGCCAAGACGGCCCAACTCATCAAATGACCGAAGATATTTCGATCACGCGCTGTCTGCCGAATTTTACGGTGATCTGTCCGGCTGATTACGAACAGTCCCGCCTTGCGGTTGCCGCCGCTTATGATTTAAAAGGCCCGGTTTATATTCGCAATGCTCGTGAAGCGACGCCAATGTTTATATCTCCTAATTCAAAATTTGAAGTGGGGAAGGCGGAAATTTTACGCGAAGGCAAAGATATTACGGCGCTCGGCCACGGTTTTGTTTTATACTGGCTTCTTCTTATTGCCGAGGAATTAAAAGATCAAATTGATATTGAAGTTATAAATCTTCACACAATTAAGCCAATTGATAGAGAGGCGATCATTAAATCCGCTCAAAAAACAAAAAAAGTCTTCACAGTGGAAGATCATAATATTGTCGGCGGCATGGGAAGTGCTGTGGCGGAAGTTCTTGCGGAAAATTATCCGGTGCCGCTTTATCGCCATGGCGTTATGGATATTTTCACAGAATCAGGCGCGGCTCGTGATCTTTGGAAGAAATATAAGTTGGATAAAGAGGGAATTAAAGAAAAGCTCTTGGAATTTTATTCTAATAAAGATTACTTTGATTCGAAATAAAAATTAATTTTGTTTGAGTTTTGTAATTTTATTTTTAAAATCAAGCAATTTATCAAGAATTTTAGAATGGCTTTCTTTCCAGCCAGTTAAGTCTTTGTGAAGATTTGCTATTTGTTCGTTCATTTTGTTCATTTTTTCAATATCCGCATCCTTTTTAGGATCTAAACCAAGCACCTCCAATTCCTTTTCTTTAATTGTTAAACGAAATTTATCTATATTTTTCTGATCAGTTTCAACAAAAGCAAACATTTTTTCATATTTTTCTTCGATTGATTCATCTAAACCAATACTGGTCAGCGCAAACCAATTTTCATCACGGTAAATTGTAGGTGTTTTGTGCAAAATATCTTCTAATTTTTCTTGTTCTTTTGGAGATAGTTCCGGGTAGATTTTCATGACTTTATTTTATCACGGTAAATTAAAAAAGCCACCCGAAGGCGGCTTTTGCTCAAAAAAAGGTTTCAGTTCTTGCTGAACCGGAAATCTTCAAAATCTTCAGTTTCGTGGACAAATTCCGGGTCGTAGGGAAGCATTAACTGCAATTCCATGAGAACAACTCCCATTGATTTTCTTTTTTCTTCCAAATCTTTGATTTGGCTCCGGAGATTTCGCTGTTGGAATGTTCCGATTTTTCTGAAACCGCATGCCAATTTTTTAACTTGGGCGTAAAGAAGTTCAATGCTTTGTTTTAACCCATCAATCGCTTTTTTAATTCTGATTTGGTCAGGATTGTCTTTTTGCGTTTCATGTTGGTTGTCTCGAAACGCCATTATTCTTTCGGCTTCTCGTACTCGGAAAATTTTGCCGTCAAAAACACAGTCATAGAAGTGGTCGGTGTTTTCATCATTTTCAAGAGATAAACACCTTCTTGTATAAATTTTGAAATCGCCAATATTAGGCGTTACTGTAAGAGCGCCTGGCTCTTTCTGCAGTTCAAGTTTTTCGTGAGTGTCGCGTCCGTCCATGGGTTAAAGTTTTAAATGTTGTTTGATTTGTTTAAGTTGATTTAATTTTAAAAGTCCTTTTTGAGCTCCCACGAATTGTACCACGGACATTGAGTTAATGCAAGCAAGTTTGAGCGCTTCTTCAATATTTTTAGCTAAAATTGTTGCCACAGTGAAGGTTGCGGCAAAAGCGTCACCAGCGCCAGTGCGATCAACTGGAGTCTTGGGATCAGGGCACATTGGCGTGTAGTAAACTTTTTTGCCGTCATAAGCAAAGGCGCCTCTTGGCCCGTCAGTGACGACGGCAATTTTGGGTCCAAGATGAGCTACCATTTTGATTAGCTTATTAATATCTTTCTCTTTGGTTTTAAGAATTTTTTGCGCTTCTTCTTTGTTGCAGACAAATATTTCTGCTCTTTTGTAAAAATACTTTAATTTTTCATAACCGAGCCCAATTTGGTAAGAACCGGGCTGGAAAGCAAGTTTTGTATTTTTATTTATGTTTAAATAGGCTTTAATTTGGCCATAATAATTATGGACGTGCGATCCTAGCGAGCTTAAATAGACAAAAGAAGCGGGTGGGAGATTTTTGATTGACTTGTATGAAAACTTTTCATGTTTAGTAAGAATTGTTCGATCAACACCATAGCGGAGCACATAATGGTAGTTTGTTTTCTTGCCTTTTTCGATGTTTACAAAACCCGTGTCAATTTTTTCTTTCTTCAAAACAGCTAAGCAATCTTTACCATTAGCATCATTGCCAACAGTCGTAATTAGAGCCGATTTCAAACCGAGCCGAGCGGCGCAGACGGCGGCGTTAGGGCTATTGCCAACGGCCGGTACGATAA
>MFTL01000011.1:9413-12853 GCA_001786825.1 Candidatus Nomurabacteria bacterium RIFCSPHIGHO2_01_FULL_39_9
CATAGGGGATTTTATCGCCAAAACGAATGCAGAGCTCACAACTACCGGTGTCGGTTTTGCAATGCACATGGGCATCTTTTAAATTAATAAAAGCGTCAATAACAATATCCCCAATGGCTAAAAAATCTATTTTTTTCATTATGTTAAAATCATAACATGGTTAAAAATTTAAGAGAATACATAAAAGAGGCAGAGCAAAATAAAACTGCGATTGGCCACTTCAATATTTCTAATCTTGAAATCCTTTGGTCGGTTTTTAATGCCGCTCGAAGTTTGGAATTGCCGGTCATTATCGGCGTCTCGGAAGGGGAGCGGGATTTTATCGGCCTCCGGCAGGCGGTAGCGCTTGTAAAAAGCTTGCGGGAGGAATACAACTATCCGATTTTTATCAATGCCGATCACAGTTATTCTTTTGAAAGAGTTCGCGCCGCGATTGATGCCGGATGCGACATGGTGATTTTTGACGGAGCCGAATTGCCAATCGATAAAAATATTGAAGAGACAAAAAAATGCGTAGAGTATGCGCGCAAGACTAACCCAGATATTTTAGTTGAAGGCGAGCTTGGCTTTATCGGAAAATCCTCAAAGCTTATTGAAGAGCTTCCAAAAGGCGTATCGCTTGAGACGCAGACAAATCCAACCGACGCCATTCGTTTTGTAAAAGAAACCGAAATTGACCTCTTTGCGCCATCTGTTGGCAACGTTCATGGCTTGATCAAATCGGGCAATCCGAATTTAAACATTGAAAGAATAAAAGCAATAAAAGATGCAGTGAAAATTCCACTTGTGCTTCACGGCGGCTCGGGTATTTCAGATAAAGATTTTCAAGAAGCAATCGCGTCTGGCATAGAAATGGTGCATATTAGCACTGAATTGAGGCTTGCATATCAAAATTCTCTTAAATTATCTCTCCAAGAAAATCCTGACGAAACGACGCCGTATAAAATTATGAAACCGGTTGTTTTAGCGGTGGAAAAAGTTGTTGATCACAAACTGCGAGTGTTTAATAAAATTTAAAAAATTTTTCATTTTTGAGTTATCCACAGTTTTTTTAAAAAAGTTATTGTTTTATTTTTCATTATGTAAGATAATATAATAGAAATGTTGGTCGATCTTTTATAAAAATAATTTTTAAAAAAACTATGGCAAAGAAAAAAGCAAAAAAAGTAGCAAAGAAATCCAGAAAAGCAGCTCCTAAGAAAAAAGCAAAGAAAGGCGGCAAGAAGAAAAGATAGTCAGCTATCTCTTCAAAACAAAAACCGAGGATAAACCTCGGTTTTTGTTTTGCTGATTTAATTTTTTAAATTCTACCAGCTACTTCTTTGACCACCACCGAATCCGCCTCGGCTACCACCGCCGCCACGTCCGCCAAAATCTCGGCGAGGTGGGCGTGATTCCATTGGACGAGCTTCGTTGACCGTAATATTTCGGCCATCGAGGTCTTTTCCATTCCACATCTGGATTGCAGCTTCTGCTTCACTGTCATTTGACATTTCGACGAAACCGAATCCGCGTGACTTGCCAGTCATTTTATCAATGATGACAGTTGCAGATTCAACAGTTCCGGCTTGTGCAAAAGCGCTTTTCATAGAATCGTCTGTAGTGCTATAGGAGAGTCCCCCTATGTATAACTTTTTTGCCATGGAGTACTATTGTGTTTACTTATAATCTTGTAAGGCGACCTCTCTTTTAGTTTGCCCAATTGCACTCCTGCAAAAAAGAAACCTAATATGAGAATACTTACAACATGTGTAGTATAGCACTTTATTTACTAAAGGGCAAATGGATTTATAGCGCTATTAAACTTAGAGTTTTTTACAGACAAACAGTGCCCAACCTATATCGCCTTGCTTTATGATTTTCCACGTTTTTCGATAAGCATAAATGAGTTTTTTATAGGCGATGTGAAATTCTCTGTTTTCGCCATTTTTAATTTTTTCTTCTGCCATATCTGCAAGTTTCAAATAAGTTAATCCTAAATGTTCTGACATATCTTCCGCATATAAGATACGAAAACCAAGATTATTCAACTCCTGTTGATAAGAAACAAAATTAAAATCAGTATCAAAAAGAAGTCGTTCGTAAACTAATTTCTTTGCCTCATTGCTTATGTTTTTATTTGGTTTAATTAAATCATCAAAAATAAATATGCCGTCTTTTTTCAAAACACGAGCGACTTCTTTTAATGCTTTTTCCTTGTCATGAATGTGATAAATTGCCGCTTGGCTCCAAACATTTGAGAAAGTTTTGTTTCTAAAAGGAAGTTTTGTTGCCGATCCTTGTAAAAATTGGATTTGATTTTTTACTTTGCGGTTTTTTTCAGATAAGACTTTTTTTGCATTTTCTATTCTAGTATCACTCAAATCAATACCTGTGACTGCCGCGTCTGTTTTTTGATTGATAAAAAAAGAATTGACGCCATTACCACAACCAAGATCTAAAACATTCGATTTTTCTGTAATATTAGATAGTTTCAACATCTTTTTATTAAGTTCTGTCATCGATTGCAAAAAGGATATATTTTTTCTCGGGAAATAACCCCAATGACAATTTCCTTTTTTGTCCCAAAAAGAACGATAAATCATATCATCGCTATTATAAAAATTTCTTGTTTGTTTTTCAGTGAATTTTTTCATAGTTATTTAACAAAGTTGGTAAAATTATTATTTTTATCAACTAAAATTATTTTAGGCTGTATCGGTTTATCTGATAGTTCAAAACCCATAATAACAACAATTTCACCAGCTTTGATTAAGTGGGCGGTAGGTCCATTCATGCAAATTACACGGGAACCAGCTTCTCCAGCAATAACGTAAGTCTCAAGTCTTGCACCAGAAGTCACACTTGTTATTAAAACACGTTCGCCTTCCATTAAACCTGATTTTTCAATCAGATTTTTATCAATAGTTACACTGCCAATATAATCAAGATTAGCTTCAGTGACTTTTGCTCGGTGAATTTTTGAACGAAGTAAAAATCTCATAATGTTTAATTTTTTTAATTTATGCAATGGAGATATCGGGAATCGGACCCGAGTCTCGGCAATGCGAATGCCGCGTATTACCACTATACTATATCCCCAAGATATCTTTACATATGTCTCTAAAGATCGTTGTTATTATATCAACTTATACAAACTTAATTAACACAAGCTCTTTCGCCCGAAAATTTAATAATATCATTCACGCTAATCGTTTTGTATTTTTTAATAGCGTCCGGATCTTTATTGAGTGTTGTTCCTATATCAAAAATATTAAATTCTTTTGAATACTGGTCTTTAGGTAATAATCCCATTAAATATAAAGTGATTGGATGATAACGATAAGGATAAGTATTAAATGAGTTATCTCTGTAGTAAGTATTATTATTTTCATCTAATAACCAGGGCACAGTTCCTAAGACATCTTGAGTTTTAGATGGCGATTCCAAACCCTGGTAGA
>MFTL01000011.1:12868-13783 GCA_001786825.1 Candidatus Nomurabacteria bacterium RIFCSPHIGHO2_01_FULL_39_9
CAAGTATTTCGAGTTTTGAAGGATCTCCATCGCCAATAAAATTTTCACCAATATAACAACACCAAAAATGCCCAATTTCATGAAGCAGAACACCAACCCCAAAAAGATCTTTCTCTACTTCAGACAAGTATATATTTCCATATTCATCTGGGGTTGTTGCTTTTTTAAATCTTGAAAATAAATCACCATGAAAAGTAATGCCTAAAAGTTTTCCAGCGCTACCGTACTGGTCAGAATGATCAAAAATATTTTCGTAACCTATATTTTTTATGTTGTTTCTAACCACAAAAGAATAATCACTATTACTTTTAGGATCATAATTTGTAAAAACAGAAACAAAATCATATTTATCATCTTTCTTTGAGATCAATTCTTTAAGGACACTTCGAAAATCTATTTGGCTAGGATTATCGATATAATTTTCTGAACCAATGTTTGTTACAAAAATATCATCGACTTTCACAGAAGATGTTCCATAAGTTGCATCTTTAAATGATTGTTCGAATCTTGTCTTTAGATTTTCTAAAAAATTCACAAATTCTTTTGTTTTTTGGTTATTAATGTCTGGTGAAATTAGTAAAAAAGCTGAATTAAATTGATTTTGATTGCAATTGGCAGTTGTGCTGGTTTCTGTATCTAAAGCTGCTTGATTTGACGTACTTGTTGTTGATGATGGTTGTATTGCGGTTGTGTCTAGAGTAGGCTGTTGAAGAGATTGATTGTTTGTCTCGGTGTTTTCTATAGGGGATGAAGGGAACTTTGTTACATAATAAACAACACCGCCGACAATCAAAGCAATAATGATTATTATTGAAGCCATTGTTGCGAAACCCTTACTGTATTTCATATGGGTCAGTTTATCAGGGAATTAAAGGGGTGGCAACAAATGCAGGTTTTGGTCGCTCGTTAGTCAGT
>MFTL01000012.1 GCA_001786825.1 Candidatus Nomurabacteria bacterium RIFCSPHIGHO2_01_FULL_39_9
AGGCAGAACTTGATTGGTAAGAGGTCGGCTTTTTTTCTTTTTGCGCGTTTGCCGAGTGCAATGAGAAAAAGAGAAGAGTTGCCAGTAATGCAGAAAAAATGAGTTTTGTCTTCATAGGAGTTGTTTTAAGGTTCAATTTATTCAAATACAACAATATCAGTTTTAATGGGTAGTGTCAAATTAAAAACCGGAGTATTGCTACTCCGGTTGTGCTTATTAATAATGGTTTTCTCAATGAGTGTGGCTCGCTTAATTCTACTGGTTTACTTTACTCTTATGACTCGCTCGATGTTTTTGGTTTCTCTTGCTTATGATGACTCGCTTGTTGTAGATGGTTTTCTTAAATACCTTGGCTTTTAAAAAAGTCCGGTATTGTTCAACACCGGACTTTTATTTTTATACTGATGTTTTATCAGTCGCGGTCAATCATTTCGTAAGGTTGAATCACTGTTGTGTGTCCCAATTTTTCAACTGGATACGGGTCGCGAATCGGCAATCCTTCCGCCTGCCGCCAGTAAAGCCAGAGACAACCCAGAAAAAGTTTAATCATTCTCCGGAAAGCGCGCATGTGAACATAATACTCGCTGGCATTTTCCGATTTTTCAGCATCTTCAAGTTTTTTCCAGTCAACTGTTGGAAGAACTTTCATGCCCTTGCTCTCAAATTTCATGGCTTCTTGTTTCAGTGCTTTTTCAAAAAAAGCACCAAACTTCGTTCCCTCTCCGCCCTTACTTTTTATAAGTTCGTGAGATTTGATGAGCGAAGTGCCAACCCGGTAACACATGAGTTTGAGCGTTTTGTTGAAATGCAGTTCTTTGCCTTTCACCGGTCTTTCTCCGGCACCGTCAACAACTGCATAACCGGCATATTTCCAAAGCGAACTGATTGTTGGCGCTTTGTTAATATCAATAAAACAGAGCACTTTCGCAATGTTTTCCTGACCAATCCCTTTTACTCTTGAGAACCATGGATGAGCCGGGTGAAGTTTAAGTATTTTTGCCACCGGTTTTAAAAACTTCTTTTCTTTGAACTTCTCCATTTCCGATTGGAATTTTTCCGTTTCCGGATCGGGAGTTTCGTTCTTTTTCAAATGAGTGTTGCGAATTTTAAGCGCGGTTAATCCTTGTTCAAAATGAATTTGAAAATCCACCAGCGCGGCTGCGTAACCAATTTTTTGGGCTAATGTTCTTTTGGGTTTCTTCTGTATTTTCTGTTTCTCCTCCATAATTTTTAGGTTTTTTGATTTTGGTTTTTGATTTAAGCGTTTATTTTTAAATAACTTTTGCCTCAAACATTACCACATCATTGATTTTAAGTCAACTCTAGGAAAAGTAAAAAAAACCGCCTAATCATTTCTGACTAGACGGCTCGCTATTTCCTCATGGGCCCTTCCTGCATTTCTCATAATAATGCCTTACAACAAGAAGTGTGCTTTTCGGATAAAGTCTTATCGGCTTTCCCGACCGCGAAGAAATTTTCTCCAAATCGGGGCGGGTGGTAATAACGCCTCGCTTTTGAAGAAGAAAAAGTGTGCGCCTTGAAATACCGGCAACCTCCATGGCGTCTTCCTGCATTAACCACTCTTCATTTTCTGGAAAAACGATCTTGTCTAAATGTTTCTTTATTCTCTTAATGTTCTTAGACATCGGTTTTTTCAGAACATTTTCCATCCTCTGAGCTTCCCTTTTCTGCGTCTTCCGGCACTCTTCGGAACAGTATTGGAGCATCGGTCCTCTTTTATGGCATTTCTTTTCGGAAATGAAAATCACTTCGTATTCAAAATCGCTGCCACATTGGCGGCAAATTCCTCGGCCCTTCCCGCATTGATACTCTTTCACACGATCCGCGTGCCCAATCTTTTTCGCCACTTCCTTGGAAAGCATCATAAACCGCGCGCGCTTCACAGCTTTTCCCCGACTCAATTCGCGAACAACATGGTACGGTACACCGAGCTCCGATGCCAATGCGTGGGGCGACTGAAAACCGGTAACCGAATCGTCATTTCGAAACCGCTGACGAACCCTTTCCTCCGTAAGGGGAAGGCCGAGTTTTTCTTTTATTGCCTTCCAACTAAAGCCTTTTTGCCGCAATTTGATAATTTTTTTCTCCTGAATTTTTTTTAATTTGGCACCTTTTCCGCGATCTTCCAAGAGGTCACGTTTCCGCAAGCGAACATAAATGCTACTCGTTTTTGTCGCGGGCAATTTCATCTTGAAAGACATCTCATCCAGAGTTAGTCCTTTTTTGTTCCATGCCCTGATAAATCTTCGGTCAAATTTTGATAGAGGGGTCATCGGCCTTCCCTGTTCGCGCTCTTCCAGTTTTTTCTCTCTTTTTGCTGTAGCATACAATGAACAAATTCTACCGTATTCTAGGCCGAGCCGAATCGAAATCTTTTTTAAGGTAATATGTTTTTTGTTCCACAAAGATATAAATCTTCGCAGAAGCACCCTGCTTATCTTTTGTTTTCCCATTTCTTGTTTTTTTATTTGAATGAATTTCCGTATTATATTACCATAGATACCAACGCTTAGCAAGTCTACGTTCCCTGCTTTGTTCAGAAACGATCTTTTAACATCATAAAAACTAGACAATATTTTGCCACCATGCTACCATTCCCGGTCTGTTTGTTCTTTAATTATTTTTTCAAATCACTAACCTTAAACCCCCAAATCCTATGAAAAAATTTATTCTTGCTTTTGCGCTTGTTGGCGTGCTTTCGGTAGCAGTTAATTCAATGTTTCGCGTGGATGTGCCGAAAATCGGAACAGGCAAACCATTTACCACAGAAGATGGCAGAATCGTACTTACCGGATTTCACACAGATAAAGACACTGTTCTTGTCTGGTTTGAAATTACAGAGGGCGCTTTCGGTGGTCGCAATGAAATTTACCGGACAATTCCCTTGCTCGTTTATGGCGTTAATCCAAGAATTTTATCTCAAATCGGCCGACCAGCCGAAGCAAAGTATTCTTTCCGAATCGCGTATTTTAATCCAAAGAGTGTCGGCAAAGAAGATGTTTTGTTTAAAAAAGAACCTTACACCGCTGAATCAATTTTTAAAAACAGATTTATCAATTATAGCGAAGAAGAAAGTTTTACGGTTGTTGATGCAAACAAAAATTAGATTTTGAAAATAAATTTTCAAAAAACCCGCCACGAAATGAGGCGGTTTTTTAATTTTGTTCGAATCATTAACATATAAAACATTACCTAATCACCAATCCAGAAAATGGTCGCTCGCCAGCCGTGCGTGTACCCATCATAGAACTAAATTCAACATAATTATCGCTAAAAGCTGATTCAGGAATGTCTGCTACTAGATCTTCAATAAAATCAGTATTAAATTTTTCTTTCCATTCTTGCTTGAATCTTTTTTCAAAAAGTTCGGCGTTCAAACCAACACTCGAAAGCGCCGCTTGCGAAACAGAAATTGAAAGCCGGGCTTGAGGAAATTCTTTTTTAAGCGCATTGTATTTTTTAAATACTGTCAGCGCATTGCTGACCAGCACATCTGGGCCTTTAGAGCCATAAACTCTATCAAACACAAAAGACATTTCCTTCTGGCCATCTGGCCGCTTAACCGGCACAAAGAAAAGAATTTCATCCGAGACACTGCCTTCTTCTTTGCCGGTTTGATTTATCAAAAAGAATTTATTGTAGTCGCCAAAAGCCAAGTTTGTGTCATTATTCGCTTCTTTACGAAGACAACCCAAACATTGACGCATATTTTCAATAATCAAATTAAGGTCTTTGGTCATACGGCTTGTAATCCCCCCGCTTTCATCGGTTGCATAAATAATTTTTTCAATCGCGGCCAATCGTTCGTTCAAAATGGGTCGGTCGGCAATATGGAGGCTCTTTTTAATTTTATCAAAATATTCTTTAACGCGATCTAAAATTCTTTCAAGTTCTTTCATTTTATCTTTAATTGAATCGAGGTATTCGGTAACAATTATTCGCTCTTCGGGCGCGATCTTTTGATTGTCTTTAACTATCAAGCTCTCTAAGAAAGTAATATCTTTTGAAAGTGCCAAAGCGCCAGATTCCTGCTTAAATGACTCGCCTAATCGATTAAATACTTCGATGACCTTTTCGGTCGGCTCAAGCCGCTTTTGAAGTTCTTCAATGCTTTCATTTACTTTTTCTTCTTCAAGACGATGAATCATGTTAACAATGAGGCCGAGCGGCTGAATCAAATCTTGAACGGTCTTCACTTGCTCACCACTCCATTTTGAAATATTAAAAATTTTGGCAATTTTTGATTGTAACTCTCTTTCGTCGGGAGATAATTGAATCTTTTTCCCCGTTGATTCGGCAAAAGTTTTAGAAAGTGTCGCGCCAATTTTTTTCCCTTCTGCTATTAAAAGGGCGAGCATTTCTTTTTCTGACTTTTCTGAATAAATATCCGGATCAGCGAGTTCGGAAATATTGCGGCTCACATTGCCGAGCCGAACGTCAATTGTCTCGATATTACCAACCATATTAGACAAAACATCTTCCTGAAGAATTTCTTGGAATCTTGGTAAATCTTTTTCATTTAAGCCGCCGATTTCTAATAAAAGTTTGGACATTTCTTGTTTCTTTTCCAAAATCGGTTCGATTATTTCTAACTGCTTGGCTGAAAGATACTCCTTGGGATCTATTGGCGCGCCTTGGCGGAATTTTTCCCAAGCACCATCAAGTTCAAGACCTAAAAAGAACGCGAGAACGGCTTCCCGATTCTCATTGCGACCGCTAATATTGCCCATATATCTAATCGCATTTTGAATCGAACGAATATGCTCTTTGTTAAATTCTGTCGGCACTTTGAGAAGTCCAAACCTTTCTTTGAAATTAGCTTGGATAAGTTGAATTAATCGCGCTTTTTCGATTTCAAAAACTTTGGTTTTAAGAGCGTCGGGATTTTCAAGATTTTCAGAAAATTCTTTGATAAATTGCCGTACACCGACAAGATCGCGCGGATTGTAAGCAAATTCGCCATCTTCGTCGGTATTTTTTTGCTTGATTATAAGTTCAGCTTGATAGAGCGGCATAATTTCTTTCATGAAAGCTTTCAATTCCTTTGGGTTGAGATTTTCAAAAATTGGACCAAAAGCAGAATACAGGCTTGGCGCAGCAGCCAACACATCTCTTGAGAGATTATAAAATTCCGATCGATCATCGGCCGACCACTTTTCTTTATTGAAACGGGCTTCTTGCTTAACGAGCAAATCTTTTATTTCTTCTTTGGTGCGCAGAGCGGTTTTCTGATTATCAAAAGATTCGCTTACTTTGTAAATAAAATTACTTAGTGATTCGATGTGTTTTAAATTACCAGCGCCACCGGCTTCGTCAATCAGATAAGTTGTTATAAAAAGTTTTGGTGGCAAAATTATTTCTTTTTTTTCAAGATAAGTGAGCCAATCGTTTCTCAAACCAGCCAAGCAAGCATCTTTATAATCGCCCATAAAAAGATTTTTAATTTTTGTTTTTTCTTCATCGCCACGATCAAAAATCCTGGTATTCTCAAAAGCGTCTACATAATTTAATAGCGCTTCAGACCAATTTTTCTCATTGAAATCTTTTAAAGGCTCAAGGCCGGATCTTAATAATTTAAAAAATTCTTTTTGTTCTGTTTCAGGAACAGAAGCAACTTTATCAAATAAAATTATGATTGGCAGATCTGAAAGAATCCCCCCTTTGTATTGCTCAAGATCGCTAATTATGTTTGTTTTTTCCAACAATTCACTTGTCGATAAATCTTTTAACATGTAAAAAAGCTTCGGCCAATTGCCCGGAACGCCTAAGATTTCAGATGAGACATGCGAGCCAATCGATCCAACCCGATCAAGATAAGCAGGATTTCTCGCGATTTCATTTAAAATTACAGAATTTTTGGCCAAATACAAGTAGCCTGGAGGAAAAAATCCTTCAGAAAGATTAGATAGTGCGGAGATAGCATAATCCCTGACCGAAACCGATCGATTAATATCAAACACGACTTTTTTCTGATCTTCCAAAAATTTTTCGACAAGCGCATTGGTTTTTTCAAATTGAGTGAGCCTCTCAAGTATTATCCAATCCCTGCCTTCAACAGCCTCTTCAAAAATTTTTTCGCCATTTTTGCTGATACAGTTTTCTGCTTCTTTTTCGATATCAATTTCTGGAAAATGTTTTGTTAAAATCCTTTCATCAATTGCGTCACGAATCAAGCGTCCTTCAGCTATTTCTTTTTTAATATTATCAATAATTCTTTCTCGCGAGAGATTGAAATATCTGACGAGGTCCTCTGACATCGGCCAGTAATCGAAACGCTTGCCCAATTCTTCTTCAAAATGAGTTTTTATTTCCGGATCAGCAATCAAATTTATTTTCTCCATTTTCGGATAATAACGGTCAACGAATTGGCGGAGATTATTAAAAGATTTGAGATAAGCGCGCAATGTGAAAGAATTTAAAAGCGCTTTTTTGACCGCCGCGCGTTTTTCCGACGCATCTTTTGGTGACCAATTAGCTTCAAAATCTTTTTCCATTAAATTAAGATAGCTAAGATCGCCTTTTCTTATAAACCCAAGCGCAACCTCTTTAGTTCTTTCCTCTGACAATTCTCTATTTGAAATTTTCTCCAACTGATATTTATTTTTGAAAGTAGTAATTTCAAATTCTCTAGCGCCATGGCTAACCCGTTCAAGTAGCGCCAGCGTCAGCGCTTCATCAACTTCCGCGGGTGTTAGTTTAAATTTTTCAGCAGTTTCGAGCACTGTGTCTAGACCGCGATCATCTGTGCCCTTGGTTTCATCAAAAACCATTTTGATACCTACTTTATGAATAATTTCTTCCGGTGTTCCAATATTCTTTAATAAATCAAGGTTTTTATCGAGTTCCCAAAAATACAAACCACTTTTAATTATATCGACTAATCTCTTAGAATTTTTATGTTTTTCAAAAAATTTTTGTTGCTCCTCTTTAGAAAGATATTGAAGAGAATTTTCTAAATCAAAGAAAGTCATCTTATTTATGTCGCTAGTTTTTTCTAAATTAATCCGCCTCGCTTCATCTGCAATGACCTTTTGATCAAGATCAAATTTACTCAATCCAAAATATCCCAAAACATCTTTGGCTTGTTTAATGTTAGCCCAAGCAAAATGATTGGTAGCTACTTTTTTAGCTAATTCCTTAGCTTCGGCCGATTCAAAAAAATCATCAATCGGCAGATTTATTTCTCGCAGTTTGTTTCGCAAATAATTATTGACCGCGCTGTCATCAATCGCACCGGCTCTAAATTTATCTAAAATTAAATTTTTAAATTCTTCGTCAGTTATCTCAAAAAATTCTTTATAATCAAGAGCGCTATTAAAATTTTCGCCGGGTTCTGCTCCAAAATGAGTGCTAAAACTGAAAAGCTTGTTGAGCATGCTTGCAACAGCGGTGTTTTTAACTTTAGGATCATCAATTTTAAGGCCGACGTCAGAAAAACGGCCTTGTCGCCAATATCTTTCTTTTTTTTCATCTTCTGTCGCTTCGCCCCAAATACCGGATTCGCGCGGTAAACCTTCTTTAATATCAAATCGCCAGCCGTGTTTTAAGTTTTCGAGCCATTTTTTTTGCCGATAAGCATTAAACTTCTTATCCTCAAAAAAGCTTTCTTCAATTTCAAAATAATTTTTGAAAGCTATCCAAGCGCCCATTTCATTGGCTTTATCTGCTTCAACTTGTTTAATAAAATTTTCTTTAGCAAGCTTTTTAACAAAATCGCTTTTAATTATTTCTTTGTGATGCTCCGCGATATTTTCATTTAAAAGATGAAGGAGCGACCAATTGTTTTCAATAAGATCTTGCAAATAAAATCTGACTTGTTTTTTCTCCGGCGGTGAAAGTTCAAAACCATTGAGAAATTCTTCAATCTCTTTTTCACCTATCTCCACCTTCTTTTCTAAGCTTTCTATCGGTTTTTCTTCTAATAATAGCTCTTCCATAATTAATCTCATTTTAAAATAAAAACACCGTATTGTAAATTAAAAAGCCAACCTTTATTGGTTGGCCTCCTTCAATGCTTTTATACTCAAAGTAAGTTTCTTCCCTTCCCGGTCATAGTTTTGCACCAATACTTCAATGTCATCGCCTGTTTTAAATGTTTCTTGCAAGCGTTTTTTTAATTCTTCTCGTTCGCCTTTCCAATCTGAAGAAATTTCAGAAATATGGACAAGACCTTCAATGCCCGGTACCACTTCCACAAAAAGTCCGTAATCAGCAATTTCTTTAATTTTGCCTTTTAATTTTTCGCCTTTATCAATCCATGTTACCTTCCATGGGTCTGGAACAAGTTGTTTGAGTCCCAAGCCGATTCGTTTTCTTTCCAAATCAACAGTTAATACCATAACGGTAATATCCTGACCAACTTGAAGTTTTTCATCCGGATGCTTGATTTTCTCCCAAGCAATATCTTTGATATAGAGGAGTCCGTCAATTTTGGGCGCCAGTGTAACGAAGGCGCCATAACGAACTATGGCTTTAATTTTGCCGAGCAAGATTTCATTTGCTTTGACTTTAGCCCAAAATTCGTCTTGGGCTTTTTGGATATCTGCATTCATTTTCGGTAATTATTAAGTGATTTTATTGAATATGTTTAAAGAACCAATTTCAGACTTTTATTATACCATATTAATAAATTTCTGTAAAACAGATTTTAGTGAATTAAAAAAGCTCTCTAGTGAGAGCTTGGAACATAATTGAAATTTAATTTTGGAATGGAAAAAAATTCAAGCCGCCTTTTGGTGTTTATTAGAGTTTGAACATCAGCCGAGGAGGTGA
>MFTL01000013.1:0-3819 GCA_001786825.1 Candidatus Nomurabacteria bacterium RIFCSPHIGHO2_01_FULL_39_9
TCTTATCAACCTTTTTCATCGCGAGCTTGATAATATCGGCTGTCGCCGTGCCTTGGATCGGCGCATTAATCGCCATTCGCTCGGCCTCGCCTTTAATATAAGGAATTTTTGACTTGAGCTCCGGAAAATAACGACGTCGGCCAAAAAGGGTTTTCGTGTAACCTAAATTAAAAGCCGTGATTTTGGTTTCTTGCAAATATTTGGCTAGTCCCGGAAAAGCCGCGAGATACTCATCATAGAATTTTTGCGCCTCCGCTTCTGTTGTACCCAGACTTGCTTTAAGCGCTGAAATGCCCATCCCGTAGATAATTCCGAAATTTATAACCTTCGCCCGGCGGCGCATGTCCGGCGTCACTTTGTCTTCCGCAACGCCAAAAACTTTGGCGGCCACTGAATTGTGAACATCAAGACCCTCTTTAAATATTTTTATGAGATTTTTATCTTGCGAAAGCAAGGCCGCTGCGCGCAGCTCAATTTGCGAGTAATCAAAAGCGACAAGAGCATACCCCTCCGGCGCTATAAAAACTTTTCTAATTTCTTTACCTTCCCCGCGAATTGGGACGTTTTGAAGATTTGGCTCTTCTGAAGAGAAGCGGCCGGTTGTCGTTCCCGTCTGAATAAACTTAGCGTGGATTCTATTCTCTTCGTCAATTAACTTCGGCAGGGCTTCCAGATACGTAAAAAGGATCTTGCTCGTCTCACGATAATTCATGATCTCGGAAATAATCGGGTGAAGGTCGCGAAGCTTTGTTAATTCTTTAATATTAGTTGATCTTTTTTGGGTTGAGGTTTTGCGAATGCCTTTAGTCGAAATCTCAAGTTTTTCAAATAAAATTTCAGCCATTTGTTTCGGGGAGTTTATGTTAAATTCACTGCCCGCCAGTTGCCAGATCTTTTTCTCAATTTCGCTAAGGGTTTTTCGATATTCGTCTCTCAATTTTTTCAAAAATTCAACATCAATCAGCACGCCCATCCTCTGCATTTTTTCAATAATCGGAATCAGGGGTAGTTCAATTTCGTTATAAACAAAATCAAGCCCTGCTTCTTCAATGTCTTTTAAAATTTTCTCGCGCGCCGTCTCAAAATCCGAGCCGCCATAAACCAAAATATCTTCCGTGGTCGGATTCGTTAATTTTGAATTCAAAAGCCAAAGCGCAATCGCAATCTTTTTAACTTCCTCGTCGGGAGGCAGTTCGAAAAGCCGCGCCTCCTTCTTCTCAAAAACCTCACCAAGCCGAACAGCTAGGCTTTTAAAACCAAGCCCTTGAAAAAGTGTTTCAATTTTTTCAAGACTCACACCAGCTTGCCATGAAATCTCCGACAGGAAAAAATCAATTGGCACATCGGTCTTTATTTGGGCGAGTGTTTTAGAAAAAAACGCCTCTTCCTCTTCAGCTTTTAATTTTTCAATTGCACCTTTTTTAATACCCGCTTCAACCAAGATTTTTTCATCTTTTTTCAGTTTCTCATAAATCTCTTCCAACGAACCCAGTTTGCTCACAAGTATCATTGCTGTTTTCTCGCCAATTCCCGAAACGCCTAGAATATTATCTGAGGGATCACCGCGAAGCCCTTTGTAGTCGACCAAATATTTCGGCGCAAAACCAAACCGCGCCACTACCGCCTTTTCATCATAAATTATCGTGTCATTAATTCCTTTTTTCAAAGTGAAAACTTTGACACCTTCCCGAACCAATTGGAGCGTATCCATGTCGCCGGAAGCAATAATAATTTCAACGTCTTTGTTGTCTTTCAGTTTTTCGGCAATGGTGCCTAAAATATCATCAGCTTCAAAGCCGGCCTTGTCATAAATCGGCACATTAAATGCATGAAAAATTTCGCGAGATTTTTCAAGCTGAAAAATAAGATCTTGCGGAATTTCTTTGCGGGTGGCTTTGTAGCCGGTATATGCTTCATGACGAAAAGTCTTCTCCGGCAAGTCATAACAAGCCACAAGATAGTCGGGCTTCAAGTCTTTGATAATTTTCAAAAGCATCGCCGCCACGCCATAGAGCGCGCCAGTCGGCTCACCGGTGGGTGATGTAAACTCCGGCAAAGCGTGATACGCGCGATGGATAATCGCGTGGGCATCAAGCAGAACTAGTTTTTTCTTTTTTGTTGTCTTATTTGCCATAAAATATTTCTCTGCTTTCTTTTATTTTATTTTTCTGTTTAGAAAAAGAAAAGAAAATTTTGAAGTGATCTTTCGGTAAAATTTCAAAAACTTTGTCGGCCCATTCAATCAAAATCAAATTATTTTTGTCTTTCAAAATTTCCTTAAAACCAAGCACAAGTAATTCCTCTGGATTGTCGAGCCGATAAGCATCAATGTGAATAAGTTTTTTGAAAGGCACGCCTTTTTTATTTAGTCCATAAATTCGTTCAATGACAAAGGTTGGACTAATAATTGTTCTGCTAACCCCCAGTTCTTTTGCAACAAATTGAGTAAAGGTTGTTTTGCCGGCGCCAAGATTGCCGTACAGACCAATAACGGTCGCTCTTTTTTTATCTTTTATTTTTGGCAAAATTTTCAGGAAATTTAACGCCGCCTTTTTAGTTTCTAACATAAGCAGCTTAATTCTAACACAAAACAAAAACCGCCTACTCAGGCGGTTTTTGTTTTTTATTTTACTAAGAAATAGTATTCCGAGCAGGAGCTAACGAGGCTGACGAGCCGAGTTCCGAGGAAATTTCTAGCAAGAAATTTCCGTACCCTGCTAGGAATGACTATTTAGAAGTAGTTTAGCGGCCAGCATATTTAGAGACTGGAACTCCCGGTAAGCCATCATCATTGTCATCAGTTGGCAAACCATTTGGGATCATCCCGCCATTTGAAGCTTGTGAAACAACTGCTTCTTTAGAGCCGGCACTGCGAAAATAAATTTCGCGGCCAAGCATCACAAGAGCAAGAATTGCAACAATAAGGATAATCCATTCAATCAAGCTCGATGGTAAGAATGAACCGTTACCAAACAAAGCAGCTGCACCTAAAAGGTTTTGATCTTCTTTGGCAACATTTAAGACACCATAGGCCAAAACATCTTTTGAGGCGTCACTAGAATTATTGTAGGTAAGTAATGCGTTAACTAAAAGCATTTCTTGGCTAGAAGCTTTTCGAGTAATTTCTACTTGAACAAGCACTTTGCCATCTTTGCCTTTCGCGAGCGTACCAAGATCAATGATCAAAGCATTTTCACGATCAGCGTAAGAGCCACTTGAGGCTTTGCGGAATTTCATGCCCTCTGGCAAAACAACTCGCAAAACTGCATTTTTGATTTCTGAACCGCTATTTTTATAAGCAACGGTTAAATCAATAATGTCACCGATTGAGACTTCCTTGAAATTAGATGTGACTTTCAAAGAGACATTACTGGATTGATTATCGTTATCGTTATCAACAACAATATCGGCGTTCGCTGTTTTGAAGACAATCACATCACCGCGATTGGTGCCATAACTATTTTCAGCAACTGCGCGGAAGAAGTAAATTGTATTAGGAGCCAAGCCAGCTATTGTTTGATTAAAACTAATTTGACCGGTTGAGCCAACAGTTTCTGAAACAGTGGTTTTACCAAGACTGATGGTTGTACCATATTCGAAGGAGGCTTTAGTTGAAGCGCTACCATCAATTGCAATCAAGGCATTTAATTTAGCGGAAGTTTTGCCAACAGAAGCGGCAAGACTCGTAATCGCTCTCGGACCGTTAGCTAAAACAGCTTCGGTTCTGAAAGAATTAATTTGACCCGGCACGGTGCCATAAGCATTGGAAGCAACAACTCGGAAATAATAATCAGTGTTGGGTTGAAGGCTAGATATTGG
>MFTL01000013.1:3838-5153 GCA_001786825.1 Candidatus Nomurabacteria bacterium RIFCSPHIGHO2_01_FULL_39_9
ATTTGGCCAGCGCCAATATTTTGAGTGCCAATAGTACTGTTTAAGTTTGAGGCAGATGTGCCATATTCAAACCAGAGGGTGGTTGTATAACCATTTGGATTAACTTGACCATTTACAACTGCGCTTGTTTGAGTGATCGAAGAAGCGCTAAGTGTATAAACAGCCGGCGGTAAATTAGAATTGTTATTGTTGTTATTATTATTTGAGGTAGTTCCAAAACTTAAAATATTAGAAGCGTTTTTGATTGAAGTTGCATCTTTAACAACCGCTCGGAAGTAATAAGTTGTGCCAGCAGTTAAGCCGCCAAGATCAACTGATGCGGAGTTACTAGAGGCAGCAACATTAACTAAATTTGAGTTAGAACCCAAAGCGGAAGTTGTGCCATATTGGAACCAGACAGAAACGGTATTGCCAGAAGCGTTCGCAAAACTTGCGTTAAGACGAGCACTGGTTTGGCTGATGTTGTTAGCGGCAACAGTAGTAGCGGAAAAACCAAGAGCATCGGTTTCATCGTTATCAAGACTGTCAGAACAACCCGGATCAGCTGGGTAGTCGATTTTGCCATCGTTATCATTGTCAACACCGTCTTGGCAAGCATAAAGCTTAACAGGATCAGGATTAACAATTGTAATTGTTCCGCTAACTTTTAATTTCAAAACGATATAACCTTCGCGACAGTCAGGATTAGAACCCGGACAAGAAAATTTAGATTTAATAACACCAAGATTTAAACCGTCACTAAAAACTTCACTGCCATTTTGGCTGTAAGGAAGCGATGCGGAAACAGTTGATTGGTTTGGAAACCATTTAGCTGAACCAGCAACGTAATCAATTGTTTTACCGACTGGAATGCTGACAGATGAATCGCTTTCCGCGTTGTAAGAAGAGTTATCGGCTGAAACAACCGCTTTGTAGTTGGCTGTGTTGCCGGAAACTTCTTTAACAAGTTTTACTTTTGTATTTGTAGCGTCCCAATTGCCGGTATTTTTGTAATAAGCACGAAGCGTAACTGTTTCACCGGAAGCGGCTGAAAGAGAACTGGCGTAGCCGCTGCCATTAACGGCAACGTCGCCTTTGGCAACTTCAGCTTTGGTGCTAAAAACAGTAACTACTTGCGCAGAAACTGAATGACCAAACGCAAAAGCGCCTAAAATAATACCTGCAACTATTAAATTTTTTGTAATGTTTTTCATAATAATTTTTTAATTAAAGCCTCGAAAGGACGGTTATCTGATAAAATGTCCCAAAAAAGCCTTTATTTACAATAACTTTTACTCTTATACTTTAGCATATCCTTGAAAATCCGTCAAGGGGT
>MFTL01000013.1:5164-6927 GCA_001786825.1 Candidatus Nomurabacteria bacterium RIFCSPHIGHO2_01_FULL_39_9
TCTAAAGATAGCAATAAAAAAAAAGCGCAAGGATAATTCCCTGCGCTTTTCGGTAGACTTTTCGCCTACAAAACATTGTTAGTGCCGGTTTGGATAAGGATAAGCCAAATTGTTGTTACAACCAGACTTTGTCCCGAGCCCGAAACCAATACCGATGCCGATAGCCGGACTGGCGCAAGCGCCAGTGTGGTAACTACCACACATGCCGCAGTAAGGTGGTCCTAAATAACTATTGGTAACCAAAGTATTATAACCACCAACATAGCCAGTATTCCAAACACCACCTGCCAAAGCCGAACAAACACCAACATGAGAACTACCGCAAAAATTACAGAGTGGCAGATTATTCATCGGCCAATTAACTTGCAAAATTTGGGGCTGAATCACTTGGTTTGGGAATTGGGTAATTTGCTGGTTTGGCTGTCCCCCAAGATAGACCGTGTCATGAATAACGCGGTCAACATAGCGGATTTCCGGCTGATTAGGTGTTGGCGGAGGTATTATCGGCTCTTCCGTTCCTGGAAAAAGTTTTTCGCAGAAAACCGGATTGCCACAACGCAGTGACGCAAGCACCCTGCCCTTTTGAGAAATTAAAAATTTCTCTTCCGGCAGCGCACCGCGCTTTTTTTGTTTAATAATCCCTTCCGCGTTTGACCAATAAGATTCGGTAATTTCGGTTCCGTCCGGCAGTGTTGTGCTTCTGGTTTCTTTTAAGCGGTAAATAACATTTGTTCTGCCGTCCTCATCTGTGGCAAGTTTTCGGTCGCCAGCAAGAAATTTTTCATTCCAAATTCTCACGAATTCATTTAAAATTTTCTCGCGAGTAACCCCAGCCACAAAAACGCTGTCTTTCTTTCCTTCCAAAGCCAGAATGAAATTGTCTTTGGACAAATTTTCAATCCCTTCGCGGAAAAAATAGCCATCATGATCGTGATTTTGAGCGCTTAACGCGCACGCAAACAATGTAAATAAAATTGAAAAGAACTTTTTCATAGCGGTAGATTTTAGTGTTTCTGAATGTTTAGTTCCTGTAAATTTAGCATAAAAGGGCGGTTTTGTCAATACCCCTTAAAATAATAAAAATCCCCGATTCAGCTTTTAGCCAAATCAGGGATAAATATAAATTCAATGTGCTATTTCTTTTTTTCGTTAAAACCTTATACCAAGGGTGAGAACCACCCGGTGTTCAGTTGAAACGCCCGCTACAACAGGACTGTCACCACTTTTCAATTGGTAAATTGCAAAGGGTGCGTTGTTGACGCGAGAGTGGATGTAGGCACCTTCCACAAAATACTCCAAACCTCCGCGCCCAGTGCGCGACTTCAATACATCAGTTAAACCAAATCCGCAGGATAAGTTAATTCTTTCAAAAGTAGCCAAACTCGTGGCTAAATTTTTCGGATTCAACTCTACAAACGGATTGCCCACCATTGGATTACCAAACATTGCCGACCCGGCACGCAATAAAACTTTTTTCATCCTTCCTTCAAGACCAACCCGGAGGTTGGCAGTCGGATGAAGTTCGTTTTGAATGTTGCGATTGAGGTCAAATGTCTCACCAGAATCAGCACGCAGCCGCAAGGCTTTGTAATTCACCGATTCATAATCAACATTGAAAGCAATTGATTTAGTTGCATCTTCATTGGCTTTGACAACAGCGATGCTGCCGACAGCTTTTGAAGGTGTAGTTAACTGATAATTTGAAATCACTTCCTGCGACTCTGCTTCAAATTTCCGGTCCACCAATTCGGATTTCATGGCAG
>MFTL01000013.1:6939-8284 GCA_001786825.1 Candidatus Nomurabacteria bacterium RIFCSPHIGHO2_01_FULL_39_9
CCGACATATTGATAAACATTGGTGTTTGAAAACTTGCACCAAGTCGCAACCAGTCATTGGCTTTAACAATTACCCCGCCTTTCATTCCAATACCTTTCCCTGAAGCTGTTCGCGACTGGGTGTAAGTAAAGTTATTAAAGTAAGGGATGCTATCACCAGCGTTGTCGCTTTCACGGTAAATTCTTTCTTCTGCTAAATAAACATCGGGTCGGAGGACATTCAAGCCGAGTGAAATTCGCTTTCCGTAAGTTGCGGCAAAACCAAAACTTAAGGTTTTAACCGCGCCTGTTCGGGCGATACTCAAACTCTGCAATGCACCTCCATAAGGAATTGCCGAAAAATATTTTACCGAATCATATTGAAACTGACGCGGCAGGGTATCAATGAGCATTGTTTGGAAAGCCAAACCAGTACTCATCGGGTCCAAATTTTCCGGCTTTATCCCTTCACCAAAATTTACTTCCTGAAGAAAAGCATTTAATAAGGAATTTGTTTTGTTTGTTCCTTCGGCAAGGAACTGGTCGTTGAAATCTGCAGTTCTCATGTAGCCCAAGCCGATATTTAAATTGGACCATGCGCTTTTGGCGCGACCGCGATTGTTGCTTCCAAATTTGTAAACAAAACCGATATTGCCGATTCCTTGCTTCCAGCGCTCATCACTTGAAATGTTATCAAGCATGAGCGACTCATTTCTTTTAATTTTTAAAAACGGGCTGAAAGACAGTTCGTTTTTTTGACAAAAAGAAAGCGCGGCTGGATTTTGCAGAGAAGAAGCGAAGGTGCCGCCAAGCGTGCCAGTCGAGCCGGCAAGTGCGCTTACGCGAGCATCTCCAAAGTTATCTTCTTTGGCAATGTCTGATTGTGATTTTGCGATAAATACTGTAAATACAGCGGTTAAGAAAATTACAAGATTTTTCATGTGATTTTGGGTTATTTGTTAGTATTTGGGGTTTGTTTATATTTTAAAGTTACCAGCTATAATTATGCATGATTTGTAAAAATTGTCAAGCTCTAGGGCCCGATAATAAAAATCCTCGCAGAGATTTATTCTGCGAGGTAGGTTTTGGAATTTTATATAGTTACCATTCAACTATTAATATTCCATGTTGGTATAGGTGAACTTCATGAGAAATTCTCTTTTGTCATTCGTTAATGAATTTAAGTAATCATGCAATTTCTTCAAATCAGCAACTTTGTTTTTCAAGCGCTTGCGCTCTTGTTTTGTTCCTTCTTCGCATACTTCTAATTCAGCGGCTGGATTGGAAAAATGATAATTGCAGTAGCTACAATCGCCTTCGCTGCTGCCACGATAATCTAAATTGTGGGTTTTGGTTGCTGTTTTTGA
>MFTL01000014.1 GCA_001786825.1 Candidatus Nomurabacteria bacterium RIFCSPHIGHO2_01_FULL_39_9
TTGTAGGAACTTCTGATTTTGTTTGGTCAGAAATGAATCTTTCTGCTTCTGGTTCTGGAGAAAATGTTGAAGTTACTGCCCTCGTTCTTGAGGCGACTCTTGGTGCCGCAGGACACGACGCGAACGACCTTGATAATTTTGAAATCTGGGCTGACCTTTCAGGATCTACTAATGATTCTTCTCGTGGCGACCGTTATGAAACGATTGTGTCAGATGCTAAGCAGTGGACTGATACCGGCGCGGGTGATGAAACATTAAGTTTCAACTTAACGAAAACAATTGTAGTTCCTAAAGATGGTGAAGTTAGAATTGCCGTTGTCGGCGATCTATCACCAAGCGCAGATTCTGGCACCCCTGATACATTTACTATCTCGCTTGATACAGACGCTGGTGATGTAACTGCAAATGGTTCAACCACCGGTTCTGTCATTACAGTTACACCGACTGGCGCAGGTCAAACTATGACTGCTGATGCTGGTGGAGCTCTCACAGTTTCTGTTGACTCTTCTTCACCAAAAGCGAGCGTTATTCTTGACGCTGGCCAGGGAGGCAATAAGACTCTTGGTGTTTTCCGTCTAGCAGCTTCTAATGAAGAAAATCTTGAACTCGACAGCTTTATGATTACTGACGACGGATCAGACAGTGTAGCTGAGACGTATTATTTCCAGGCATACAACAAAAATGGTACGACCCTAATCGGTTCTCAAATTACAGTTGTTGGAGCAGGCACTGCAACAGCAAACTTTGCCGATGGGCAGGTGGCTATTCCAGCAAATGACTATATCTTGATGAAAATAATGGGTAAAACTGCTGATGTTGACACTTCTGCGGCAAACAATGAAGACACCGTGCAAGTAACTGTCGCTGCTGCAAATACTGATGTTGTTACTACGGGTCTTGCATCTGGATCAATAATAAATGGCGCTGCAGCCAACTACGATGCAGCTATACATTATGTCTTCCAGTCATATCCAAAGTTTGAATGGATAACTCCTTCTACTTTAGCTAATGGAACATTGACAGGTAATGCCAATCAATTGTTAGGTAAACTCAAAATAACAGCGGTTGGAGATGAAGATGTTGTATTCTTGTCTGGCTCAACAAGTGAGATTAAATTACAGTACACTGTTGTTGGTGATGACACTGCAGGAGTTGAAACCATAACTTATAAAGAAGACGGATCAACAACTCTTGATACAACCACTATTACTTCTGCATCCGGAACAAGTGAAGTTACTGTTAACTTCTCTACAACGGCGATGACAATCGCAGCTGGAAATTCAAAGACTATTTGGATCTATGGCGATACGTCAGACCTTGAAGACGATAACGACAGTATTCAAATCTGGCTTGATAATGCAACAGCATCTGATCTTAGCTGGTCAATTGATGGTGCTGGAGACTTTGATGCGCAAGCAGCAATTCTATGGCTCTCAGATTACATGCCTGACAATTACAGCCAAGTCTTCATGAATCCTTCCTAGTCTCTGATAAAACCGTCTCTCTTCTCGGTCGATAACAGAGCAGAGAACAAAACAAACCCACCCTTCGCGGGGTGGGTTTGTTTATGTTATCATTAACGGAATGTTCACCCGCCACTTTTTCAAAACCCTAATCGGCTTCACCATCCTAATACTCTTAGGCCTTGTCGGTCTTTATTTCATGGATCAATATGATAAAGAGAGTCTTGCCAGTCCATCGGAATTGGACAGTGGAAACTAAATTTGACTTGATTTAAAATAAAATATCTGCTAAATTATTACTTAAGTAATAATTTGTTGAAATTAAGAAAATATGCTTATTTTTAAACGCGAAATAGAAGATAAGATTTTCAATCGTCTGGATAAAAAAGGGATTATTGTCATTCTCGGACCTCGACAGTCGGGTAAAACAACACTTGCTAAGCGCATACTTGAGCGCGCCGGTGTTAGCGAAAATTACTTTAATTGCGAACTTGCCGAAGTGCGTCGACATTTTATTCTTGGCGACCCAGAGCCGCTACGGATATTTATTGGTGATCGCAAGATTGTCGTTTTTGACGAAGCGCAAACTATTGAGAATATTGGGAAGATATTTAAGATTTTTCATGATACCTATCCGGACATCAAAATAGTCGCCACTGGTTCAAGCGCGTTTGATCTGGCGAATAAGATACGCGAACCGTTGACCGGTCGAGCAGATGAATTTATGCTTTACCCGCTTTCATTAAATGAAGTGCGTTCGGTAATGCCTCTTACTCGCGAACGTTTTGATGAACTTATGAGTTATGGCTTTTACCCGGCAGTTGTTGCTGCCGCCAGTGTGGAAGAGAAAGAAGCGGAAGTAAAACGCATTGCCACAAATTACTTATACAAAGATGTCTTTACTTTTGAGGCGATTCGTAATCCTAAGGCATTTGAAGACTTGGTTACTCATCTTGCGTCGCGTGTTGGTGGAATTGTTTCCACTAATGATTTAGCGAAAGAGAGTGGTATTGCACAACGGACTGTAGAGAAATACCTTCGACTTTTGGAGCAGGCATTTGTAATTAGGCGAGTTTATTCTTTTTCACGTAATTACGCCAATGAGCTTAAAAAAGCTTATAAGGTGTATTTTTTAGATGTGGGTGTGCGTAACACTCTCTCGGCGGAGGTATTTAATATTAGTGACCCCGCAAAATTAGGTGTTCGGTTTGAGTCTATTGTTTTTTCTGAATTTCTTAAGCAAGATACGCTAGTGCCGTTCTCTCCACGCACTCATTTTTGGCGTACACGCGATAAAAAAGAAATAGATTTTATTCGTGTAGAAGGCAATACTATTAGTGCTTATGAAGCAAAATTATCCGAAACAAATATATCATTCAATATATTTCTTAAATATTATCCGGACGCCAAGACACAGGTAATTACCCCCGAATCATTTATAAAAAGCTATTAAAAATGTGACAAAGGGAATATTGCAGAGTCCAGTGCAAGTGGACAGTGGAAACTAAATCTGCTAAGATAAATTCACAAAGGCCGGAGAAAAGAGGCAATTATGTAAGCCCTCTTGAGGTCGGAAAGGCCTTTTATTATCAATATAGGTCTTTTTTATTTCTAAATATATTATGCCTCTAACAAGACAAAAGAAAGGAGAAATACTAGATGGTCTTAAGAAAACGCTCAAGGACGCTAATTCAGTTGTCTTTGTGAATTTTCACGGATTGAAAATGCCGGATACATTCGCGCTCCGCAGAAAGTTGCGCGAATTCGGTGTCGGGCTGAAAGTTGCTAAAAAGACGTTAATCAAAAAAGCGTTTGAGGGGAGTGGTGTGGAAGGGGAGTTGCCGGAATTGCCGGGTGAAATCGCGGTCGGTTACGGCACTGACGCCTTAGCGCCAGCTCGAGAAGTTTATAACTTCGGCAAGGGCAAATTGCTCGCGATCGTTGGTGGAGTTTTTGAAGGAAAATTTCTTGGCGCCGAAAAAATGAATGAACTTGCTACCATTCCGCCGATGGAAGTTCTATACAGTCGCTTAGCCTTCCTCGTAAAGTCACCGCTCTCGCGTTTGGCAATTGCGCTTTCGGAAGTAGCCAAAAAGAAGTAATTATTAATTAAAAATTAAACAAACATGGAAAAATTTAAAGATTTGATCGAACAAATTGAAAAATTAACGGCCGTTGAATTAAACGAGCTCGTTAAAGCTATTGAAGAGAAATTTGGTGTTTCAGCCGCCGCGATGGCCTCTGCCGGTCCGGCCGCTGGTCCAGCTGCGGAAGCCAAAGACTCTTTCACAGTTGAATTGACTGCAAGCGGTGATAATAAAATTGCCGTTATGAAAGTTGTTAAAGAAGTGCTAGCGCTTGGTCTTAAAGAAGCCAAAGATATTGTCGATGGCGTACCCAAAGTAATCAAGGAAAATGCCAAGAAAGAAGAAGCTGATGATCTGAAAAAGAAAATTGAAGAAGCCGGTGGCAAAGTAACATTAAAGTAATATCTTCTTACAAAAAGTCCGAGTTTATCCTCGGATTTTTTGTTGCAATAAGATATAATTTCTCAATGACTCAAAAGGAAGCGCTAACAATTTTGAAGACCGGGGCCAATGTATTTCTGACCGGCGAGCCAGGCAGTGGCAAGACCCACACGATAAACGAATATGTCGCTTATTTGAGAAGTCATGACGTGAAGCCGGCAATCACCGCCTCGACCGGCATTGCCGCCACGCATATCGGTGGCCACACTCTGCATTCTTTTTTTGGACTCGGCATAAGAAATAAATTTGATAAATACGAAATTGATCGGATAGCGAATATTAAACGAATCGCCAAAAGAATTCTTCGAACAAAAGTTTTGATTATTGATGAAGTTTCGATGTTAACATCGGACGTCTTTGCGGCGATTGATGCTGTCATCCGCGAAGTTCTTAAGAGCTTCGAGCCCTTCGGTGGCATTCAAATTATTTTAGTCGGCGATTTTTTCCAACTCCCACCGATTATTAAAAATGATTATACAGAACAGGCGTCATTGATTGAAGAAATAAAATCGCGTTTCATTTTTAATTCTTCTGCTTGGAGCAGATTAAACCCAGTCACTTGCTATTTGTCGGAACAATACCGCCAAGATGACCCCGAATTTCTTTCTGTTCTTTCAGCGATTCGCGCTGACAAATTTAATAAGAGTCACTTAGATCTATTGGAAAAAAGAAAAAATAATTCTGTATCCGAAGATATCCCAAAACTTTTCTCTCACAACGAAGACGTTGATCGGATCAATAATGAAAAACTTTTGAAACTTTCCGGTGAGCCGAAAATGTTTGAGATGCGTTCGGTCGGGCCGGAAGCCTTGGTGGCGAATCTTAAAAAGGGTTGTCTTTCGCCGGAACGGCTTGTACTTAAAATTGGCGCCGCGGTGATGTTTACAAAAAATAATTCCAAAGAAGGTTTTGTTAACGGAACGCTTGGCGTAGTTGTTGGTTTTGAAAAAGGAAATAATTTTCCGATTATCAAAACAAAAGACAATCGAGAAATTACCGTCCTGCCAATGGAATTTACAATTGAAGATGCTGGTAAGGCGCTGGCCGCCCTCATCCAAATGCCGCTTCGGCTCGCTTGGGCGATTACTATTCATAAAAGCCAAGGCATGAGTCTTGATGGGGCGGCGATGGATCTTTCTAAGGTTTTTGAATATGGGGCCGGTTATGTTGCACTCTCGCGAGTCCGCCGACTTTCCGGACTTCACTTACTCGGCTGGAATGATCGGGCGGCAAAAGTTAATCCAGAAATTCTTCTCAAGGACAAAAATCTAAAGGACAATTCGAATGAAGCCAGAAAAGTTTTCGGCGGGCTGCCTGATCCGGAAATTACTAAAATGCATAAAAATTTTATTGCTTTTTGCAAGAAATAAGTTTAGAATATTTAATTATCATGGACATTTTAGGAAAACTTTTTGGCAGTCCGGCGCGCATAAAGGTTATGCGTCTTCTTTTAGCCAGTCCGGCTGGTATTAACGCCTTGGAATTTACCAAAATTACCAAACTTTCTCCCAAAAATTTCAAAAAAGAGCTAACTCTTCTTCAAAATATCGGTTTTGCTAAAACAAACAAGAAAAACATTGTCCTTAATCTTGATTTTCCTTATTTGACTCCGCTTCGGGATCTTTTGGTGGCTTTTCCTCAAAAAAACGATCTCTGTAAGAAAATTTGCAAATTTGGCAAAATCAAACTTCTTGTTATTGCCGGCAATCTTTTAGGTATGCCAGAAAAAAGAGTGGATCTTTTAGTGGTTGGGGATAAGCTACAAAAGAAAAGTCTTGAAAAAACCATTGCTGGTTTTGAGGCAGAACTTGGCCGTTCGATTGATTTTGCCATTTTAGACACTCCAGAATTTCTTTATCGCTTTAGTATGTACGACAAATTTATTCGCGATATCCTTGAATTTGGCCATGAAAAGCTCGTTTGCACTCCGGAGTTATCCACAAAGCTCGTTTCGGCTTAAATTGTAAGAAATTATAAGATTTGTTATAATAAATGGGTAAAATTGGTCGAAGATTTTATATTGTTAGGTCGTTTTATTATTAATTAATTATTTAAATATTATTAGTATGTTTATTCAAACATGGGGCGAAGTTTTTACTTCCTCACTTCAAAGTCTTTGGGTTGGTGTCGCCGGCTTTTTGCCAAATCTTATCATTGCCATCATTATCTTCATTGTTGGTTGGATAATTGGCGGAGTCGTTGGTCGCGCAATCGAACAAGGCTTGTCAGCATTAAAAATTGACAATCTTTTCCGAAGTATTGGCACGGAAGAATTACTTGCCCGCGCCGGTATGAAATTAAATGTTGGTGGCTTTATTGGCGAGCTCATCAAGTGGTTTATTATCGTTGTTTTCCTCATCACTTCCTTTGATGTTCTCGGTCTTTCTGAAGTCAACGCCTTCTTAAAAGATGTCGTAGTTTCTTACTTGCCGAAAGTCATCGTTGCCGCTTTGATCCTTATCTTGGCTTCTGTTATCTCTGATGTTATGCAGAAATTTGTTGAAGCTTCAGCTCGTGCCGCTCAAATGAGAGGCGCTAAATTTGCTGGCAGCCTTGCTCGCTATGCAATCTGGCTTTTTGCTTTCATTATCGCCCTTTCTGAACTTGGCATCGCGCCGGCTTTCATGCAAATTCTCTTCACTGGCGTTGTCGCAACCTTAACAATTGCCGCTGGTCTTTCTTTCGGTTTGGGTGGCAAAGATATGGCTACTCGCTCTCTTGAGAAGCTCGGTGAACAAGTTAAGCAGTAGCTTCTTTAAAAATAGTTTAAAGAAGACAAACAAAAAATAAGCCTTAAGCAGAGGCTAGCGAACCCGACGGGGCGAGCTCCCGAGGATATTTTCTAACAAGAAAATATCCGTACTCTGCGAAAGGCTTATTTTTTGTTTGTTGACAGGTTTTTAAGTTTTCCACCGGTTTTCCACTTTAGTCTTCTAAAAACCCTTGCGTTATTTTAACGATAAATGTATACTATTTCCACTAGTATGTTTTCGAATAAAAAACAAAATTTTAGGCGGTGATAGACGTCCTGGTTAGTTGTTGCCTTTTGAAAACCGCCCTAAAATGGTGGTTTTTTTAGTCAAAATATACGCGAACCTTGAAAACTTAATAAGGAAGAATAACAATATAATATATTGTTAAGCAGGTAAAATTGTATTAAGTAAAAATTGTAAGTTAAGTAAAAATGTAGTTTCGAAGTTTCCTAATTGGAAACATAAGAGCTTTTGGTGGATGCCTAGGGTCCTTAAGACGATGAAGGACGCGGAGTAGCGGCGATACGCTTCGGGGAGGCGCTCTCAGCCTTTGATCCGGAGATTTCCGAATGGGAAAACCTTGCTCGGTAAACCCGAGCAATCTTGTCGCAAGACAAGAAGTCATACCCAGGGAAGTGAAACATCTCAGTACCTGGAGGAAAAGAAAACAAAGTTTATTTCCTTAGTAGCGGCGAGCGAAAAGGAAAGAGCCCAAACTTTAAATTCCTTAAAAAAATTTAAAGGGTTGTAGGGTAATAGTGGGATTTATCCGAAGAGTTACAAAAGACATTGTTAGATGAAGCTTCTGGAAAGAAGCACCAAAGAAGGTGATAGTCCTGTAATCGAAAATGATGTCTCTCTTTGATTATTACCCTGAGTAGCTCAGGACACGACTGGCCTGAGCGAATCTGCCGGAACTAACCGGTAAGGCTAAATACTATAAGGACACCGATAGTGAACAAGTACCGCGAGGGAAAGGTGAAAAGAACCCCGATTAGGGGAGTGAAATAGACCTGAAACCAAAAGCTTACAAGGAGTCAGAGCGGTATATTTATATACCGTCATGGCGTGCCTATTGAAGAATGAGCCAACGAGTTAATGGATACAGCTTGGTTAACTAGGGAAAACTAGGAAGCCGTAGGGAAACCGAGTGTGAATAGCGCGTTTGTTGTATTCATTAGACCCGAAGCCAGGTGAGCTACCCATGAGCAGGATGAACGCTGTAGAAATACTGCGGGAGGTCCGAACCGGTGAGTCGTACAACGCTCTCGGATGACTTGTGGGTTGGAGTGAAAAGCTTATCGAACCTGGTAATAGCTGGTTCTCTCCGAAATAGCTTTAGGGCTAGCGTCTTATACTTACTTGGGGGGTAGAGCACTGGAAGGTTTAAATAGGGAGAAATCTCGTTAATCCTATCAAACTCCGAATACCCAAGGATTGAATAAGGCAGTAAGACCGTGGGGGCGAAGCTTCACAGGTCAAAAGGGAAACAGCCCAGA
>MFTL01000015.1:0-3954 GCA_001786825.1 Candidatus Nomurabacteria bacterium RIFCSPHIGHO2_01_FULL_39_9
AGATTTTAAAAAAAATTCATGATCTTGGCACAACCGTGCTTTTAACAACTCACAATAAAAGTGTTGTTAATTCAATTAAACCAAGGGTAATTACATTAGAAAAAGGCCGAATTATCCACGATGACAAACATAGTCCGCGCATAGTATAATTAACTCAATGTTTACAAATCTAAGAAGAATAATTCGTTCCGGATTTATTAATTTCAAGCGTAGCGGCTCGGTTAGTTTTTCTTCAGTGCTTGTGATGACGATCACGCTTTGCGTGTTTGTTGGTTTGATTTTTTTGCAATCAGTCCTTTTCAATACTTTAGAGCAAATAAAGAAACAAGTTGATGTGACGGTTTATTTTAATACCGACGCGAAAGAAAGCGCGATTTTGAGTTTGAAGAGCGCGATTGAAAAATTGCCGGAAGTTGATTCCTCAGTTTACGTTTCAGCTGAAGAAGCATTGAAACGTTTCCAAGATAAACACAGCGGCGACTATCTCACGCTCCAAGCCCTTGAAGAGCTTGGCGATAATCCGCTTGGCGCAGAATTAAATATAAAAGCCAAAGATGTTGCTCACTATGAATCAATTTCTAATTTTCTAGATAAAGAATCTGTGCTTACAAAAGGAGAAACTTCGATTATCAACAAGATTGATTATCGTCAGAATAAAGAAATTATCAGTCGGTTAAATTCAATTACGAATAACGCCCGACTCTTAGGCTTGATTGTAAGCGGCGTTTTAGTTTTACTTTCAGTTATAATCGTCTACAACACAATCAGACTCACCATCTACATTTCTCGCGACGAGATTAAAGTCATGCGGCTTGTTGGCGCAACGCGCCGATATATTGGAGGGCCGTTTATTGTCGAAGGAATAATTTACGGTTTTCTTTCAGCGGTACTCGCGATGATTGTTTTCTATCCGGTAAGTTTATGGCTCGGCAACAATATGGCCGGATTTTTTGGCTTAAATTTATATAATTATTATCTTGCCAATTTCTTTCAAATTTTTGTGATAATATTAGGCGCCGGTGTGGTTTTGGGCGCTTTTTCAAGCTTCCTTGCGATTTTGAGATATATTAATAAATAAATTATAAATCTTATTATTTTTGCCGGCTCGTCTAATGGTAGGACACATGCCTCTGGAGCATGGTATTGGGGTTCGAGTCCCTGGCCGGCAGTTATGAAAATGATTTTTGACAGCAGAGATTCAATGACTTCAGAGTCCCGGATGTATTTATATGCAACCGAGATGGTTTCAGAATATTATTCGAGAATTGATCTACAAGATAAATCTGTTTTAACTATAATCGGTTCGGGCGATCAAATAATTAACGCTTACTTTTTTGGCGCCAAAAGCGTCACAGGTTTTGATATAAACAAAAGGGCTGTATTATTTGCAGACTTAAAAATAAACGCTATTAAATCTCTTTCTTTTAAAGAGTTTTTACTTTTCTTTGGCGATCGTTTTGACAATGCTTCATTTGAATTTTCTTTGTATCAAAAGGTCCGCGAAAATTTAAAAGAAGAATCAATAAATTTTTTTGATGGCTTGTATAAAGAAATGGAGGGAAAAGACTTTTTGAATTCCTCTTACTTTAGACAGCGCGCTTCGATTGTAACATTGCCGAGTGAAGTGAATGCATATTTGCGAGACGAGGAGTCATATAATAAGGTAAAAAATATATTAGCTCTTAAAACGCCAGAGCTTATCGCCGCTGATATCCAAGAAATTCCAAGTATTTTAGAAAAGCGGACTTTTGATTTAATTAATTTATCTAATGTACCAAATTACTTTGTGGGGCGAAACGAAGGAAGAGTAGAAAATTTCATTTCCTTTTTGAAGGAATATTCCAAACTCCTCGTGAATGAAGGTTTGCTCATATTTTATTCTTATTCGCCAGTAATCTATGAGACAAAAACAGTGCCGCCGGCCTCAAGTGAAGAAACACTTAAAGAGATTGAAGCAACTGGTGTTTTTAAAGTTGAACAAAAGTATTTTAAAGCTATAACCGGCGGCCAGGAAGACAAGGTTTCCATATTAACTAAAATCTAAAAATAAAAAAAGCCAAACATTTATTTTTAAAAAATAAACATAAGGCTTTTGGGAATTAACTATTATCCGACATTCATCATTAATTTTGTAAAACTTTCATTAGTTAGTTTTTCAACTTCTCCGGCACCATGGCATTTTCGGCATTCGTAGGGAATACCATAGCGCTTAGCGCGAAACTTAACCAAAATTCGTTCGTTAATATCATCGTGGAAAAAATTTATTCCATCTTCTGTTTCACCGCACCTTTGTGCTTCATTTACAACTTCTGCTTTAGGAAAAATACCTAATTTGAAATTATAATGACCGTTGGTTGATTCATGAGTAAATTGTCTCAATCTACCTTCTTTTACCAATGCTTTGACTTCAGCGTCAGTAATTTTATCAGACCATTTGTAAGGACCATCTTTTTTACCACCTACTATAGTATAAGACGATCTTCTGAAGTTATTAAAATCATCTGTAAGTTTTTTGGCTTGTTTAGACAGACCATCGCCTTTGCACAAAGGGCAAAGAATGGTTTTTGGTTTTTGTTTTCTCATCTGGTTAATAGTTAAGAAAGTGAAAATATTAAAGTTCAATTAGTTTATAGATTATCATAGATTTAATAAAAAGTCAAATTTCACGACAATTTTACCATGGATTTTCAACATCCAAAATGTTATATTAATCTAAATGAATGATAACAAGGACAAAAAAATATTTGGGTTATCGCGGAACGTTGTGTTTTTAGGTATTGTCAGTTTCTGGAACGATCTTTCTTCTGAAATGATTTTTCCATTTTTACCGATCTTTTTGAAAAACTATTTAGGCGCCAGTAGTCTTTTTATCGGCCTTATCGAAGGCGTTGCCGATAGCACGGCAAGTATTCTTAAGATTTTCTCTGGCCGCTGGTCGGACTTAGCCGATCGCCGCAAACCATTTGTAGTTTTCGGTTATAGCCTCTCGGCTGTTATCAAACCATTGCTTTCAATAGCGGCGGCGCCTTGGCACGCGCTCGTGCTTCGCTTTTTTGACCGAACCGGCAAAGGCTTTCGTGACGCGCCGCGCGATGCGCTGATCAGCTTTTCAACAGCTAAAGAAACGCTTGGTCGCGCTTTTGGTTTCCATCGAGCGATGGATACGGCTGGCGGCGCGCTCGGGCCGCTTCTGGCTTTTTTTGTTTTACCGATTTTAGACAATGATTTGAGAAAACTCTTTTTGTTTTCTTTTATTGCAAGTTTTTTAGCAGTGCTTTCTTTAGTATTTTTTGTCAGAGAAGTTAAGAAACCGATAAATAATGATAATAATTTTACGGAAAAACTTCCTGCTAAAAAATTAAGTTGGGCTTTAATTAAAAGCTTGGGCGCGCCGTTTCTAATTTTCGTTGGTGTGGCAACTGTATTTTCTTTAGGCAAAGCCTCGGAAGCTTTTTTGTTGTTACGCGCAGAGAGCCTAGGGCTCGCATTGGCACTTTTACCGATTATTTATCTTGTTTACAATATTTCTTACGCAGCTTTCTCCACACCGGCCGGAATTTTAGCTGACAAATTCGGCCACCGCAAGACTTTTATTTTCGGCGTAATAATTTTTATTTTAAGTTATTTTTTCTTTGCAAAAACCACTTCGCTTTTAGGGCTCTGGTTTGTCTTTGGTTTTTATGGAATTTTCTCGGCTTTTACTGACGGTGTTGGCCGGGCGATTGTAGCGGAACTTGTCGTGACCGAATATCGTGGGCTTGCTTACGGCATTTACAATGGCGCAACCGGCATTGCGCTTCTGCCGGCGAGCGTTCTTTTTGGATTAATTTGGGACAAATTTAATCCCGAATCAGCATTCTTTTATGGCGCCGCAATGGCGGCTTTGGCACTTGTATTTTTTGCCATATTTTTCAAACCGAGCGGTAACCATAGTTATATTTAAAAAACAAAGAA
>MFTL01000015.1:3961-5716 GCA_001786825.1 Candidatus Nomurabacteria bacterium RIFCSPHIGHO2_01_FULL_39_9
CGAGTAAACCCTTGGTAGGCCTGACAAAGGCTCTGGGAAGAGAGCGTTTGTCGGCCGGACAGAGAAAATTTCTAGCAAGAAATTTTCGTGGTTTATGAGGTAATATTTCTTTGTTTTATGAACTAGTGATTGTTTAACGTCTGGCTCAAGTAAATTGAGGCAAAGAGAATAATCGCCAAGATACCAAAAAGGCCTTGGAAGGAAGTAAACAAAAATACCAAGCTCGCAACAATCGGCGCGATGATGTTGGCAACCGGATAAGTGTTTCTGAAAAAACCGATAAGCTCCGAATCACTCGCGCTAACTTTTCTGAAAAAATAGCTCTCAGTCATAACTTCGATTGTTGCCGCGCCAATACGAGTGGCAAAAAGAATAATTGCCCAAAGAATCAAATTAGAAGCAGTAATAAAAGGGATGACAAGTGTGGCTAATCCAGCAATAATCAAGCCCGCGGTGAGAATACTTTTTTCGCCGATTTTGTCAGCAAGGCGGCCAAGCGGGTATTGGATCAAAACAAAAGGCAGGAGCATAATTGTAAAAATTAAACCGATCTGCTCGAAACTAAAACCGATATGACGGTTTAAATAAATGGGCATGAAAATTACCATCCAAACGTAAAAGAATTGGAGAATAAAATTGGTCAAATAAATTTTAAAAATGCTTGGATTGGCTTTGAATTTTTCCCAAACCTCGTTTAGTTTTGTGGGCTTATAATGCGGATCGTGAAAATTTTTGAAAGGAATTAAAAAAAAGAAAGCGGGCAAAGTAAGAAGCGCTGCCAGAAGATAAACATTATTAAAACTTTTTTGAGCCAATATTCCAGCCGCAAGCGGCGCCAAAACAAAACCTAAATTAATCGCGGTTAAAGCGGCTCCGCGAGCTCGGCCGGCAATTTTATCGCGGCTGTATTTTTCTATAAAAATATCGCGTGAAAAAGCAATAAGCAAATTCATCACGAAATATAAAATAAACATTACGATGCCGCTATTGGCATCAAGGGCTTGCCAAAGACCAACAAGTGAAAAAATAATAGCCAGCAAAATTATATTGCTGACGCGATAATTTCCTATTTGAACCGTAATTCTTGGAAGCAGAAAAAGTAGTGTTGTCGCAATAAGCGAAGCCAGCGCATAAATTAAGCCGACATTTTTTTCACTGACAAACTGCGCTAAAAAAGACGAATTAATATAAGTCGTCGCGGCAAATTGGATGGAAACGAAAAACGAAAAGAAATAGAGAATGTTTAGCGGCTTCATCATACAGACAAAACAACAGGTATTACAAGCGGGCGCTTGGCGGTTTGTTGGAAAAGAAATCGCGAGATATTATCGGTCAAATTTTTCTTGATAAATTCAAAATCAACTGGGTGGAGGCCACGACAACCATCTTCAACAGTTTTTTTAGCGATCGATCTTGTTTCGGCAATCAGTTCTTGCGATTCTTTAAGATAAATGAAGCCTCTTGAGATAATATCCGGCGATTTTCTAATTTTACCGGTCCTGACGTCAACGACAGCGATGACAACAAAAATCCCATCTTGAGAGAGTGCTTGGCGATCGCGAAGAACAACATTTTGCATATCGCCGACGGAGAAGCCGTCAACGAGCGTCAATTCAGACGGCGCTCTTTCTTTAAGCCGGCGCCACTTTTGGCCGCCCTCATAAAATTCGATAATGGCGCCGTTCTCCGGCACAATCGCGCGCTCGTAAGGAAGTCCTAGCGACATCGCCAGATCAGCGTGTTGGCGCAACATGA
>MFTL01000015.1:5757-9734 GCA_001786825.1 Candidatus Nomurabacteria bacterium RIFCSPHIGHO2_01_FULL_39_9
TATCAGAATCACGGTAAGTGATTATTTTTGCTTCTTGACGATAAAGATTATCTTTCAATTTACTGATTGGATAATCGTTACCGGGAATAATTGAAGAAGAAAGGAGAACTGTATCGCTTTTATTTAAAGTAATATGCTGATGGCTTTTATTGGCAACGCGCCAAAGCACTGAATATTCTTCGCCTTGGCTGCCGGTCGCAATGATCACAATTTTATTGGGCGGATATTTATTTATATCTTCAATCGGAATAATATTTTTTGATGTGAGCAAATTTAATTGACGACTTATTTCAACGTTTGTTTTCATCGAACGGCCGTCGATCACGACTTTCTTGCCGTATCTTTCGACGATTTCAATAATGCTGATCACGCGCTCAATTTGCGAGGCGAAAGTTCCGATAATAAGCCGGCCCGGCGCGTCTTTTATAAAACGCTCAAGGTTCTTGACGACAGTCGTTTCGGCAACGGAAAAGCCCGGCTTTTCGATACTGGTCGAATCCATTGTCAAAAGTAAAAGTTCACGCTCTTTAAAACGTTTATATTGCTCTTCTTCTTCAAGCGTAGGGCGACCATCAACATTATCGACACGCACATCTTCAATAAAAGCGATTCGGCCGAGCTTTGTCTCTATGAGAAGTCCCATTGAATCAGGTATCGTGTGCGAAATCGGGAAGGAGTCAACAGCAAAATCAGTAAAACGAAAAGTTTCGTTGCCTTCAATGATGCTCATTTTTAATTTCGGTTCATTAGGAAATTCTTCTTGGCGTTTTGCGATTAGCATCGCGCCGAAACGGCGGCTATAAATCTGCGGATTGCCGATTTTTGCTAAAACAAAAGGAATAGCGCCGATATGATCCAAGTGTCCGTGAGTGATAAAAAGTCCTCGGATTTTATGCTTGCGCTCTTCTAAATATTTTACATTAGGAATAATGTAATCAATGCCCGGTGTCTCTTCAAATTTAAATTGAAGTCCGGCGTCAACGATAATAATATCGTGCGGCCCTTCAATCACGGTCATGTTGCGGCCAACTTCTTCAGTTCCGCCTAGCGGAATAATTCTAATTGCATCCAGCGGTACGTCTGGAATTTTGGCGACGACTTTAGTCGTTGAGCTCGTCGTGTGCTTGATCGCGCGTCTGACCGGCCGCTTCGCATGCGCCGATCGTCTTTTTGGGAAATTTCTTTGTTTCTGCATTTTTTATTATTTTTATTTTATAAATACTTTCCAAATATTTTCTGTCTCCAAATACCACTTATAAACTTCCGCGAACCGTTCATTACTATTGCCGATTTTCGGCAGTGTCACCCCAGAAAGATTTTTATTCATAACATAAGTGAAATTCGGCGAATAAAGGAAAATGGCCGCTTCATCTTTTTTAATTTCTTCTTCCAACTCATCTAATTTTTTCTGCCTTTCTTTTTCATCCAAGATTGTCAGAATTTCCTCGAGCAGTTTATCGGCTTTGATGTTTGTATAATTGGCGATATTAAGCCCCGGACTATTTCTTTGCGTGGAATGCCAGAAAGAGAAGAGATCTCCCGGATTATTTAATACTTGGCCGAAAAGCAAAAGGTCATAATCTCTTGGTCTGATAACGTTTTGATTCAAATCACCAATTTCAAAAACTTTTATTTCAACTTCAGCGCCGATTTTTGTGAGATCTTCTTTTATAAATTCAGCTGTTTTTTTTAATTCTGGCGTATCAGCTGTAGCGATAGCGAAAGCTAATTTCTGGTTTTTTTCTTTCTTTGATTTTGCTTTTTTCTCTCTGATACCGTCTTTATTTATTTCATAACCGGCGCGAGTCAAAATTTGCTCGGCTTCGTCTTTATTATTAGAAGAGTCTAACTTGTCTCCTATTATATCGTCTGGCACCGCGCTGTCAATTGCAATACCAAAGCCTTGAAGGACATCACTGACAATTTGATCTTTATTAATAGCAAGTCTGATTGCTTTTAAGACATTGCGGTCGGTAAATATTTCCGCCTTGTTTTGATTAGGGAAAAGGCCAAAAATTCTTGGCAGGACAGCTGTTTCGATGCGGTATCTGTTATTTTTAAGAATTAAAATATTATTGGCAGAGAGACTAGCCGCTTGGCTAACTTCGCCTTTTTTTATAGCGCTTAAAAGATTAGATTCATTGGTAAAGAAATGAAAGAAGTAATTTTTAATAAATGGCGCGCCCTGCGCAAATCGGCGAAAAGAGCCAAGCTCAATCTCTTTTACTACGCCGGTTGAATCTTTTTTAATTTTATTAATTTCAAATGGTCCAGAACCGACCGCTTCCAAGTTATAGGGGCTAAAGCTCATTTGCTCGATCGGCGTTTTTTCAAAAAGCTGTTTTGACAAAATGCCGAGCGTCAAATTTTCAAGAAAGAACGCGTAAGATTTAGTGAGTTTAAATTCGACAGTTTTGTCGTCAATCTTGTCGACAGTGAGGCCTTCCCAGCGAATTTTTTGGGGGCTTTTTAAAATTGGATCTTGGACCAGTTTAACGGTCCAGACAACATCGTCGGCAGTTACTTTTTTGCCATTATGAAAATAAATGTTGTCCTTTAGAGTAACGGTATAAGTTGCGCCGTCATCAGAAATTTTATAATTATCGGCCAAGTCAGGAATAAATTCGCCAGCGGCTGTTTTGCGTACGAGACCAGAATAAACAAGCGCAACAAGATCACGATCGCTATTGGAAAAAGCCAAAATCGGGTTGATAAACCGTGGCGGCTCAATTAATCCTTCATGAAGAATGCCGCCAGCTTTCGGCACTGAAACCAAAAAACGATTATTTATATTTGCCAAAATCATAATTGCACTAACGGTCACAATTAAAAGCAAAACAAAAAAGCCAAGTCTTATTGAAGTCGGCATGCTTTTGATCACTTGGTTTTGGAAGCGGAAAAAAGTGGTGATTTTTTGCCAATTATTTTTGAAATCGAACATTTTTTAATTTCATAATATGAAATAACTATTCCTTGCAGGGTACGGATATTTTCTTGCTAGAAAATATCCTCGGAACTTGGCTCGTCAGCCTCGTTAGCCCCTGCTCGGAATGTTATTTCATATTAACTAACTATTTTAACACTATAGTAGCAACAACCGAGCCGGCAAAAATAACCGCTAAGACGATAGTGGCGTAGAAAAGATATTTTTCCATGCCGCGGCGAGTGAAATAAACACCGCCTTCTTGACCACCGAGCGCGCCGCCAATATCAGCGCCTTTTTGCTGAAGAATTATAACCAAAATTAAAAGCACCGAAACGGCAATCTGAACCCATTTAATGATTTCCAACATGGCCACTATGCTACCTTTTTTTGTCAAAAAAATCAACCGTTAGCTCGTTCTTTGACTTTCGTTTAAGTGGTAGAGTATAATTGAATTATGAGCCAAGAAAATAATAAGGAAATAACAAATTCAGAACTTCTTGAATCGATGAACAGAGGCTTTTCTAACATTGAGAAAAAAATAGAGAAAGAAATTGGCGGAGTTAAAATTGATTTAGGACAAGTTAAAACTGATTTAGAGCAAGTCAAAACCGACTTACGTGCCTTTAAACAAGAAACGAGGGATAGCTTTTCTGAATTAAACGAAAAATTAGATCTTGTAATTGAAGATGTGGCTAAGCATAGCGAGCAAATCGAAATTTTGGAAGAAAAAGTTCGGGTTTAATTGCTTTTATATTAGAAAAGTTACCTTTGACAGGAGGGTAATAATGATTTAAAGTAGTTTTATTATGAATAAAAAAGTAAAAATTACTCCTTTAGGAGACCGAGTTTTGGTAATGCCGGCTTCTCGAGAAAATAAGACAAAAAGCGGCATTATTATCCCAGAAACGACTGATAAAGAAAAGCCAGATCAAGGTGCAGTGATTGCCGTGGGTGAAGGCCGTTTTGAAGACGGCAAATTAATACCGATGCGCGTCAAAGTAGGCGACACCGTCCTTTTTTCCAAATACAGTCCTGACGAAATTAAGGTCGA
>MFTL01000015.1:9740-11243 GCA_001786825.1 Candidatus Nomurabacteria bacterium RIFCSPHIGHO2_01_FULL_39_9
AGACTACTACATTTTACGCGAGGAAAATATATTAGCGATTATTAAATAAATATGAGTGCAAAACAAATTATTTTTGGAGAAAAAGCGAGATTGGCATTACTTGCCGGTATAAATAAGGTAGCTCTTGCTGTCAAAATTACAATTGGTCCAAGAGGCCGCAATGTTGTCCTTGAGAAAAGTTATGGCGCGCCAACTATTACTAATGACGGCGTTTCTATTGCTAAGGAAATAAATCTATCGGACAAATTTGAGAATATGGGCGTCGAAATTACTAAAGAAGTAGCTGAAAAGACAAATGACGCAGCCGGCGACGGCACAACGACTTCTATTATCCTTTTCCAAGCGATTGTGAGTGAAGGAATGAAGCGGCTTAATACTGGCGCGAATCCAATGGTGCTTCGCAAAGGCATTGAAGACGCAAGTCTTGCCGTAGCGGAAGCCTTAAAGGACATGGCTAACCCCGTTAAAACTAAACAGGAAATTCGCCAAGTGGCAACAATTTCCGCTGAATCCGAAGAAATTGGAAAAATTATCGCTGACACGATTGATAAAGTCGACAAGGACGGCGTTGTTACTGTGGAAGAATCTCAATCAATTGGTATTGAATCAGAAGTTGTTGAAGGTATGCAGTTTGATAAAGGTTTTGTCTCACCTTACATGATCACGAATCCTGAAAGAATGGAAGCGGAATATAAAGACATTTCTATACTCATCACGGACAAAAAAATTACCGCCATCAAGGACATAATTCCCTTAATTGAACGCGTTCTTGAGACTGGTGAAAAGAATTTGGTAATTATTGCTGACGATATTGAAGGTGAAGCCTTGGCGACCTTTGTTGTCAATAAGTTACGAGGAATTTTTAATGTGCTTGCAATAAAGGCACCCGGCTATGGCGATCGCAAGAAAGAAATCCTCGAAGATATAGCGGCAACAGTTGGCGCGAAAGTTATTTCTGAAGATGTTGGTATTAAATTGGAGAATATTGAAGTAAGTATGTTAGGGCATGCTAAAAGAATTATTGCCACTAAAGACAAAACCACAATTGTCGGCGGCAAGGGCAAAAAAGCCGATATTGAAGCAAGAGTTAATCAATTAAAAAAGCAATTGGAAAATACCGAATCAAAATTTGATCAAGAAAAAATAGCAGAAAGAATAGGCAAGCTATCGCAAGGTGTTGCGGTGATAAGAGTTGGTGCAGCCACCGAAACGGAGATGAAATATCTTAAGTTAAAGCTCGAAGATGCTGTCAATGCCACCAAAGCGGCCATTGAAGAAGGCATTATTCCGGGTGGCGGCGTTGCTTTTGTTAAAGTGAAGGAAAAAGTGGAGAAGAAATTTGACAAGAAGGGACACAAGAGCGAATATGTCGCTGGTTACGAGGCTTTGCTTTCTGCGCTCGAGATGCCACTTAAACAAATTTCAATAAACGCGGGTCGGGAAAATGTCGAAGGCGTAATTGAGAAAGTAAAGAATACGCGAGGCGACGCAATGGGTTTTGAT
>MFTL01000015.1:11249-12987 GCA_001786825.1 Candidatus Nomurabacteria bacterium RIFCSPHIGHO2_01_FULL_39_9
GAAGTTTCGGAAAAAGATGAAATTGAAATGGTGAATTTGATAGAAAAGGGGATTATTGATCCGGTGAAAGTGGCGCGTTTGGCTTTGCAAAATGCGACCTCCGCGGCTTCGATATTGCTTACGACAGAAGTGCTTGTGGCGGAGGAAAAAGAGGAGAAAAAACCTCATGAACATTAGTTTTCTACAAGATATTTGTTAAAATTAGCAACCTGAATATGTACACTGACTCCTTGACAATTGTCTAATAATCGTCTAATATATGTATATATGTTTGAACCGAAATATACTATATCAGACAGGCTGCTTCATAATATTAAAAAAATAACCGAAATAGTATCCGATTTAAATAATCGGCGTTTTTCTGAAGTTGTTTTAGTTGAATTTGCCAAAAAAGCCCGAGGCGTATCTGCTTTTGCTTCAACAAGCATTGAAGGCAATCCGCTGCCTCTGACTGAAGTTAAAAAAATATTAAAAAACAAACCGGAAAACGTGAGAGATAGCGAACAAGAAGTTTTGAATTACAACAGAGCATTGATAGAGCTGGATAATTTAATTAAATCTAAAAAAATTGAATTAAATTTATCTTTAATTTTAAAAATTCAGCAGATAGTAATAAATGATCTTATTGAAAAACATCGTCAAGGCAGAATTCGGGAAGAGTCTGTATTTGTAAATGATCCCAAAAAAAACAAGGCTATTTATTGGCCGCCGGATCACAAAGATGTTGCTCTATTATTGAGAGAACTAATAGAATATATAGATCATAATCGGCATAAAATTGATCCATTGATTTTAGCCGGAATTTTCCATAAACAATTTGTCATTATTCATCCGTTTATTGACGGTAATGGCCGAACGACCAGACTTTTAACTAAAATATTATTAGCTGACCTCGGTCTTAATACTTTTAATTTATTCAGTTTCGAAAATTACTATAATAAAAATGTAACCAAATATTTTCAAGAAGTCGGGGTTTTAGGAAATTATTACGATATTAAAGACAATATAGATTTCACCACGTGGCTGGAATATTTCACCGAGGGCATTATTGATGAATTGTTTAGGGTTAAAAAAGAATTAGACAAAGAAATTATTTCACCTAAAACAGAGCTAAAAGACTATCATAAGCAAATTATTGATTTTATTACCAAGCATGGCTTTATTACTGATAAAGAATATGCGAAACTGACAAAAAGGGCTAAACCGACCAGAAATTTGGATTTTAGAAAACTAATTGATTTGGATCAGATAGAGAAATTGGGTAAGGGAAAGGCTACTTACTATAAGTTTAAATCATAGTTTTCCACAGGGGGGTTGACACTTTTTTAGAGTTTTATGGTATTATTAGGGTAATTATTATTGGTTAATTTTATATATTATTTATATGTTTAAGAAATTAGTTTCGTTTATGTTGGTGTTTGCGTTTTTGGGTAGTTTTATGTTAGTGCCGATGAGAGGTGTGAAGGCGGCGACTAAAACATCTAAAGTTATGGTTAATACCACTGGTGTTGTTTCCAGTGTACAAAATGGTTCAAGCTATGCTAAATCAAGTTTAGTAGGTTTAGGAAGTGTCATCAGTAAAGGAGCGAACTTCTATTCAAACATGAAGACAGGTGTTGCTTATAATGATGATGATTTACGGCTAGTTTTATCGACAACTAGAGATATGCTAGATACTTTATTAGCAAAACCTCAAAATTTAGATAATTTGGATGATTATGCTAAGACAAATGCAGTC
>MFTL01000015.1:13013-14069 GCA_001786825.1 Candidatus Nomurabacteria bacterium RIFCSPHIGHO2_01_FULL_39_9
GTACGGGATCTCGCCATGCGTGTCAAGCTGGTGGTAGAGGAGGTAATGATACTCCGACACGAAGTTGGTGGAGCAATTTTTGGGCAGTACATTTTTCAGAGAGATTTGAATGTGGTAAACCCTAGTTCTATTAGCAACCTAACAAAATCTTAATCATGTTCAAAAAATCAATTTCATTTCTATTAATCTTTGCTCTCGTCGGTGGTTATTTCCTCTTGCCGTTTAATATCAAGCGGGCGAATGCGGCCGATATAAATATGGGAATCATTGGCACTGGTCCCGTTGGTAATTTTAAGAATGGTTTCCCTGCAGTTAAGTTTGAGTCAATAAACTTTTTAACTTTAATTAAACAGAAACTTAACATTGCTAAAAAGGCAGATAAAGAAGGGAATTTTGAGTTTATGGAGACTACCTATACAGGCTTACGAAAAGGGCAAATTACAAAGCTGAGTAAAAATGATGGGGATCGATTAGCTGATATTTTAGAAACATCCACTAGTAAAATTGTGCAACAATTAAGAGAGGGGAATGTTTTTATTGGTGATGCTAGAAATGAACCAGCACAAATCGGAATGTTTATTGCTATGTTACTTCTTATAGCTTGGATGGCGTATACTACTTCTCTTCCCTAGCTTTATTACAGATAATTACAGTCCTTAATATTAAATTATCAACAAATGACAAAAAAACATTACAAATTAATCGCGATACCAACTTTCCTCGCTATCTTCGGGCTAGTTTTTCTCATTGGCGGTCGGCAAGTTAGCGCGCAACTTCCTACAGATATATGTCGTGGAGATAATCTTAGCGGCGTTGGGACAGGAACACTAAATGATCCATGTGTTGTGGCAGACTCATCAAAAGGTTTAGCCATTGGCTGGGGTGCTGTTCCAAGAGCAGCTGGTTATCAGGGTTCGATATATGGTATAGATGGAAACATTGTCAGTAGAATAGAGTATCAACCCGGAACGGCTTATACGATTCCCCCAAGTATTTTAGAAAAGAACCCAAGCTTTAATTGGTCCGTTTTTGCTTGTATTAGACTCAATAGTTGTT
>MFTL01000015.1:14110-15677 GCA_001786825.1 Candidatus Nomurabacteria bacterium RIFCSPHIGHO2_01_FULL_39_9
TTATTGAAAAAGATATTCGAGATCTTTTAATAAGTGTTGATAAAGAATTAGCAGAACAAGAAGATGAAGTGGCTTCTGATATAGAAGAAATTGTTAGGAAGCTTGATCAAGAATTGGGTTTAGAAGGAGATGATGTATCTCTAGAGCTAGAAAAGATTGTTGCCGAATTAGATAAATTTTTGATGACAACAGAAACGCCAGTCTCTCGAATAGGGCAAATAGTGGCAAATTTTGTAAACGCTGTTCAAGATAGGGCCAAAAAAGTAGTTGATTTTGTTCAAAGCTTGCTTCCAAGATGGTTAGGTGGTGGTACAGGCCCAACAAGACCAGATAAGCCAAGTGCGACGACTTTAGAAGAATCTGGTTTTGAAACAGATGTTGAAGATATTGTTAATATGATTGACCAAGAAATAGGAGGGGGGGGCAGTAGCGGTCAGTTGGTTACTGGTGCTATTGGTAGATTACCAAAAAATTTATCGGTTGTTCATGATGTATTAGATCCAGCAGAAAATAAACCATCTATTCAAGTTAGAAACTCCGCAACTGGCAGCTCCTTATACGTTGGAACAGTAATGGCAAATTATTCGTTTACCGCTAAAATGGCAGCGAGTATTATTGACCGATCAAATAAAATATTAGCAGCAAGTAATACGGATGTTGATTTCCAAGCTGACGGCTGGGATTCTAAAACTGGTTTACATGATAACTTCACAAGTGAAAATCAAACTTATTTTTTTGGCGCAAGGCATGACGACAAAATGATAGCTTTTGCCGAAATAACACACGACGCCGCTAATGCATTATCAAACTTAACAGACCTTAGTCCATTCTTTAGTCCATTTGTGGATTTTGTATTAGAGCATGTAGCTAACTATCAAGAAACAAATGTCATACCTGAAAATAAAGGTGTAACGGTTGGCTATAATCCAGACACGCAGGCATTTTCTTTAGCTTATACAGTTTATACAAAACAGGGTGATCGATACGTTGTCAAAGGATCTGAAAACATAGCTACTGTAAAAGGCAGAATCGTAGATTACGGTTCCGGTCCCGCTTCTATCCCTCCAAAGGTACAGAAAATTCTAGATTTTCTAAAGGATAGATTTGGGTAAATTTTAGATACCCTAAAAGGGTGTCGGTCATCCATAAACTCCTCCTCAAAACCCGCCAATGGCGGGTTTTGTATTTATCCAAACAAAAACCCATGCTATAATACCCTCATGAAAAAAACATTAATTATCACATCAATCTTTTTACTTACCTTTACCTTCCTACCAAAAGCCGTAAGCGCTCAAACCTTTTTACCAATTACTCCCACTAACGAAAAAGATTACTGCATTATCACTTCCTTCGACATCTCTTCTTTAGCAGGCAAAAACGCCAAAGAGCTTGTTTCTAGTTTAGGTGTCTCTTCCGATGCAGTCTTCTTCAGAGGGCTTAACAGATTAACCACAACAGAAAAAGAAATCAAATATATTTTACTTGAAGAAGTCATGAAAGACAGTAAAGCCGGTTGCGTTGTCTCAAAAGAAGTGTCTTCTGATTTAAATTTAAAATACTGGGCGAC
>MFTL01000016.1:0-10542 GCA_001786825.1 Candidatus Nomurabacteria bacterium RIFCSPHIGHO2_01_FULL_39_9
TTGTTAAATATTTCGGAAAATGAATTTTTTCAAACAGCATCAATAAATATAATGCGACATTTAATGGAAAAGGAATTTCTTTACAAATCTTTTCCCAAGAAAAATCAGAAAAGTTAGAAAAGTCGTGACCTGCATCGTCATCAATTCCATAATCAATGTTTGTGACAATTACTGTCAAAGCAATGATTTCAGAATAAGACGATGAGACCGGAACCACTATCCGCGGCATGATAATCAGAAAACATGTAACGACAAACGCAGATGCAAAAGAGTGCTTCCGCGCCATCTCAATATTTTCCAAATACCTACGAAATTCTTTGAGCGACATTGTCTTCCCTATTTCAATCAGTTTTTGGTCTGTTTTTGAAAGAAGAGAAAACATGTTTCTGCGTCTTGAAAGAACTTCTGCTTTTCGCAACACTTCATTAAATCTGTTCCTGATATCAAGCCATAAAATTATCGGCCATAATAAAAGCGAAATGATAAATGAAAGTGGCGCAGATTCCTCTCTGAATTTAATTTTCCAGATTAGAAAAAGAATAAAAGCAAACGGCAATCCTTTCAAGTAAAACTTTTGCAGCCATAAGAGAAATGGTCGCGCAATGTCTGACCAAAAACTAAATGGCGGACCTTGCGCTTCGGCTAGGTCTCTTGCCGCTTCGGCTGGAAACCAATGCCGGCGCGCTCCGGCAATGCTCATGTTTTTATACATCAACCCGGAACGGTCTGTATAATTTGCCATTGCCCTATCATCCGGATCAACCTTTCGCCAATTTTCATCTCGAATGTTAACAAGTTCTCCGCGGTGAGCAGAACCCAGAAATGAAAGACAGTGTATGAATAAGAATTTTCCTTCAGTCGTTTTATTCAGCGAATCGCCATAAACTTGCTCAAACATATTGTATTGTTTGAGATCGCGAAAATAAAGATAAGGATCATAAATTCCTGTTTCTTTAATTTGCCGCTTTCTTGTGGCAATTAAACTGTCGCCATAAGCGATGGCATTACTTGGACTGATTTCAAGCGTCTGAATTTCACAACTGTCAAAAGTGCGCATCGGATCATTCAAAACTGCTTTATCGGCTTCGGAATTCAATTTTTTAATCCCTGTAAATATTCCTGTTGCCCAAATGAAGCCAACAGGAATTAAAAGGTTCCGAAGAACCCAAATTGCTGTTGTTTTCATATGTTTTCCTCCTTAATTTATTGATTGTTTTTATGTTGTTTTTTAATTTTTAAATATCAAAACCAACTAGAAATATAGCATAAATTAATGAAAAAGTCAAATTCTAATTTGCCAAAAAACATTCTTTCTGCTACTAATGTATAGCAATGAAGCTTGTTATCGTTGAATCGCCCGCAAAATCAAAAACAATTAATAAATACTTGGGCAAAGACTATCTTGTTATGGCCTCGGTCGGTCATGTTCGCGATCTCCCAAAATCAAACAAAAAGGCCATCGATATTCCCGGTGGCTTTGTCCCTTCTTATGAAATTTCCAAAGGCAAAGAAAAAATTATCAGTGAATTAAAAAGAGAAGCGAAAAAAGCCGACGAAGTTATTCTCGCCACTGACCCTGATCGCGAAGGCGAAGCAATTTCTTGGCACTTAAAAGAAGAGCTTGGCCTTAAATATCCAAAAGTAAAAAGAATAACTTTTAATGAAATTACCAAAGAAGCTATTGAGGAAGCTTTAAAAAATCCGCGCGACATTGATGAGAATTTAAAAGTTGCTCAAGAAGCACGCCGAGTCTTGGACAGGCTTTTCGGTTATGATCTTTCTGGACTCATTTGGAAAAAAGTTCGTTACGGCCTTTCGGCCGGACGCGTGCAAAGTCCAGCGCTCCGCATTATCATGGAACGTGAAAGAGAAATCCGCGCCTTTGTCCCAGAAAAATATTACGTCCTCGAAGGCGACTTCCAAACAAAATCAAATGAAAAAATTCATCTTGTCTGCGAAGAAGAACCTAAAACACAAGAGGAAGCGGAAAAAATATTAGAATTAGGCAAAAAAGAAAAGTGGTCGGTAGTAAATGTCAAAGAAACAGAAACAAAGCGCTCGCCCCGCGCGCCTTTCACCACTTCAACACTTCAACAGACCGCCAGCTCGCGCCTTGGCTTTTCGCCGGCCCGAACAATGCAAATCGCCCAGAAGCTTTATGAAGCCGGCCACATTACTTATATGCGCACCGACAGCACGAATCTTTCCAAAGGCGCCCAGGCGGAAATGCTGAATTTAATTTCAAAAAAATACGGAAGCGAGTATGTTCTGGCTCGCGTATATAAAACTAAAAGCAAGTCTGCTCAAGAGGCTCACGAAGCAATCAGACCAGCCCATGTTGAAAATATGGGAGCTGGCGCTAACAATGACGAAGAGAGACTCTACAGACTTATTTGGGATCGGACAATCGCCTCGCAAATGGCCGATGCTAAACTTTTAAAAACAAAAATCAGCGCCAATATCGAACCCGGACAAGGTCCGGCCTTGTCCATACCTAATTTCTCGGCCGTCGGTTCAAGAACAATTTTTGACGGCTGGCTTTTAGCCGACAAAGAAGGAAAAAGCGAGGATGTCGAGCTGCCAAAAGTAAATAAAGGCGATGATTTGAAATTACTCGATATTACATCGCTTGAAAAAGAAACAACGCCACCTGATCGCTACAGTGAAGCCGGGCTTGTTAAAGAGCTTGAAGCGCGCGGTATCGGCCGACCAAGCACTTATGCGGCGATTATCAAAACCCTGCAAGATCGCGGTTATGTTCTAAAAGAAGGCCGAACTCTCTTCCCCACTGACACTGGAGAGGTTGTCTCAACTTTTATTGAAAATAATTTTTCTAAATATATCTCTGACACTTTTACCGCCGAGATGGAAGACGAGCTCGATGAAATCGCCGAAGGCAAAAGAAAATATGTAAAAACATTAAAAGATTTTTACGATCCTTTTTCGAAGGATGTGAAAGACAAAGAGAAAATAGAAAAAATTACAAATTTAGGCGTTGCCCCAGCAGAATTTAAATGCCCTATTTGCGGCGGACCGATGATTATTAAGCTCGGTCGCGGCGGCAAATTTATGTCTTGCGAAAGATTCCCGGATTGCACGGGCGCGAGAACAATCGAAGGCCGCGAGCTTGAGGGACCGAAAGATCTTGGCCGAGCTTGCCCTACTTGCGGAGAAAAACACGGCGGCAAGTTAGTGGAACGCGAAGGCCGATTTGGCAAATTCGTTTCTTGTTCACGTTATCCGAAATGTAAATATATTGAACGAAGCAAAGAAGAAGAAGAAAAAGCAAAAACTGGCGTCTCTTGTCCTACCTGTAAAAAAGGAGAAATTATGGAACGCCGCGGACGCTTTGGCCCATTTTTCTCCTGTTCTAATTATCCTGATTGCAAGTTTGCAATGAAAGCGCGCCCGACCAGCCGAGTTTGCGAACTTTGCGGAAGTCTTATGATGGAAGGCACAAAAACAATTCCGGAGCGATGCTCAAACAAAAATTGCCCTAATCATAATCCTCATAAATTAGAAAAAGCAAAAAAATAAAAAATAATGGACAAACTTAAAGATCTTTTAACTCTTTTGCCAGAAACAAAAGAAAAAGATAAAAATCTCATTGAAAAAGCTTTTCATTTTGCCCTACGCGCGCATGATGGCCAAATGAGAAAAAGCGGTGAGCCTTACTTCAACCACGTTTTCGAAACAGCTAAAACGCTTTCGGAACTTAAAATGGACACCGAGACGATCGCGGCCGGACTGCTTCATGATGTCTTGGAAGACACGCAAGTTAAGGAAGAAGAGCTTAAAAAAGAATTTGGTGAAGACATTGTGCAACTAGTGGAAGGCGCGAGCAAATTGAGCAAGCTAAAATACCGCGGCCGTGAGCGCTACGTCGAATCGTTGCGCAAATTTTTCTTGGCAATTTCCCGCGACATTAGAGTTCTTATTATTAAATTAGCTGACCGTCTGCACAATGTAAAAACGCTTGAGTATTTGCCAGCGGAAAAAGCAAAACGAATTGCACTTGAGACGATAGAAGTTCATGCCAAATTAGCTAACAGACTTGGTATGGGTCGGCTGAAAGGCGAGCTTGAAGACTTTGCCTTCCCTTTTGCTTATCCGGAAGAATATAAAAAAATTGAAGACATAGTTAAAGAAAGAAAATACATCAACAATAAATATTTGGAGAAAATAAAAAATTCACTTTTGAAAGAATTGGCGGAAGAAAAGATTAAAATAACAAATCTAAGCTACCGCCTCAAAAGACATTTCAGTCTTTGGCTTAAAATTAAAAATCGAGGCAATATTGAAAAAGTTTATGATTTCGTTGCGCTAAGAATAATAGTGCCGACAATTGAAGATTGCTATCGAACGCTCGGTGTCATTCATGGTGTTTGGCGGCCCGTGCCAAGCCAGATTAAAGACTATATTGCTCTGCCCAAACCCAATGGTTATCGAAGTCTTCACACAACCGTTTTTACGGGCGATGGAGGCATGGTTGAAATTCAAATTCGAACCGAAGAGATGGACGTTGAAGCCGAAATAGGCATTGCCGCGCACTTCTCTTACAAAGAAAAACTCCAAGAATCCGGCAATCAATTCAAAAAGCAGTATGAGTGGCTAAAAGAAATTAAAAAAATTCAAAGCGCTATTAAAGAACCGGGAAAATTTTTGGAACATGTAACATTCGACATCTTCAAAAACAGAATTTTCGTTTTCACGCCGCAGGGCGATGTTATAGACTTGCCGGAAGAAGCAACGCCTGTTGATTTTGCTTATCATATTCATTCGGAAGTTGGCAACAAGCTTTCGGGCGCAAAAGTAAATGATCGTCTGCGAGCGCTTGATGAAAAATTGCAAAACGGTGACGTGGTTGAAATTATCACCAAGAAAAACGGCCAGCCGTCGAGAAAATGGCTGGATTTCGCTAAAACCAATTTAGCAAAGCGCCATATTAGAAACGCGCTCGGGATTAAATAGTTACATCAACCCAATTTGAAAATCATAAAGCTTTCTGTATTCCCCATCGGGCTTTAAAATAAGTTCTTCGTGCGTACCTATTTCTGCAATTTTTCCTTCCTTAAGAACTATTATTTTATTTGCTTTTCGCACCGTACTTAATCGATGAGCAATTATGATCGTCGTTCTTCCCTTCATCAAACTTTCTAATGATTCCTGAATATGTTTTTCCGAATGAGCATCAAGTGCGCTCGTCGGTTCATCTAAAATTAAAATTTTAGGATTGCGCAGAATAGCTCTGGCAATTGCCACTCTTTGCTTTTGACCGACCGATAGTTTGATGCCCCTCTCACCGACAAGTTGTTTCCATTTTTTAGGAAATTTTTCAATAAACTCGAGCGCGTAAGCTTGCCTAGCGGCTTCAATAATTTGTTCTTTAGAGGCTTTTTGATTGCCGTATTTTATGTTGTCCTCAATTGTTTCGTTAAAAAGAACAGTTTCTTGAGGAACAATGGCAATATTTTTTCTCAAATCGTAGACATCTAATTCTTCTGTCTTTACTTCATCAATAAATATATTGCCTTTCGTTGGAAAGTAATAAGCCCCTAATAAATCAGTTATTGTTGTTTTGCCCACTCCCGATCCACCAACAAAAGCAATAATTTCACCTGGCAAAATGTTAAAACTTATACCACTTAATATTTCTGGATCACCTTTTTTATATTTGAAATAAACATTTTCAAAAGTAATTTGACCGTGAACAAAAGGTATTTTTTTCTTGTTCCTAATACCAAAGCCTTCTCCGTGTATTTCATTAATTTCTTCAATTTTTTCTATAGCTACTAAACCATTTTGAATAGCGTTCCAGCTATATCCCAATCTTACAAAAGGTCCGAGCGCCATTGCTGCATAACTATTTAAAGCAATAAGCGAGCCGATAGTAATAACACCTTCTTGAACATAAAAAGCGGAAATGCTAAATATTCCAAGCATTACCAGCATTACAGTTATTCTTTGAAAAGCGGTCATTCTTATCCAAGCCTGCTCAACTTCAAACCATTTTTTGAACGCAAAATTGTTAAACATTTTTCTTATTTTATCGCTCTCATACTTTTCTGCAGTAGACTGTTTTATAGTCTGAAAATTAACTACCGCATCGTAAGCAACACCGTAAGCTTTATGCCAAGCCTCATGCCCCGCTTTTGTTTTAACTGCAATCGGCGGGACAATTTTAGAAAATATTAATAAATAAATTACTAAGCCGACAATAATAACTAAAGTTAGGGTTGTGTTTATAGAGAAAGCAAAAAACAGTCCAACGAAAACGGTCAGTGTTTCCGGTCCGACACCCATAATTATATTTGATATTATTGACCAAATAGAATCTCCTGCCTTATTAACCTTGTTCCATATTTCACCGTGTTTTTCTTCTTTATGAAATGAAATAGGTAGCGAAATCAAATGACTGGCTATTTTAGATAAATAACCTGTGTGCATTTCGAGCGCCGTTCTTCTTGCTGTTTTTTCGTTTTTAAAATCTGTAATATTTACAACAACCTGAATTAGAAACCACAACCCAAGCATAACTGTCCAATTAGGCAGACTTAAATTTGATAAAACATTAATCTGCTTTACACTAATCAATGAATCAAAAAATTTACCCACAACATAAGGTGTCGCGCCATTAGCTAGGGCTGAAATTATAACAAGAGTAGCAATAGTGACAATATCTTTTTTGTACTCGAGAAAATATTTAAATACTATTTTCCATCCTTTATTAAACATTGAATCAAATTGTGAAATGCTATTTGTTTTTATAAATTAAATAGAGAAATTTTCAATAGCTTCGTTTTGTATTTCCTCTTTAACCTCTTCTTTAACAGAGTTTTGATTTTTATTTATCAGCTCAAGAAAATTTTTAATATCGTCAGCAGAAAAGAAATCAATGGTGACACAGCCGCCGCCGGCTTTCTTGGGTTCTATTTTAACGCGCGTGCCAAGCGTTTCTTTCAGTTTTTCTTCCAGTTCAACCATCTCCGGCCCCGGCGGAACTTTCCTCGCCCTGTCAAAAGCAACTTGGCGCGAATATCTTTCGGCCGCGCGCACAGAAATTTTCTTGGTTAGAATATCTTGAAAAAGAATTTGTTGATCTTCCTTTCGATCAGAGAGCATGAGAAGCGGCCGGGCGTGGCCTTCAGAAATTTCTTTATTATTAATTGCTTGCCGCATCTCTTCCGGTAGCGTCAGAAGGCGCATTGTGTTGGAAACATATTCACGGCTCTTGCCGACTCGTTCGCCAATTTGTGCGTGAGTCAGGCTAAATTCATTGGCCAGTTGCAGAAAAGCTTGCGCGCGCTCCATTGGATTTAGATCTTCGCGCTGAAGATTTTCAATAATCGCAAGTTCAAGTTTCATTTTTTGACTATCACCAACTCGAATAATTACCGGCACCTGCGTTAGTTCAGCAATTTTCGAGGCGCGCAGACGGCGCTCGCCGGCAATAAGCTCATAGTTTACTTCCAGACCATCTTCTTTGGTTATTTCCACTCGAGTGACGACCAGCGGCTGTAAAATACCATATTGTCTGATTGATTCGGCTAGATCTTTTAATTTTGATTCATCAAATTCGCGCCTTGGCTGATAAGGGTTTGGTCCGACTTTGTTTATGTCGACAAAAAATATTGAGTTATCGTAAAGTCCTGCCATGGCTATATTTTAACATAAATAAAAATTGATTTTAAATAAAATTAGGTTAAAATAGAACGAGCGCCCGAGTGGCGGAATTGGTATACGCGCACGACTCAAAATCGTGTGCCGCAAGGCTTGTGGGTTCGACTCCCACCTCGGGCATTTCTTGACATTTCATAGCTTTTGTGCTATGATTTAAGGGTAAAAAGTTCTTTAAAATAAACCACAATCAAAACAATAAATACAAACAACTAATACTGAAACTCATGAAAATAATCTTAGTTTTAATCGCCATCGTCAGCGTTACTTCAACTCTTGTTGCTGAAAGACGCAATTATCATTTCGTTCTATCAATATAGAAACAATTCAGATTCAAAATGTTTTTAGAATGTTTTGGAATTCTCTTATTAACAATTGCAGCAGGGACGATACTTTCGCAAATACCTGGACTTAATTATGGCTGGACCAATATTTTTTATCAAGAATGCGGCAATATAGCCGTCAAACCAATTATGGAAGGTTCTCAGTCTAACAACATTGCAATCCGATTAATGGTTCCTTTTTTCTTTTTAGCACTTGCCTTTGTGCTCCCTTTTTTAGCAAGAATAGAGGAAAATATTTTTCGTAAAGGTTCTCAATATAGTTGGTTGGCTATTATTAAACAATCAATAATATTTGGACTTTTCCATTGTATAGTTGGTATTTCAATTGCATTTGGACTTGCGCTAAGCATTCCAGGATTTTTCTACGGCTTCAAATATAAAAAACATTTTGATAGAAACGAGGAAATACTTGACTACTCGTTAGCAGAAGAAGAAGCGATACTGGTTAGCACGACATACCATACAATGTATAATATGATTGCGGTTATATTGCTTATTATTATAGCAATCACAATGATATAAATGTTTGTTTGAAATTAAGGCGTGACGCTTTTCAAGTCACGCCTTTTTTTATTTCAAAAAAATTTGCCGGTAAAATACAAAATTAGTATACTAAGTTTGTCAGTAGTTATATTTTTACTTTCAAACTATGTTCAAAAATATCAATAAAGTAGTTCAAATACTTGTAACCATAGACTTTTTCGTTAACGGGGCTTTCGGCTCATTTGGGCCAGTCTTCGCTGTTTTTATAACAAGCCAAATAAGCAGCGGCTCCCTTTCGGTCGCCGGTTTTGCTGCTTCAGCTTATTGGATTACAAAATCAATCATCCAACTTCCGATTGCTCATTTTTTAGATAAAACTGACGGCGAGCGAGATGAATTTTGGGCGCTCTTTTTAGGGTATATTTTTTCCGCCTTTGTTCCTATAATGTATATTTTTGCCACAAAACCCTGGCACTTGTATTTAATTCAAGCATTCTTGGGAGTTTGTATGGCTTTCGCCGTACCTGCTTGGTATTCTATTTTTACCCGTCATGTCGATAAAGAACGAATCGGTTTCGAATGGAGTTTGCAAAGCGTTTTTGCCGTTGGTCTAACAACCGCTATCGCGGCGGCAGTAGGTGGCGTTTTAGCTGATAAATTTGGCTTTAAAATTTTATTTTTAATGGCTGGAATAGTTATCTTAATTTCGTCTATTTTTCTTTGGCGACTGCGTAAAAATTTATGGTCTAAAACTATAAATCATGAAACGGCCTAAAATTTTAGTTATTTTAGGCGCAACGGCCACCGGTAAAAGCGATTTTGCCGTCAAGATCGCAAAACGCTTAAATGGTGAAATTATTTCTGCTGACTCCCGCCAAGTTTACAAAGGTCTTGATTTGGGCACCGGGAAAATTACAAAGAAAGAAATGCGAGGTGTTCCCCACTGGCTTTTAGATGTTGCAAGACCGCGACTTAAATTTAGCGTTGCGCAATATAAACTCCTTGCTGATAAAAAAATAGTTGAAATTATAAAAAGAAAAAAACTGCCTATTATTGTCGGCGGTACTGGCCTTTATATCAAAGCCATTGTTGATAATATAAATTTTCCGGAAGTAAAGCCAAATCTTAAATTAAGAAAAAAATTAGCGAAATATAGCGCTCAAAAACTATTTAACATTATTAAAAAATTAGATCCGGCCAGAGCAAAAACGGTTGAATCAAAAAATCCAAGAAGATTAATCCGCGCTATTGAAATCGCAAAAGTTTTAGGGCGTGTGCCAAAACTAAAATCAAAGCCACAATATGATGCTATTCAAATTGGCTTGATTTTGCCCGATGAAGAATTAAAAAAGAAAATTTATAAAAGACTAATTGAAAGAATAAAACAAGGCATGATTGCAGAAGCAAAAAGATCACACAACAACGGTCTTTCTTTTAGAAGAATGGAAGAGCTTGGTTTGGAATATAAATATCTCGCGCTTTATTTGAAGAAAAAAATCACTAAAAAAGAAATGATCGAACAATTGTATAAAGCTATTTGGGACTATGTTCGAAGACAAAAAGTTTGGTTTAAAAAAGATAAGAGGATAACTTGGATTAACCCGCATAAAAAATTGAATTTGACTTTTTAGGTAAATACTGTATTGTAAAGAACAGAAATAATAAACTCAAACTAAAATTTTGTTCTATGAAAACACTTAATAAAGAATTTCCTTTTTTCATTTCAAAAGCGCTTGGAGAACACGCTATTGATTTTGCCGTTAAATCTGTTCAACCTATGATAAAGAGAGGTTGGATAAAAAGAGCGGATGTGCACATTGTGGTTTTGGCACCACAACTTGTAACAGATGCAAATAGAAAATATCCGGGAAAGTATTCTTTAGAACCTGAACTTCTTTGTGAAAAAAGTTTTGGTATTAAAGAAAAATGGGAACACCCTTATGATGAAATCGCTCAATGCAAAGCGTTGCAAAAATGGCATGGCAGAAATACTAATGACAACGAAGCAACGCCTGCGCATCTTCTGTTTATAAACGAC
>MFTL01000016.1:10622-11467 GCA_001786825.1 Candidatus Nomurabacteria bacterium RIFCSPHIGHO2_01_FULL_39_9
GAGCAATACAGAAAACTATATCCAAAATTTGATTTCATTAAAGATATTGAATTCTCCCGCAACGCCTGACTAAACTCTATTCACACAAAACGAACTCTCAGTTAATCTGAGAGTTTTTTAATTTTCGATTCAGATTACCTTAATTTATCTACGGGTCCACGAGGATTCGAACCTCGGTCAACGGTTTTGGAGACCGCTATTCTACCACTGAACTATGGACCCAAAAAGCACTGGTCGCCCAGTGCTTTTTATTTTACCACAAAATATGACTACTTCTTAACCTCTTTGTGCGCGTTATGTTTTTTGCACCATTTGCAATACTTCTCAAGCTCGATTTTACGTGTAACGAGTTTTTTGTTCTTGCTGGACCAATAATTGATCCTTTTGCAGGTACCACATGCTAATTTTATAAGTCTTGGTTGAGGCATAATGTTTTATTTTACCTACATAATCTAGCAAAAATAAAAAAATAAAGCAATGGACAAAATAAAAAAACCGGATATAAATCCGGTTTTAAACTTTTTATCGTTTAATTATTTACTCTTCATAAACTGCGATAAATCTCTCACTATTTCTTCCAGCGTAAGACCTATGTCATTTGCCAAATAAAAAACATCATTTAACATCAATCTTATTAAGTCACGCAATTCTTTCTTTTCAATCGCTTTGTCAGTATGGTCATAATCTTCAAGCAGCTCTGCCAATTCTCCAATTGGCAGCATTATCCAAACAAGAGTCCGCCTGATTGGCTTAAAACGGTCGTTACCAAGAAACTTATCCCCGAATGCCTTCCGATTATGAACATCTCGAGCAAGTTCTACCACACTTACCTTTTCTTCCTCCGC
>MFTL01000017.1 GCA_001786825.1 Candidatus Nomurabacteria bacterium RIFCSPHIGHO2_01_FULL_39_9
AACCAGTCGGCAAATTGCCGCTCACGGTCGAAGAGTAAGGTGCTGTTCCGCCAGAAATAGTCAAAGCATACGATACATCTTTCCCAACCACTACACCAGCCAACCCCAGAATAGTTATATCCGGACAACTTACAACAATGTTTTTCACCAAATTGCCTGGGCAACCGAAAGTATCAACCACAGAAAATGTGGTAGAAAAACTTCCAGCCGCTTCGGCTGTATCGACAATCGCATTGCCAACAAGATTAAGTCCTGTCGGTTCGTTTGTCCAAGAATAACTGTACGGAGAGTTTCCATTTGTAGCCGATATTGTCGCATTGTAGGTATTCCCCACAATGAGTGAATCACTGATTGTAGTTGTTACAAAAATCGTATCGCAGATACTTTTTATCGTATCAAGATGCGTCATCGAACAACCAAAATAATCGGTGGCCACCACTACAATCGGAGTATTCCCTGCGGCAGTTGTGTATCCGCCAATCATATTACTGTTTGCTGGAATAGGATTGTTCGTATTGCTGTTAGGCAATAAATTTAATGGCAAACCAGAAATGTTCCAACTGTACGGCATTGTGCCGCCACTTACTGTAAATACTGCTGAATCCGTTTGTCCAACATGCCATGTTTTGTTCAAATAATTCATGGCTTGTAGAGGACAAAGCACGGTTTTACTTTCAGTCAAACTGTCTTGGCAATTATACTTATCAGTTACATAGTAAACATAACTGTAAGTGCCGGACACCTCAACGGTGTCATCAACATCGCCATAAATAGACCAAGACAAACCGGTCGGAAAGTCCAGAGAAGTGTTCCATTGATACGGAACCGCTCCCCCAGAAACAGAGCCGGTGCCAGTTATTTCACTGCCAACAAAAAGCGTATCACTGTAAGCAACTAATGGAGATGTGATAGATAAAGACGGACAAACAACAATTTTGTTTTGCAATAAACTGTCTTTACAACCAGCCGCGTCAGTCGCTACAAAATAAAAATTGTAGTTACCAACCGCGTCAATCGTGTCAGAAAGAACGCCTCCCAAACTCATTTCAATTCCAGAAATTAAATTTCCAGAATAGGAATAAGCATAAGGAGAGGTACCGCCTGATGCAGTTACAGAATTACCGTCTAAAACATCGCCAGTGAAAAATGTATCCGCTGACAATGTCGTTGCGACAGTAATTTGATTGCAAAGCACAATCGTTGAATCAACTAAACTATCCTGACAGCCAACCACATCCGTGACAATTCCAGTGTAAATGAAGTTGCCAAGTACAGAAGGCGTGCCATTGAACAATCCAACTGAATCGTTAACTGTTACTCCCGTTGGGCCATTTAAAAGCGAATACACATAAGGCGAGATTCCGCCAGAAACAGAAAATCCTCCAGGCACAGGACCAACTCCAATGAAAATTGTGTCGGGCATGCCGCCTGAAATAGTAATCGGGTTACAAGGCGTTGTCCAAGTTACAACATTAGAGAAACCAAGACCAACACTATCGCCAAGATAAGTCAGTTTTCCGTAATGAAGATTACCCGGGACACAACTATCAAGCAGTATTACAAACTGCCCGGCTGTGTCCAAAGCCGAAAGATAAATTTGCTCTTCCGACCGCGTCAACGCCATACTTGTGTCATAACGCGGCACAATCATTGTCGTTCCACCCGGATGACCGCTGTAAGAACCGTAAAGATTACTCTGAATTGTGTTAATTGCCACAATAGAATCAATCGTAAGATTCCATGCGGCATTTGTTTGGGTACTCGTTAGCAATAATGAAATTGCTAAAATTAGGTAAATAGTTTTTGTTTTCATTTTAAAGAGCATTTAAAGGGTTATTACTGATTAATTTTTGGATTTCGGAATTTAGAAATACTGGCTATAATTTTGCATAAAAATCATATTTAGTCAAGCATTGACTGGTTTTACGAAATATTGTGTCAAAATAGCGTTCGAATAATAAAAAGCCGTTAAGTGAAGGTTTTCACTTAACGGCTATAAATATTTTAACTATTTACAATTTAATCCAAATCCTGCAATTCCCCACGCTTATTCATTTCAGAAAGTTTGTCCCAGGCGAGCGCGTTTACTTTACTGCTATCAACTGTGTTTTCAAAAATTAAAAGGAGGTCTCCTTTTTTTATATCTTTGAAATTAAGCATTTTTCCTGCGGCTGTTTCTTTTTGGATTGAGGTAGATTCTGAAGAAAGAAGAGTGTTACGATTTTCTTTAAAATCTTTTATCTCATTGGAGATTTTTTGACCATGCCGACCGATACGATGTAAAACAATTCCCTGACAAAAACAAAATAGTATCATTGAAATTGTTGCCACAACTTCATTTTTAACATTAAGGACAATTACCCCTGCACCAAAACTGATAAGGGCAAGCAAGATGACGCCTTCAATCCTTTCTAACATAAGAAAGAAACTGTAAGTAATTTTTCTCATAAGGGTAGGTTTTTGGTTGGTTTAATATTGATTGGGATTCAAAGAAATTCCTGAAATCATTATACTAGAGAAATACAATTTGTCAATCTCAATTTTCCCATTAAAAAAGCAGGGTGTTGCTACCCCTGCTTTAAAGTTTATTTAAAACTTTTTAATTTTTGATAATCGGTATTTTCCCGGTTTTTTCTCCTTTTTCGTTTGTAAAACGATAAAAGTAAACTCCCGTTAGCAAATTTTCGGTCGGAATTATTTTCTCTCTTTCAATTGGCGTCTTATAAACTTCCCGCCCAGTGATGTCATAAAGAGAGAAATTACCTGGTCTAACCGAAGAAACTTTGAGTCGCTTATCTCCCCCGATTGAGAAAGATTCCAACTTCATAATTTCATCCACTGAAACAACCACCTTAACAACCGTATCACTGGAACCAATCAGTCCTTGCGATTGCAATTTATCGTTGATAAAAAGAATCGCGAGCGCATAGGTATCCGGCAGAAGCGCGGGCAGGTCAATTGATTTCATTTCATTGTCTGCAACTCCGAAAGTTTCTACATTGCCTTCGCTGTAAGTGGCATCAATCGCCAAACCCTCATCCCAGATAGGCCAGAGATAGAGCGTTGGGTCATTGTTGTCCAGAATGAAATTTATTTTCCCCGTCACATTGAAAATATCAATGCTCGTGAAATAATCCGGGTCCGCCATTTTAAAGGTGTCTTCGTTGCTACAATCTTGGCTTTCGCCCGGTCGCCAACTGCAAAATTTTACCGGCACATTGTCGCCCGGTGTTAAACTATCCAGAAAGAAATCCAGCTGACCATTGCCAACTGCCATCAATTTGTACGGCATTGTTTGCTTGGCAAAATTTGCCCCGTAACGGAGAAAGCCAACGCGGTCGGTGTCGGTATTAGCCGAATAATTTACATAAATGTGAATTGTGTCCTGACCAGCTGGTCCGGCAAACATTGTGTCAATGGAAACTGTGGCATCTGCTTTTTGTATAAAACAAAAAACAAAGAGAAAACTGAAAAAACCGATTAAATTAGTAAAGAGCATGTTTTTCATAACAGTATTATTTAAGGTTAGTATTTAAAACGAGAAACTGGTCTAAGTTAACCACAAAATAAAAATATCGTCAATCCTTGACTAGTTTTATGCTATATGTTATCCTTTTAGCTATATAAAGTTATAAAAAATAATTATATGAATATTATGAAAAACACAATAAAAACCCTTATTTTGACCGGCCTTATTTTAGGCGCTCTTTTTGCTATTAGCTCCCCGGCTTTGGCCGCCCAGCCAATTATCTCTGGCGTTAACGTTTCGAATATTTCACAAACAAGCGCAACCCTAAATGCCACAATTGACCCGCAAGGCGAGAGCACTTCCGCTTGGTTTGAATACCCTGTTCCAGCTATGGTTAGCCAAACTAACGGCATAGTCGCTTCTCAACCTATTTCTTATAACGTTACCGGTCTTACTTGCGGCACAACTTATAATTTCAATGTTGGCGCCATTAACATGAGCGGCCAAGTGATTTCAAATAATTCTTTTCAAACAAGTCCTTGCGCTCAAGCGCCAACCGTCGTAACCGCAACCGCTTCTAACATAACTCAAACTTCTGCTGATCTTGGAGGATCAGTTAATCCTAATGGTTCGAGTACAACTGCTTGGTTTGAATACAATGGCCAGCCGATTTCTGGCTGTCCCAGTCAAAATATCGGCAGTGGCAATGCGGCCGTTCAAGTTACACCTTGTACCAAAAGCGGATTGCAGCCCGGCCAAAGCTACGCCGCTACTTTAAACGCGGCTAGTCTTGGCGGTACTGATTTGAAAACAATTAATTTTTCTACACAATCAGTTGCGGCGCCAACTATTTCTAATGTAAATATTTCTAACATTGCTCAAACAAGTGTTACCTTAAACGCAACGATTAATCCAAACGGCTCAAACACTTCCGCTCAATTCGAAGTTAGTCCTTCTTGGAACCCAGTTGGTCAAACAAATAATATTAATTCCACTCAAACTATTTCATATAATTTAACAAGTCTTACTTGCGGAGGAACTTATAACGTTCAAGTTAACGCAATTAATCTTGGCGGTTCAGTGCTCTCGTCTCAATATCCGTTTACAACTTCCGGTTGCGGTAATTCACCAACTATGACGACCGTCGCTGCTTCCGGTATTTCTTCTTCTGGCGCCACACTAAATGGTACTTATAATGCCAATGGTCTTGCAACAACCACATGGTTTGAATACGACACTGATGGTAATGTACCTTTTGCAAATTCAACTTCTCAAATTCTTCAAGGTACCGGCTCGGGCGCTATTTCAGCGACAATCGGTAGTCTTTCTGCCAGCACGACTTATTATTTCCGCGCTTGCGGCACAAATGCGCAAGGTACAAATTGTGGCTCCGTACTTAATTTCCAAACTTCACCTATCCAAAGTGGCTGTAGTGGTTGTGGCGGCGGCCAAGTCTTTCCGCCAACCGCAACAACTGTTGCCGCTTCTAGTTTTTCAACTTCAGGCGCAACATTGAATGGCTCATATAACGCCAATGGTTATTCAACAACTACTTGGTTCCAATATGGCACAAGTTCCTCTTCTTTAAATCTTTCAACTAGTCCGGTCACGCAAGGCACGGGCTCCGGTTCAATGTCAGCAACTGTTACTGGCTTAGCCAACAACACTTATTATTTCCGCGCGGCCGCTCAAAATACTTACGGCACAGTTTATGGTGGAACTCTTTCGTTTACAATCGGCAATAGTCAAATAACTGCGGCTTGTGCTGACGGAATTGATAATGATGGTGATAGCAAAATTGACTTAAATGATCCGGGCTGCGCATCGATCACAGATACTGATGAATACAACGCACCTATAAACACTTCTAATTTACCTCAAGCGCTTACCACAATCGCAACTGATAAAACTTCCAGCACCGCTAAATTAAATGCGCTTGTCGTTATAAATGGCGGACCAGTTTCAACCGAGGCTTGGTTTGAATACGGCAAGACGGTAAGTTTAGGCCAAGCAACGAGCCATTCTGTCGTGGGTTCAGCTGGCCAAATTCCTTTCAGTCAAACAATTTCGAGTCTTTCAGCTGGCACAATTTATTTCTACCGCGCTGGAGCAAAAAATAGCTATGGCACGAATTATGGCCCCGTTATGTTCTTCCAAACTGCGGTGACCCAAAATACTACCGACAATAATACAAATAATAACAACACTTCTGATAATAATACAACCAATAATACTCTCAACAACACAAACACTAATTCAAATACAAATATTTCCAGCACGACTGAAGACAATGTTACCGTTACAATTTCAGCTGATAAGGCTGACGTTAAATCAGGTGACATAATCAACTACACTGTTGCTGTTAAAAATAATGGAAACAAAACTATCACTAACACATCTGTAAAAGTGCTCTTGCCGAAAGATGTTGATTTCAAGAAATCTGATGTTGGTAGTTACAATGTTAGTGATAATACCGTCAGTGTAAATATTGGTGCTCTCGAACCAGCAAAAGAGAGTAACATTTCCATCGAAGCTAAAGTTAATAAAAATGTAAAAGATGGCGATATTCTTTTAGCGACTGTAAATCTTGCCTTCACCGGCAGTGATAATGAACAAAAAGAATCGCTTGCTTACGCGACAAACAAAGTTATAGAACTTCCTCTTGCGGCGGCCGCAGGCCTTGCTGGTGGCGCCGGTAGCGCTCTCGGCTGGTTCTTGATTGTTATCGGTGTTGCCTTGCTTGCTTTTCTTGGCCAGCAACTTTATGCAGAAGGAAAGTTAAATGCGTTGTTAAAACTGTTTAAGAGATAAAAAAGAAACTTAAAATAACATAACAAAAAACCAAGGTCTAACCTTGGTTTTTTGTTTAAATTAA
>MFTL01000018.1:0-2427 GCA_001786825.1 Candidatus Nomurabacteria bacterium RIFCSPHIGHO2_01_FULL_39_9
AAACCAGCATCAGCTAAGGCGCTTGCAACTAATGGTTGCATTTGAAAAGAAAACTTACTGCCGGACCTTTCACCTTTATCAGAAATTGGCCCTTCAAGGTTGCCGAAGAGAATATCATAATCTTTCAAAAAAGAAAGATTTTCAAAAAGTTTATTGAAGTTGCCGTCAAAATTTTTGTTGACGGAAGTTTCCACACCGCGATCGAGCATAATATCGCCGACAAAACCGAGCGTGACCGGTTTATTTGTTTCGATGGCCGCAAAAGACAGGAAGGGAAACAGGAAAAGAATAGTTATAATCATGATCAAGTAAAACTTCATTTTCGTATTGTAGCATTTAAAAAACGATCTAAATCATTGACTTAAAAATTTTTTTTGCTAATATGACGCTATGCTTACAATTAGATTACAAAGAGTCGGCCGAACAAATGACCCGCATTTCCGGGTTGTCGTTATTGATTCAAAAAGAGCGGCTAAAAGTGGCAGTTTTACGGAACTTATCGGTGCTTATAATCCAAAAAGTGGGGATTTGACTTTAAAAGAAGAACGAATTAAACACTGGCTTTCAGTTGGCGCCAAACCATCGCAGACAATGCATAATTTTCTAGTGGATAAAAAACTCGTTACCGGCCCGAAAATTCATGTTTCCAGAACAAAATCTAAGAAAGAGGAAAAACAAGAAACTTCGCCTGCGGCCTTAATAAAACAAGTAGCTCCTGCAGCATAGTAAAAACCAGCTAATAGCTGGTTTTTGTTTTCCACATAAAGATCGCTTGTGTTCGATGGGGGAGGTGGTAGAATTAAAGTGTTAATTATTAATTAATTTATTTATTTTTTAAACATGAAAAAATTTCTTTCGTTTCTATTAGTTTTCGGTCTCGTTGGGGGGGGTCTTCTTATTAGTGTGAGGAAGGCGGAGGCTCTTACTAATGGAGAAAAGTTTTCGATATGTGCAAATCATTTTTCTATTGATAAGTGTGAAAAATGGCACCCGACACCGATCGCCCCACCCCCCGGCATACCAAATGACCCCTTACTTCTTACTGAAGCACATTTTGACTTGTTAGCTAAGTTATCATTTTCTACCCCTGGAGGCACTATGATTTCTGAAAAAGTGAAAAAATCTTCAAAAGAGCAAACAACAATAGAAGGTATAAAAAATGTTACAGGCACATCCGCTTTTGGTGTTTTAGCGGCGCTTAGAGCAGGAAAAGCAAAATCTGATGATTATACCAATTTTAGATCAACGCTAAGTGTCTTAGGCGCTTTTTTAATGGATATGAGTAAAGCCTCTGATGAAGATATAAAAACTTTTATTCAAGAAGAACCTTATTTCCCAGCCCTGACGCTTGGCCTCATGGTTTACTCTTTAGAAAAAGCAACAGGCGATGACGGAAAACCAGTACTCAGATTAAAAGCTAGAAGAAAAGGAAATATGCCAAGATTTCGTTAACTTGATTTTTTCTTTCTAATATGCTAATATAGCCAAAGCAGTAAAGTCGTACTGCAGATTAAAAACTTAATTCTATTACTAAAATGGATAAATCAGTAGAATTTCTAGAATTCATTGTCAAGAACTTAGTTGATCATCCAGGCGATGTTAAAGTCGTTCGGACAGTCGACGAAATGGGTGTTTTACTCTCCCTTTCTGTTAATCCAGAAGATATGGGTAAAGTCATTGGTCGCGAAGGCAATACTGCCAAGGCAATCAGAATGTTGCTTAGAGTCATTGGTCTCAAAAACAATGCTCGAATCAATCTTAAGATCTTGGAACCAGAAGGTGCTGCTCCGAGAGCAAGCCGATCAGTTGACGAAGCGATGGAAGATATCAAAAAAGAAATTGCTTAAAATATAAAATTTTTAAAAAAGAAAGCTCTGTGAATAACGGAGCTTTCTTTTTTATTTACGATAAAAGTATTATAATTTATATTAAAATAACATGACCTTCCACATCATCACAATCTTCCCAAAAATGTTTGAAGGGTTTTTAGCCCACGGTGTTTTAGCGCGAGCGATTAAAAAAGGACTGCTCAAAGTTAAAATAATTAACTTGCGTGATTTCACCAAAGATCGCCACAAAACCGTCGATGATCGACCATATGGCGGCGGCCCCGGCATGGTCTTAAAGGCCGAACCAATCCTCAAGGCTGTTAAAAGTACCAAAGCTAAAAATCCGAAAATAATTATTTTCTCGCCAAGAGGAAAAATGTTTAACAACATTGTTGCTGAAAAGTACAAAAAAGAAAAAAATATAATTTTAATTTGCGGCCGCTACGAAGGCATTGATGCGCGTGTTAAAAAAATATTAAAAGCTGAAGAAGTTTCGGTCGGCGACTTTGTTGTTTCTGGCGGGGAAGTGCCGGCGATGACTCTTATCGATGCTGTTGCTCGAAGAATTCCGGGCACGCTTCACAAATATGAATCGCTA
>MFTL01000018.1:2456-11529 GCA_001786825.1 Candidatus Nomurabacteria bacterium RIFCSPHIGHO2_01_FULL_39_9
TTATACTCGACCAGAAATTCTCAAATACAAAAATAAAAATTACAAAACACCGAAAGTGCTTCTAACTGGCCATCATGAAAAAATTGAAAAATGGCGGCAGAAATCCACAAATTCCGCTTGACTCTTTTTTCTTATTCTGTATAATCTTAAGTTCAACTAGTTTTTAGAATTTTTATAAGATTTTTCTTTACTTTCTTGTCTAAATCTTTATTATTAAAGGCCTTATAGTGAGTTTTATTATAAAAGGTTTGTAACCTTGAGCTTTTGTTTTTATGATTTTACCCAAAAAGTATTTTGCTCGTTTTAAGCCTCCCTTAACTCCTTTTCCTAATTTAATTGAAGCCCAGATTGAATCTTATAATTCGTTGCTTGAGAAAAGTCTTAAGGAAGTGCTTAAGGAATTTTCGCCAATCAAAGATTATTCTGGCAAAAAGTTTGAACTTGAATTTCTATCACTAAGTTTGCAAAGACCGGCCTTTGATGAACACTATGCCCGAGAGAATAGAATTTCTTATGATGCGCAAATAAAAGTTCGCACTCGTCTTTTTAATAAAACATTAAATACTTCACGCGAACAAGAAATTTTCTTTACTAATATTCCGCTCATGACCGATCACGGTACTTTCATGATCAATGGCGTTGAGCGAGTTATTGTTCCGCAGCTTGCGCGCAGCTACGGCGCTTTTTTCACTTCGGAAGACATCAAAGGCAAAATTTATTTCGGCGCTAAGATTATTCCAGCCCGCGGCGTTTGGATTGAGCTTGAATCCGATCCTGATGAGAGCATCTACGTTCGCATTGATAAGAAGCGTCGGTTTGGTATTACGAGTCTCTTGCGAACTTTTGGTCTCAAAACCAATGAACAAATTATTTCAGCTTTTTCAAAAGAATACCAAGACGATATTCGAGGTTGTATTGTTCGTGATGCTAATCAGACAGTTGAAGAAGCTCATATTGAAATTCATAAGCGGCTTCGTGATGGCGAAATTGCATCTCCTGAACATGCCAGAGAATTTTTAGAGGCAGTTTTTTCACCGGAACGTTACGATCTTTCAGTAGTTGGCCGATTTAGATTCAATCGTCGTTTTGGCAAAAGTCTTGATAGTAAAGAAGTTGCAAGAAGAACACTTTCGGCTTCAGATTTAGTTTCAATAATCGAATATATCTTCAAATTAAATAAAAATCCGGAAATTGGCCCGGATGACATCGATCACTTGGGCGCGCGCCGCGTGCGTTATATCGGCGAGCTTTTAGAATCGCGCATTCGTGTCGGCATGACTCAAATCAAGAGAAATATTCAAGATCGCATGTCTACGATTGATGTCAGCATGGTGCTTCCGATAAATATCATCAACGCTCGGCCGCTTCAAGCTAAAATTATCGAATTTTTCACAACCAACCAGCTTTCTCAATTCATGGCTCAAGACAATGTTCTCTATGAACTCGAACATTTACGAACGCTTTCAGCATTGGGCCCCGGCGGTCTTGTCCGTGAACGCGCCGGTTTTGAAGTCCGCGATGTGCATCCGAGTCACTACGGTCGGCTTTGTCCGATTCAAACTCCAGAAGGTCCGAACATCGGTCTTATTCTTCACTTGGCAACTTACGCCCGTGTGAATCATTTAGGTGTTATTGAAACGCCTTATATGAAAGTGGCGAATGGAAAATTAACTGGCGAGATCGTTTATCTCGACGCGCTTGAAGAAGAAAAATACAACATCGCTCACGCCGGGACTCACTATGATGATAAAAATTACATCGTTGAAGAATTTGCCGAAGCGCGCGCCAAAGGTAACCCCGGTCTTGTTAAAAGAGAAGATGTTCATTTCATGGATGTTGCGGCCAACCAAGCTTTCTCAATTGCCACCTCAATGATTCCTTTCTTGGATCACGATGATGCTAACCGCTCACTCATGGGCAGTAACATGCAGAAGCAAGCAACGCCTTGCGTTGTTCCGGAAGCGCCATTGGTGGCGACAGGCATTGAAGAAGCGGCGGCTCGATATTCCGGCCGTTTGGCTGTTGCGTCCGAATCTGGCACTGTTCGTTATGTTGATGCCAAAAAAATTATTGTTTCCGGCGCTCATGGTGATATCACTCATAATTTAATTAGTTTTACTCGTAACAATGCTCAAAATATTTTCCATCAAAGACCGATAGTTTCGGTTGGCGATAAAATTAAAAAAGGCGATATTTTAGCTGACGCTTCTTCTACTGACGGCGGTCAGATTGCTTTGGGTCAGAACGTGCTTGTTGCCTTCATGCCTTGGGGCGGCGCTAACTACGAAGATGCCATTATTCTCTCTGAAAGACTTGTTCAGAAAAGCAAATTTACTTCCATTCACGTTGATGAATTTATCTGCACGGTTCGCGAAACAAAACTCGGCCCGGAAATAACAACCCGCGACATTCCTAATGTGGGCGAAGCAAAATTAAAAGACCTTGATGAAGAGGGTGTTGTTCGCATTGGCGCGGAAGTTCGTGAAAATGATATTTTGGTTGGTAAAATTGCGCCGAAAGGCGAGACAGAATTGACGCCAGAAGAGCGGCTTCTCCGCGCGATCTTTGCTGAAAAAGCTCGCGACGTGAAAGACGCTTCGCTTCGAATGGAGCACGGCAAGCGCGGCCGAGTTATTGGCGTGAAAATTTTCTCGCGCGAAGCTGGCAACGATCTCGAATCCGGTATTTTGAAAAAAATTGTTGTGCAAGTGGCGCAGCTCCGTAATATCTCAATTGGCGACAAACTCTCTGGTCGTCACGGCAACAAAGGAATTATCTCGACAATTTTGCCGGTTGAAGACATGCCGTTTTCCGCTGATGGCACGCCGGTTGATATTATTTTGACGCCACTTGGCGTGCCAAGTCGTATGAATTTGGGCCAGATTCTTGAAATGCACTTGGGTCTAGCGGCTCACACGCTTGGCTATCAAGCAATCGTGCCGGCTTTCATGGGCGCGACTGATGAAGAAATAAAAGCGGAACTTAAAAAGGCCGGCATTCCGGAGAATGGCCGCATCACGCTTTACGACGGCAAGACGGGACGCGCTTTTGAAGAACCGATTGCTGTTGGTTACAAGTATATGTTGAAACTCCACCACATGGTTGAAGACAAAGTGCACGCACGTTCAATTGGTCCTTATAGCCTCATCACTCAACAACCGCTTTCTGGTAAAGCTCAAGGTGGCGGTCAGCGTTTTGGAGAAATGGAGGTCTGGGCGCTTGAAGGTTATGGCGCCGCTCATACATTGCGAGAAATGCTCACCATTAAATCCGATGATATTGTCGGCCGCACGAGCGCTTTCGATTCAATTATTAAAAATGAACCGATCAAGCCGCCGAATGCGCCCGCTTCGTTTAGCGTCATGTTAAATTATCTCCGAGGATTGGCACTTGATGTTGAACTCAAAAAAGAAGAAAAAGCCCTAGGAAAAAATATTAAAAACAAAGATAAAGATAAAGAAAAATAAAATAAAAAACTATGGGACGAGTAATATCAAATCTAAATAATTTTGATCAGATCACAATCGCATTGGCGAGTCCGGAGCGTATTCGTGATTGGTCCTACGGCGAGATCACTCGGCCGGAAACGATTAATTATCGTACTGGCCGAAGCGAGCGCGGTGGTCTCTTTGACGAGCGAATTTTCGGTCCAGAAAAAGACTTTGAGTGCTATTGTGGTAAATATCGCCGAATTCGCTATAAAGATATTATTTGCGAGAAATGCGGCGTTGAAGTTACCCGCTCGATTGTTCGCCGCGAACGAAGCGGTCACATTGATTTGGCTGCGCCGGTTGCGCATATTTGGTTTTTGCGCGGTGTACCGAGCCGCATGAGTTTGCTTTTAAGCATTTCAGTTAGTGATTTGGAAAAAGTCATTTATTTTGCCGGCTACATTGTCACTAAAGTCAATGAAGAGGAACGCGCTCGAATTTTGAAGAGTCTAGAATCGGAATACAAAGAAAAACTTAAAGCCACTAAAGACGCCAAAGATAAGGAAAAGCTCAAGGATTTATATACAAAAAAGAAAAAAGAAATTCAAGAAATTGTGATTAACAAAGTTTTCAACGAAGCGATGTATCACTATTTTTCGCTTAAGTTCGGCACAATCTTTGAAGCTAAAATTGGCGCAGAAGCTGTTTACAATATCTTGCAGGAAATGGATCTAGAGAAAGTTAAAAAAGATCTCGAAGAAGCGCTCTTGGGCCGCACTAAAGCTGATCGACCAAAAATGGAAAAACGATTGAGTCTTATCAAAGGCATGATTCGGGCTGGCACAAGGCCGGAATGGATGTTTATCACAGCCTTGCCGGTTATTCCGGCGGCGCTTAGACCGATGGTTGCTCTTGAAGGTGGCCGTCATGCGACTTCTGATTTAAATGATCTTTATCGCCGGGTAATCAATCGCAATAATCGATTAAAGAAACTCAAAGAAATTGGCGCGCCGGAAGTTATTTTGCGCAACGAAAAAAGAATTTTACAAGAAGCGATTGACGCGCTTATCGATAATTCAATTGCCAGAGAAGGTTCGGCTCAAGCAATGAGCTCCTCTCAGCGCCGCGCGCTAAAATCTTTGGCTGACAACTTGAAAGGCAAGCGCGGTCTTTTCCGTCAAAATCTTTTGGGTAAGCGCGTTGACTACTCTGGCCGTTCGGTTATTGTCGTTGGTCCACAGCTCTCGCTTGATCAATGCGGATTGCCGAAACACATGGCGCTTGAACTTTTCCGACCATTTATTATTGCAAAAATTTTGGAAAGGGAATTGGCTTTCAATATCAGAGGCGCTAACAAATTAATTGAAGAGGGCGTGCCGGAAGTTTGGGCTATTCTTGAAGAAGTGATTGCCGGCAAATACGTCTTGCTCAACCGCGCGCCAACTCTCCACCGTCTTTCCATTCAAGCTTTCCGCCCGGTTTTGATCGAAGGTAACGCCATTCAGCTTCACCCAATGGTTTGTTCGGCTTTCAATGCCGACTTCGACGGCGACCAGATGGCGGTTTATTTGCCGCTCTCCAAAGAAGCTCAAGAAGAAGCCCGCGAGCTCATGGCTGCTAATAAAAACTTATTGAAGCCTCAAAATGGCGAACCAATTATCGTGCCTAAGCTCGATATTATTTTGGGCTGCTATTGGATGACGCGTATTGTCGCGAACCAATTAGGCGAAGACAAAATTTTCTCGAGACCTAACCACGCAATTACCGCTCATGATAACGATATCGTTTCACTTCGGGCAAAAATAAAAGTTTTAGGTACTGACAGTCCGAAATACAAACAATATGAAGGTAAGCCTTTTGAAACATCGATTGGCCGATTGCTTTTCAATTCTTGTTTGCCTTCTGATTATCATTTCATTAACGAAGAAATTAATTCCAAGCGCATGTCAACTTTGATTGACGACCTTATTCGTAATTATGGTTTTGATAGAGTGGCGCCGATTTTAGATAAGATTAAAAATTTCGGCTATCAGTACGTTACCATTGCCGGCATCACTTGGGGCATTGATAGTGTTACGGTGCCAGTCGAGAAAAAAGCATTGGTTCTAAAAGGCCGCAAAGAAGAAGCGGAAATTATGAATCAGTGGCATGAAGGATTGCTTTCAACGGAAGAGAAGCGTGAAAAAATTATTGAACTTTGGATTAAGGTTAAAGCGGAGATTGAGAAATTTATTCCGGGCGCGCTTGAACCAGAAGGTGGTGTTTTCAACATGCTTTATTCTGGCGCCCGCGGCTCGATCACTAACCTCTCTCAGATGGCCGGCATGAAAGGTCTCATTGTTAATCCGGTTGGCGACCTTATTGAATTTCCGGTCATTCCTTCTTACAAAGAAGGTCTTTCACCGATTGAATATTTCATTACCACCCACGGCTCGCGAAAAGGTTTGGCCGACACGGCGCTTAAAACCGCTGAGGCTGGTTATCTTACTCGCCGATTGGTTGATGTGGCTCAAGATGTTGTTATTACTGAAGAAGATTGCGGCACCGAAGAAGGATTTGCTTTCCACAAAGAAAATATCGGTGGTTTAGAAATTCCAATCTCCCGAAAAATTTTCGGTCGCATATTGCATGAAGCTGTCAAAGTTGGCCGCAAGGTTCTTTTTGAAGCCGGTACGCTCATTACTAAAGAAATTGCCAAGGAAATTGAAGCGGCTGGTGTTCTTGAAGCAGTTTGCCGCACGCCGCTTGCTTGTAAGACCCTCCATGGCCACTGCCGAAAGTGTTACGGTCTTGATCTCGGCCGCAACCGTTTAGTTGATTTGGGAGAGGCGGTTGGTATTGTTGCCGCTCAAGCGATCGGTGAACCGGGCACGCAGTTGACGCTTCGAACTTTCCACGCTGGCGGTGTGGCCGGTGGTGCCGACATCACGATGGGCTTGCCGCGTATCGTTGAAGTGTTTGAACGAAGAACGCCGCGTAATCCAGCTATTGTTTCAGAAGCAGAAGGCACGGTTAGTGAAATATCAGTAAATGAAAATGAAAGAACGATTGTGGTTGTCGGTAAAGATAAAGAAGAGAAAAAATATACGATTGCTTACCGCCGCGAGCCGATTGTTAAAATTGGCCAAAAAGTTTCAGCTGGTGAATTGCTTACCGACGGCTCGGCTGTTATTACTGAAATTTTTCAATATGGAGGTGAACAGAAAGCAGGGGAATATATAATTAACGAAATTGCCAAAGTTTACGAATTGCAAGGCGCGGCTACCGCAGCCAAACATATTGAAGTTATTGTCGGCCGCATGTTCTCGCGCAGAAAAATTAAAGATCCGGGTGACACAATTTTTGCCACAGGTGATATTATCGAAACGATCGAATTGGCTGATGAAAATGAAAAAGTTAAAAAATCCGGCGGCGCGCCGGCAACAGCTGAGGTTGTTGTCTTGGGTATTTCTGAAGTTTCGCTTTCTACGAAAAGCTGGTTATCTTCTTCTTCATTCCAAAATACCAATCGTGTGCTTATTCAGAGCGCTGTTCGCGGCGGTGTTGATACGCTTCGCGGTCTTAAAGAAAATGTTATTGTTGGCCGGCTTGTTCCGGCTGGCACGGGTTTTAAGGGGAAGGGGAAGTAATATCTACCTCATCGGGAACGTGCTAATATAAGAGAATATGACTCCTGTTGAAGAAATAAAATCGCGCCTCAACGTTCTCGAGGTTATTTCCGAGTATTTAAAGCTCGAGAAAGCCGGCAGTAATTACAAGGCTTGCTGCCCGTTCCATAATGAAAAAACCGCATCTTTTTTTATAAGTCCTAATCGCGGCCTTTATTATTGCTTTGGTTGCGGCGCGAAAGGCGATATTTTTACTTTTATCGAAAATTTCGAAGGTCTTGATTTTCGCGGCGCGCTGGAACTTCTTGCCCGCAAAGCTGGCGTTGTGCTCAAGGATTTTAAAGACAACAACCGACTTTTCAGCTTACTTGAATTAGCGACAAAATTTTTTGAAGTTAATTTGAATAAGGCCTCAAAAAAATATCTACTTGATCGGGGTTTAACAGAGGAAACAATAAAAGCATTTCGAATCGGCTACGCGCCGGATTCTTTCCGCGCGCTTTCGGATTTTCTCAAAAAGAAAAAATTTACCGAGAAAGAAATTTTTTCAGTTGGGTTGATCAAAAAATCGCCAAAAGGATTTTTTGATCACTTCCGCGGCCGAATTATTTTCCCAATCACTGATTCTGCTGGCCGGGTGATCGCTTATTCGGGCCGTATTTTTCCCGAGAAAGAAAAAGCACCGAAATATTTAAACAGTCCCGAAACAATTTTATTTAAAAAAGGATCGGTCTTGTACGGTTTTGATAAAGCAAAATTTCAAATTAAAGAGAAAGATTTTGCGATTTTGGTGGAAGGACAGATGGATTTAGTCTTACTTCATCAAACCGGTTTTCTAAACACTGTTGCTCTTTCAGGTACGGCTTTATCAGAAATAAAAGGCCAACTGCGCGAACTTTTTTATCTTTCGCCGAATTTAGTGATCGCTTTTGATTCGGATGCTGCGGGTCGTAACGCCGCCCTGCGAGCCGCGGAGTTGACGCTAGCACACGGTTTTGACGTTAAAATTGCTGATCTACCGACTGGTCTTGATCCGGCTGATTTGGTTCGGGAAAAAGAATCTGGTCAAGATTTTAATAAATTTATTGCGAGTGCCAAACACGTTATTGAATTTCTAACTAGTCTTATTTTAAGAGAAACAAAAGAACCAAGAACAATTGGCGCGCGAGTCAAAAAAGAGGTTTTGCCGTTTATTAAAAGGTTGCCTTCGAGTATTGAACAGTCGCATTTTGTAAAAAAGGTTGCCGACATGACCGGCATCAGGGAAGAGAGTATCTGGGAAGATCTTAAGCGCTTGCCGAGAGAAAATGAAAAACCGGAAGAAATTAAAAAAGCAGAAAGTAGCATTGTGCGCCGATTGCTTGGGCTTTATTTCTGGCAGGATTCTTTGAAAAATCCGCAGATCGACATTAAAAATTTGAAATCGGAATTAGAACGGCTGGGTCTCTTTAAAAAAGAATATCCAAAGAACGAATTAGTTTTTGAAGCCGAAGCGCTTTATCAGAATGCTGATCTTGGCAGAACGGCCACCGAATTGCTTCTCAATTTAGAAGAAGATCTTTTGGAAGATAAATTTAAAACTTGTGTTACCGATTTAAACCGGATTAAGGGCAAAGAAGAGGAAGAAAAAAAACTGCTTTTGAAGTGCCAAGAAATTTCCAAGCGAATCAATAATCTTAAAACAAGACGACAAAAGGAGCTGTAATTTATTTTTTATTGTATAATAATTTTCTATGGTAAGCGATAATTATAAAGGCTACTTGCCGAAAAATGCTAAAAAGGTCTTTAAGGGCGAGATTTTTGAAGTTTGGCAGTGGGAACAAGAAATGTTTGATGGCTCTAAAGAGGTCGTCGAATGTGTCTACCGATCCGGCACTGTTTTTATTTTAGCGACAGTGGGCGACAAAATTTTGCTTCAAAAAGAAGAGCATCCCGGCCGCGGCTCTTTTATTTCATTGCCGGGCGGTCGCGCTGATTTTCCCGGAGAAAATTTGCTTGATGCCGCGAAAAGGGAATTACTTGAAGAAACCGGCT
>MFTL01000018.1:11536-22489 GCA_001786825.1 Candidatus Nomurabacteria bacterium RIFCSPHIGHO2_01_FULL_39_9
GGATGATTGGGAACTTTGGATTGAACGGCAGCTGCATCGAAAAATTCTTTGGCCGCTTCACGTCTACTTTGCTCGCAATTGTGTTTATAAACAGTCACCTGTGCTTGCCGCAGGTGAGCGAATTGAATCGTACTTCGCAACGTTTGACCAATTTTTGGAGCTTGCTGAAAATCCGGATTTTCGCGTGGAAGAACTGCGTTTGCCGATGCTTCGTGCTAAATTGGATCCTAAAGAAAAAGAACGGCTTTATAATTTAATTTTTAAAAAATAATTTAAGAAGTAACTTTTAAAAACAAAATGCAATCACAAGAAATAAGAAAAAAGTTTTTGGATTTTTTTGAAAAGAAAGGACACAAAATAGTTCCTTCCTCTTCGCTTGTTCCCGAGAATGATCCATCGGTGCTTTTTACGACGGCCGGCATGCAGCCAATGGTTGCATATTTACTTGGACAAGAACATCCAAAAGGTAAGAGAATAGCGAACTCTCAAAAATGTTTTAGGGCCAATGATATAGAGGAAGTCGGAGATAATCGACATACGACTTTTTTTGAAATGCTTGGCAATTGGTCTTTGGGTGATTATTTCAAGAGGGAACAAATACCTTGGATATTTGAGTTTCTTACTAAAGAAATAAAGTTAGATCCGAAAAAAATTTATGTCACAGCTTTTATTGGTGATCCTGCTCATAATTTACCAAAGGATTTTGAGTCAGCAGAAATTTGGAAGAATCTTTTTGCTGAAAAAGGTATTACGGCTAAAGAGGTTGAATTTGGAACAGAAAAAAGAGCAAGTGAAATAGGAATGGGTGGTGGCAGGATCTTTTATTATCAAGATAAAAATTGGTGGTCTATGAGCGGAAACCCTGATTCTATGCAATCAGGTGAGCCTGGCGGACCTGATTCTGAAATGTTTTATGAATTTAGTGATATACAACATGATGTTTCTTTTGGCAAATACTGTCACCCGAATTGTGATTGTGGCAGATATGTTGAGATAGGTAACAGTGTTTTTATGGAGTATCAAAAAAAATCTGATGGAAGCTTTGCTAAATTACCTAAACAGAATGTGGATTTTGGCGGCGGACTTGAGCGTCTAATTGCAGCCAGCAATAATGAACCAGATGTCTTTAAAATTGATACTCTATTTCCTATTATTAAGGAAATCGAACGTTTAAGTGAGAAGAAATATGGAGAAGATTTTGAAATCACAAAGTCTTTCAGAATTATTTCTGACCATATAAGAGCAGCAGTTTTTATGATTGCCGATGGGGTTACGCCTTCTAATACCGAGCGCGGCTATATCTTGAGGCGGTTGGTTCGCAGAGCCGTCGTTCATGCTCATAAATTAAATATGAACGATGGGGCGTTTGCAGAGTTAGCTGTTGTTGTGGTTCAAACATATAAGAATGTGTACTCAATTGATAACAAAATTATTGATATAAAAAATATCTTAATTACGGAAATAGAAAAATTCAAAAACACTCTTGATAAAGGTTTAAAAGAATTTGAGAAGGGAATAGATCCGTTTGTGCTTTTGACCACCTACGGTTTTCCTATTGAACTAACTCTTGAGCTTGCGAAAGAAAAAGATATAGTAGTTGATGTTAAAAATTTTGAGGAAAAATTTAAAAAACATCAAGAAATTTCTCGTGTTGGCTCGGAACATAAATTCAAAGGCGGTTTGGCCGATCATAATCCAAAAACAATAAAACTTCATACTGCTCATCACCTGCTTTTAGCGGCTTTACAAGAAGTTTTAGGAAAAAATGTTAAACAGCGAGGCAGTAATATAACGCAGGAGAGATTACGGCTTGATTTTTCTTTTGATCGCAAATTGACTGATGAAGAGAAGAAGCGTGTTGAAGAAATTGTAAACGATAAAATAAAAGAAAGTCTGCCGGTTGTTTGCAAAGAATTACCGAAAGCGGAAGCGGAGAAATTGGGTGCCGAAATGGAATTTGGCGCCAAATACGGCGATGTTGTTTCCGTTTATTTGATTGGCGAAGAAAATAAATGGATAAGCCGCGAATTTTGCGGCGGGCCGCATGTTGGTAATACCAATGAATTAGGAGAGTTTAAAATTACTAAAGAAGAGGCGGTAGCGGCTGGTATTCGGCGGATTAAAGGTGTTTTAGAGTAAGTAAGTTTTAATACTATGAACTTTCCAAAAACAAAAAAAGAAAATATAGTTGACGATCTTTTTGGTTATAAAATTTCTGATCCTTTCAGATGGCTTGAAAACGGGGAAGATGCGGAAGTAAAAAAATGGATTGATGACCAGAACGAAGCGACTTTTTCTTCTTTTAAAGACGAGGAGTTCGGAATAATTCAAAAAGAATTAGCGGAAAATTATAAGTATACGGGCTTCGGCAATCCATTTCTGGTGAAAGGAAAATATTTTTATACTGAAAGAGGTCCTGATGAAAACCAAAGCGTTCTTTATTATAAAAATGGCATTGATGGCACCCCGATTAAATTAGTTGATCCGAACATCTTGAACAAAACAGGCACAACGACCATTGATTATTGGGGCGTATCGCTCAATGGTAAATATTTAAATTATGGACTTTCAGAAAGTGGGACGGAAATGGCGGCTTTATATATCAAAAATGTTGAGCAAAATAAAGACATCGAAAAAATTCCAAATTGCCGTTATTCATCGAGGGCGTGGTTGCCTGATGAATCGGGTTTCTTCTACACACGCAATCCAAAACCGGGCGCTGTTCCTAAAGATGAAGCGACTTTACATACAAAAATTTATTTTCATAAGATCGGCGAGAATCCAGACAATGATGAAATGATTTTCGGTCAAGATCGGCCGAAAGATGATATTTTGCAAATCTCTATTTCGCCAGACGGCAAGCTTCTTGCAATCAATGCGGCCCAAGATTGGAGTGCCAACGATCTTTTTATTTATGATATTGAGAATAAGAAATTAAAACTTTGGATTCCAAAGGCAAACGCTAAATTTATTCCTATTTTTCTCAAAGATAAAGTTTTAATTTTTACCAATTACAAAGCGGATAATTACAGAGTTCTGTATTCTTCTTACGAAAATATGTTTTCCAATATTGAACAATTGAGAGAATTTTTGCCCGAAGAAAAATTTTTATTGAAGGACGTTTATGTTACAGAAGATAAGATTCTTGTTGAGTATGTGATTAACGTCAGTTCAAAGGTAAGAATTTTTAATTACGATGGAAAACCTGTCGGCGATATTCCAATTCCAGAATACTCAACTCTTTGGGGTATGAGCACTAGAAAAGATGAAAAAGAATTCTTTTATTCAATAACCTCTTTTACTTTTCCGCCAATCATATATCGTTATTTACCTGATGAAAACAAATATGTTCCATATAGAAAAATAGATAATCCAATTAATCCAGAAAATTATGTGACAAAACAAGAATGGTTTAACTCCAAAGACGGCACACGCGTTCCGATGTTTATTTTTCACAAGAAAGGAATTAGGCAAGACGGTAACAATCCAACAATTTTATACGGCTATGGCGGATTTGCCGACATTTTAAATCCCTACTTTATAAGAAGTTATGTTCCTTGGTTTGAGCGAGGTGGTATTTTTGCGATAGCCAATATTCGTGGCGGCGCGGAATTTGGCAAAAGTTGGCATTTGGGCGGAATAAAGGAAAAAAAGCAAAAAAGTTTTGATGATTTTATTGCGGCCGCGGAACATTTGATAAAAAACAAATATACGAAGAGCGACAAATTAGGAATTTTAGGCGCCAGTAATGGCGGGCTACTTGTTTCAGCGGCTGCGATCCAAAGGCCTGACCTTTTCAAGGCAGTTGTTTCTTCGGTGCCGCTTACCGATATGGTGCGATTTCATAAGTTTGGCATGGCGCTCCGTTGGGTTCATGAATATGGCAATCCAGAAACAAAAGAAGAATTAGAAAATATTTTAAAATGGAGTCCTTATCACAACGTTAAAGAAGATATAAAATGTCCAAATTTTCTTTTTACAACCGGTGAGAAAGATAGTCGGGTTGATCCGCTTCATTCGCGCAAGATGGTTGCTTTACTGCAGTCTGCCGCATCCCTTAATGAAGTTTTACTTTTTACCGCGAAAGAAGCTGGTCATGGCGCTGGCAAGCCAGTCTATAAAATAGTTGAAGGTGAGGCGCTTAAACTCTCATTTTTTGCCAAACATCTCGGTCTCAAGGTATAATAAATAAGTATTTATGTCCGATTCAAAAAACAATGAACTGATAGCGATCTTTGATATTGGCTCCGGCTCGGTCGGCGGAGCGCTTGTTTTGATGCCAAAAGAAGAAGGCTCAAAGCCAGTTTTTTTGGCCTCTTATAGATTTCCAGTTTTATTCAAAAAAGATCTTGACGCTAGTCAATTTCAAAAACTTATGTTGAAGGCGGTTAAAATTGTTGCCAGTAAAATTTCGATTGCTCGGCCGGACAATGCTTATTGTTTTCTGGCTTCGCCTTGGTCGGCCCATCAAACTCGGCTTGTAAATTTTAAAAATAATTCGCCACTTATCTCTCGAAAAGAAATTGACCAAATTGTTTCGCGCGAATTGAGAAATTTTCATGACAGCTACATTAAAGAATATCCGGAAAATAGCTTAATCGAAGCTAAGATAGAAAATTTGCTTTTAAAGAAAACCAAACCATTAGAAAAAAAACTAGCAATGTTTCTGGCAACTGCCGATCAAAAACTTACCGTTGAATTAGAAAAAATTATCAGGAGTTCAACGGGCGCTTTTAATGTGATCTCGAATTCTTTTCTGCTTTCCGATTTCGCAGTTGTTCGAAATTTTTTGGATCCTAAAAATTTTGTTTTAATTGATATCGGCGGGGAAGTAACGGAAGTCGGCATTGTGCGCGATGATATTTTGATTGAGTCGGGCTCTTTTCCTTTTGGTAAAAATACTTTAATACGACGACTAGCAACGGTCGCGCCGGAAGGAGCGGAGACATTAATATCGCTTTTTTTCGATAATCGGCTTGAAGAAAAATCAAGAATACAGGTAGAAAAACTTCTTAAAATAGAAAAAAAGCATTTTCAAGAGCATTTAATGGGCGCTTTTGGCGATCTCAACGTTGCTGGCGAGCCAATTTTCTTAACAGTTGATGACGAAGTAGCAAATTGGTTTACCGAGGCGATATCAACATTAACAAAAAAGCCAAATCAGTGTATATTTTTAGAATCACGAACACTTCATTCTTTTTGTGATCTTAAAAGCAAAGTTGCTCATGATCCATTTTTAATTATCGAAGCATTAAGTTTGCAAGCCCATGAAATATAAAATTCAAGATATTAAATTGCCAGCTAAAACAAAGCTTCATAAAATTGAAGCGGAAAAGAAAGTTGTCAAAAGAGAATTTCGACATTCTCAAGAATCCCGAGATTATTCTTGGGGTATTTGGTTTGTCGCCGGTATTGCAGTGCTTTTTCTCATTTTTTCTGTATCGCTAGTGTTCTCGCGCGCAAAAGTTACGATTGATTTAAAGAGAGCCGACGCCGCTATTAATTCTTTAGTCACTTTAAGCAAGGCTGATGGCGTTCCTTTTGAAGTAGCAAGTGTTACAGGCGAAGAAGCTAAAAACATAACATCAAATACTTCTCAAGATTTTGATCGCCGTGCCAAAGGCAGCGTTGTGCTCTATAATGCAACCAATCAGGCTCAAAAACTTCTTATTGAAACAAGACTTTCAACACCAAGCGGCCTTATTTTCAAAACAGACAAAGCGCTTACAATTCCGGCCGCCAAAGGCGAAACACCGGGCAGTATTGAGGTCAGCGTAACAGCAGAAAAACCGAGTACGGATTACAATATCGGCCTTGTTGATTTTAAAATTGTCGGCTTTAAGGGTACGGCCAAATACGAAAAATTATACGGTCGCAGTAAAACAGCAATGCAGGGCGGTTTAGTTGGCAAAAGATATTTCTTAAGCAAAGAAGAGGCAGAAAAAACTATTGGCGAATTAGAAACTGCTTTGAAAGAAAAGCTGTTACAGCAAATTGCTTTACAGATTCATACCGACTTCTTTATTATTCCAGATTATTATTTTGCAATCAATATTCCAACGACTTTTGAAAGCGAAACAGCCGAGGTGCCAATTAAAGTTTCCGGCGAGCTGCGTGCTGTCATTATCAATGCTCAAAAATTTGCCGGTGAATTGGCAAAGAAAAATATTGCTGATTTTGGTGACGACGCGGTTTCCGTCACTAATTTGAAAGAACTTACTTTTGTTTTGAAAAATAAAGATAAATTAACTGATCAAACCAGCAGTATCGACCTTAATGTTTCTGGCAATGCTAAATTTGTTTGGGATCTTGATGTTGCTCTACTTAAAGAAAAATTAGCTGGTCAAGCCAGAAAAGATTTTAAGGATACATTGGCGGAATTTAAAGCAATAGATCGGGCGGAACTCAAAGTCCTGCCTTTCTGGAAACAGAGCCTGCCAGCCAATACTGACAACATTAAACTGATTGTTAATTAGTGAAATAAATTGACTTTTTAAAGGCACTTTGTTAATATTTAATCCGCTCCCAAATGTCTAAAAACGAAACCATTCTCGGTACAGTTATTGAAGCTTTTCCGAATACCCTCTTTAAAGTGCTATTGGAAGATGGGCGGGAAATCAAAGCTCATCTAGCCGGCAAAATGAGGCTTTTTCGGATAAAGGTTTTAATTGGTGACCGGGTTGAAGTTTTTTTAGATCCTTACGGAACGCTTGGTCGGATTATCCGACGAATTTAATATGAAAGTAGTTTCTTCAGTTAAAAAAATTTGCACAAAATGTAAACTAATCCGACGTCGCGGTCGGGTTCGTATTATTTGCGAAAACCCACGCCACAAACAAAGACAATAATTTATTTTATGAGAGTATTAGGTATCACATTGCCAACCAATAAAAGATTAGAATATTCCTTGCCAGCACTTTACGGTGTTGGTATTCCGCTTGCTCGTAAAATTTTAACAGATGCTAAAGTTGATTTTGAAAAAAAATCAGAAGAATTATCTGCTGATGAAGAAGCGCGAATCAGAAAAATTGTTGAAAGTTTGAATATCGAAGGAAATTTAAAAAGAGAGATTAGCGGCAACATTAAAAGATTAAAAGATATTAAATGCTATCGCGGCACGCGCCACACCAAACGCTTGCCAGCTCGTGGTCAGCGCACAAAGACTAATTCAAGAACAGTGCGCGGTAATGTCCGCAAGACTATGGGTTCTGGTCGCCGCAAATTAGAAAAGACATAAAGTATTAATTGAAATAATTATGGGAAAGAAAAGAATTATAACAAAACAAGAAGATGCTCCCGGTGCTGGCAGTAGCGCCGGTAAATCAGTTTCGGCAAAGAAGCGACTCGCTGCCGCCGTTTTGCACGTGGAGGCTACTTTCAACAACACTAAAGTTACGTTAACTGATAAACAAGGCAACGTTGTCTTTTCTTCTTCGTCTGGCAGTCTTGGCTATAAAGGCACAAAAAAAGGCACGCCTTTTGCCGCGTCGAAAGTCGGCGATTTGATTGGCGAACGAGCTAAATCTCTCGGCGTTGCCGAAGCGGATGTTGTTGTCAAAGGTGTTGGTTCTGGTCGGGAATCAGCAATTAGAGGTTTTATGGCCCGCGGCATTGAATTGACTTCAATTAAGGATCGAACCCCGGTTCCTCATAATGGTCCGAAACCGCCCAAACCGAGAAGAGTTTAAATAATTATATTTAATTTATCATGAAGAAATTAAAAAAATATAAAGTTTGTCGTCGATTAGGTAGTCCAATTTTTGAGAAATGCCAAAACCAGCAATTTGCCCGCAGTCTTTCGCGCAAAAAGATGAAACGGCCGAATATGTCGACTTATAATATCCAACTTTTAGAGAAACAAAAGACTCGTCTTGGTTACGGCATTTCTGAAAGACAATTATCAAGATATGTAAAGGAAGCGGTCGCTGAGCACGGCAATCCTGCGGTTCTTCTTTTCCAAAAACTCGAATCACGACTTGATAATGTTGTCTATCGACTTGGGTTGGCAAAAACTCGCCGCATGGCGCGCCAAGCGGTCAGTCATGGTCACTTTGCTGTTAACGACAAACGAACCAGAGTGCCTTCGCACTCAATCCGTCCGGGTGACAAAATAACTATCCGAGAGGGAAGTCGTGTCTCTACAATGTTTAGCAATCTTCCTGAGCGTCTAAAAGATTATCATTTGCCAGAATGGCTGAAATTTGATATTAATAACCTACAAGGAGAAGTAACCGCTCGTCCGACTGGCAAAGAAGAGGTCGCAGGCCTTGATGCCGTTTTGGAGTTCTATAGTCGTTAATTTTATAAAATTTTAATCAAAATAATATTATGTCAATGGATTTAAATATTCTTTTACCAGCCCGACCAAGAACGGTTTTGGAAGAAGTAAATAACGGCGTTTATGAAATAGATAATCTTTACCCGGGTTATGGGCCGACTTTAGGCAATGCGCTCCGCCGCATCATTCTTTCTTCGTTGCCGGGTGCCGCAATAACGAGCCTAAAAATTGACGGCGTTCCTCATGAATTTTCCACTATTGAAGGTGTTAAGGAAGACGTTGTTTCAATTTTACTGAATTTAAAGAAAATTCGTTTCCGAATGCTTACTGATGAACCGCAACAAGTTACGCTTTCAGTTAAAGGGCCGAAAAAAGTTACAGCTGCCGATATTAATGTGCCCGGCCAAGTTGAAGTTAAAAATGAGGATCAATATATTGCGGAATTAACTTCCAAAACTGCCAGCCTTGATATTTCAATGACAATTGAAAAAGGCCTTGGTTTTGTTCAGAAAGAAGCGCTTCAAAAAGCCAAAACGGAAATTGGCACTATTGCTGTCGACGCGCTTTTCTCGCCAATCCAAAGAGTTAGTTATGAAGTTGAAAACATGCGCGTTGGCGACAGAACGAATCACAACAGATTGCGCGTTTCGATTGAAACTGACGGTTCGCTAACTCCGCGCGCCGCGCTCGATAGAGCTATTGAAATTATGATCAAACAGCTTCAGGCTATTTTGCCGGAAACAGAAATGAAAGACGAGTCGACAAAACCGGCTGAAGAAGAAAAAGATATGACCGATGTCTTAAAAACAAGAATTGACGCACTGCCGCTTAGCCAAAGAACGGTTAATGCGCTAACCGCCGAAAATATTCGAACGGTGGGTGGTTTGGTTCGCAAGAAGGAAGAAGATATTGTCGCCGTAAAAGGCATGGGTGACAAAGGATTAAAAGAAATTAAAGAAGCTTTAGCGTCTCTTGGTGTTAGTCTAAAAGTCTAAATTTGTTATGAGTAAAGCAAGAAAATTTGGAAGAACAACAGATATCCGTTCGGCTTTGATGAGAAGTCTTGCTTTTTCATTAATAAAAAAAGGCAGCATCACCACAACAGAGGCAAAAGCAAAATCACTTCGGCCTTTTGTTGAGCGTTTAGTTACCGTTGGCAAGAAACAGAATTTAACTGCTCGCAGAGCTTTGCTTAGTCGGCTTTATAATAACCAAGAAATTGTTGATAAAGTTTTAAAAGATATTGCTCCGAAATATGCCAGCCGCAACGGTGGTTATACTAGAATTTTGAAATTAGGCGTTAGAAAGAGCGACGCTAGTCCGAGAGCATTAATTCAATTTGTTTAATATTATGGAACACACAATCGATGCAAAAGGTAAAACACCCGGCCGAGTCGCAGCAGCTGCCGCGACGCTTCTTTTGGGTAAAAATATCGGTGCGCCGAAAAATAAAACTGCTCCGGTGAAGGTTAAAATTTTAAATGCAGCCCAAGCTCTCATTGATGAAAAGAAATTAAAACAAAAAATGAAAGCTCGTTATTCCGGCTATCCGGGTGGCTTGAGAAAAGAAAGCTGGGAGTCAATTGGTGTTCGAAAAGGCTATCCAGAAATAGTTCGAGTGGCTATCGCGGGCATGTTGCCGAACAACAAGTTGAAAAAATTAAGAATGAAAAATTTAGAAATTGTAGCATAAAAAAATATGACAGAACAAAAATACATTGAAGCAATAGGTCGTCGCAAGAGTTCAACAGCAAGAGTGAGAATCACTCCGGCAGTCGGCATGCGTTTTGTCGTCAACGATAAAGCTTTTGAAGAATATTTTCCGACTAAAGAAACACAATCTAAACTCTTGGCACCTTTTGAAAAGAGTGAAATTAAGCAGAAATTTCATGTCACAGTTTTGGTTTCAGGCGGTGGAATTAATTCTCAAGCTGGGGCAGTGCGTCACGGTATTTCTCGAGCGCTCACAGAGCACGATGGCGAGTTGCGCGCGCCGCTTAAAAAATCCGGCTTATTGAAACGGGATCCTCGTAAAAAAGAACGTCGCAAATATGGCTTAAAGAAAGCCAGAAAAGCCCCACAGTGGAGCAAGCGTTAAAGAATAACTATGTTAAACGATGATAAAGACATTGATTTCGTTCCAGAAGAGGAAGGAGAAAATGTCGCGAAGCAGTTGAAAAATCTTCGCGATAAACTCGAAGTATGCCAAAAAGACAAAGAAACTAATTTAGCCGGTTGGCAGCGCGAAAGGGCAGACTTTGTAAACTATAAAAAAGACGAAAACAAAAGATTAATTGACGCAATTTTGCTTGTCAAAATAGATATGCTCTCCGAATTTTTAGGCGTGCTTGATACTTTTCATTTAGCCGAAGAGAGTCCGCAATGGAACAATTTGCCGCCTGATTGGCAGCAGGGCATGAAAGGTATTTACAATCAGTTTTGGTCCATATTTAAAGAATATGGTGTTCTTGAAATAGAAGTTGATAGTTGTTTTGATCCTAATTTTTGTGAAGCAGTAAATATTGTTAAAACAAGCGAAAAAGAAAAAGATGGCCAGATCGCCAAAATTGTTAACCGCGGTTACAGGATGGGGGATCGAATTTTAAGACCGGCCAAGGTCGCAGTGTTTAAATTTGAAACTGACTAAATAAGTTTTGCTTAGTTTCCTCATCAAC
>MFTL01000018.1:22509-22691 GCA_001786825.1 Candidatus Nomurabacteria bacterium RIFCSPHIGHO2_01_FULL_39_9
TAAGCTCGGTTGTCAGACCGAGATCTTTTTTTATATTGGCGAATAAATGTTCAAAAGGGTAGGGAGAAACCCAGACAGAATTTTTCAAAGCAATGAAGCCGGCTTTTTTCAGAAGATAACGAAGCGCTTCACGCTCCGGCTTTCGATCTTCAGGCAAGTCGAGCAGGATGATGCGCCAAAAT
>MFTL01000018.1:22764-23792 GCA_001786825.1 Candidatus Nomurabacteria bacterium RIFCSPHIGHO2_01_FULL_39_9
TTGTTAGGTGAATATATTCTTTTTGGCCAGAAAAAATATTATCTATTAGACCGGTATTTTTGAGATTTTTTAATGTCCTTTTTAAGGCGTATTTTGGTTTTTGTCCATTATTGTCTTTTATTCTTTCTTCTAATTCAGTTAAGGCAAAAGCCGGCTTTTCTGCAAGTCTTTTAATGATTTTCTTAGAAAAATCTTGTTTTTTAACCATGTTTTGATATTAGCATATATTTGGTGGTCGCAAAATACTTGTCAAAATTTTAAAGCTCGCTATAATATAAACACTATGAGTAAAATAATTGGTATTGATTTAGGCACCACTTATTCCGCCGTTGCTTTTATTGAAGCTGGTGAACCTAAGATAATAGAAAATTTAGAAGGCGGTCGAACGACACCTTCGGTTGTCGCTATTTCCAAAAATAACGAACGATTAGTTGGTCAATTGGCAAAACGCCAATCAGTTACTAATCCGGAAAATACTATTTTTGGCATTAAGCGTTTTATTGGCCACAATTTTGAAGATCCGGCAATTGCCAAATACGTTTCTGTTGTGCCTTATAAAGTTTCAAAAGGAGCGGATGCTAGCGTGGAAGTAAAAATGAGCGACAAGCTCTATCGACCGGAAGAAATTTCAGCGATGATTTTGGCCAAGCTTAAAAATGATGCGGAGGCGCGTCTCGGCGAGCCGATCAAAGAAGCGGTGATTACTGTCCCGGCGTACTTTAACGATTCTCAGCGCAAAGCGACAAAAGATGCTGGAAAAATTGCTGGCTTAGAAGTACTTCGTATTGTTAACGAGCCGACGGCCGCGGCGCTTGCTTACGGTTTTAATAAAAAGAAAAATCAAAAAATTGCCGTTTACGATCTCGGTGGCGGAACTTTCGATATTTCAATTCTTGAAGTTGGCGATGATGTTATTGAAGTTAAATCAGTTGATGGTGACACGCTTTTGGGCGGTGAAGATATTGATCAAGAAATTGTTAAATATGTGGCCACTCTATTTAAACAGGATAATGGCATTGATCTGCTCA
>MFTL01000019.1:0-3156 GCA_001786825.1 Candidatus Nomurabacteria bacterium RIFCSPHIGHO2_01_FULL_39_9
CCTTCAGGTCTTGATTCAAATAATATGCCGCTGAGTTTTCAGTTAATTGGCCCGTCGTTTTCCGAGAAAGTTTTATTTAAAATTGGCCGCAATTTAGAGTAGAATATAAACTATGATCAGTGAACCTATCTTTGAGCCAACATATTTGAGTTTAGAATACATTTTCGGCAAAGTGCTTGAAATTTTGCGGGCTATTTACGAATTTATCTTAAGCGATCTTTTTTATAACATGATGCTTATTCTTTCCCTTCTTTTTTTAGCAGTCGCTTTTTATACTTTTAGAAAATACATAAAAACAAGAAGAGAAGAATTGAACAAATTAAATATTGCGCCAAAGTCTCTCGTGTCTACGAACGCTGTGCGCAATCCGCGTTGGGCTCGTGTGGAAGAACATTTAGTTTCACCCGATCCGCATCGCTGGCAACTCGCCATCATTGAGGCCGATGTTATTTTGGACGAAATGACTCGCAAGATGGGTGTGCCAGGCGAAAATCTTGGCGAGCGATTGAATAGTATCGAACGGAGTGACTTTTTCACCCTTGATCTGGCTTGGGAAGGGCACAAAGTGCGAAATCAAATTGCCCACGAAGGTTCAACTTTTAATTTGACTCGTCGCGAAGCCAAAAGAATCATCGATCTTTTCCGCGAAGTTTTTAAGGAGTTCAATTATATTTAATATTTTGTGTTTTAGTCAAAGTTTGATATAGTTATTAATATGAAAGATATTAAGGGAAAGGCGTTGCAGTTTAATGTAATTTTTCGTCCTGAACCAGAAGGTGGTTTTACTGCCATGGCGCCATCTCTTCCGGGATGCATAACATATGGCAAAGATTTGAAAGAAGCCAAAAAAATGATTACTGACGCAATTAAGGGATATCTTTTTTCATTACAGAAACATGGTCAGCGGGTTTGTTCTGACGAAGAAAGTTTTGTCAGTTTGATTTCCTTAAATTTTTCTAGGATAAAAGCCAATGCCTAAACTACCTTCTTTAACCTCTAAGAAGCTCTTACAAATTTTAATTAGCTAAGGGTACACTTATTTCAATTCTTAAAGAAACTGGCTTGTCTAGAGAAGATATCTAAAAAAATTTCAATTTTGATTGAGAAATTAACAAAGTTATGTTATGGTACTTGATAACTTTTAATTAAAAAACTATTAGCAAATAATATTTAAAAAATAATATATTAAAACTATGTCTAAAACGGCGTCAAAAAATCCTAAAAAAATAAAGGCGGTAGCAAAACCGCCTTTTAAACAATCGGCTAAAAAAGGTAAAAAGGAGACCAAGAAATCTTCTTCTGCTTTTGAAGCGAAAGCCGAAATTCTGATCGCTCGCGGACGCGCGCGCGGTTTTATTACTTACGACGAAATTTTGCAAGAACTTCCCGAAGTAGAAAATTCAATTTCGGCTCTTGATGATCTTTATGAAAGATTCAATCAAGCGGGGATTGATGTGCTCGAAACCGGCACACTTCTTGAAGACGATAAAAAGTCTCCCGTCATGGATGAATTCGAACCGGGCTACGATTCGATTCAAATGTATTTGAAAGAGATCGGTCAGTATCCGCTCCTCTCCGCAAAAGAAGAAAGAGATTTTGCAAAAAGAATTGCCGCTGGCGATAGTGAAGCAAGAAATCTTTTAGCGCGCGCCAACCTTCGGCTTGTTGTTTCGATCGCAAAAAAATATGCGAATCGATCTCCGGACTTAACACTTCTTGATTTAATTCAAGAAGGGAATCTTGGTTTGTTCAAAGCGGTTGAAAAATTTGATTGGACGAAAGGTTATAAATTTTCTACTTACGCGACTTGGTGGATCCGCCAATCAATCACGCGAAGTCTCGCTGACCAGTCGCGCACGATCAGAATCCCTGTGCACATGGTGGAGACGATCGCGAAGTATAAAAAAGTTTTGCGCCGTCTCTCGCAAGATCTCGGCCGCGAACCACTACCGGAAGAAATTGCGGTCGAGATGGATATCGAGCCGGAGAAAATTTACACGATCAGAAAAATCAGCCAAGATGTCGTCTCGCTTGAAAAGCCGATCGGTGATGATGAAGACAAATCAACCTTTGGCGAGTTTATTGCTGACACGAAAATTCTCCGGCCGGATCAAGAAATTTCAAATAGAATTTTAAGAGATCAAATTAAAGAAGTGATGACCGAGCTCACCCCTAAAGAAAGGCGTATTTTGGAAATGCGCTATGGGCTTGTTGATGGGGTAGCGCATACTCTGGAAGAAGTCGGCGCTCAATTTGGGGTCACTCGCGAAAGAATTCGTCAAATTGAGGCGAAAGTTCATGAAAAGCTCCGCAATAATACTAAAATTGTTAAGTATAAGCAAGTTATAGATTAAACCTTATTTTATAAGCCTCGGCACTATTTCCTCTACTCACCTGGACAAACCAATAGGGAACGGTTCGTAGAGAAAATAGTCGCCTCGGCTTAGTTATCCACAGGTTTTCTCTTACATAGAAAATACAAACGAAGTATAATAATACTAACTTCGAAAGAAGTTGAAGTTGTGAATTATTATTTTGCAAAAAAGCAAAAGCAGTTTTTATTAACACAATTCCTGCCGTCGAAGCAGGGGGAGTTTTTATTAGTTATTAATTATTAGTTAATTTTTTATTATGAATAAGAAAATATTTAGTTTAGTTTTAGTGCCGACAGTCATTATGATGGTTTTCGGCGTTTTGTTTTTTAGTGGAGTGAAGGAGGTGAGGGCGCAGACAGTAAGTTGGACTGCAGTGAGTGGTGGTTTGTCAGATTTTCGTGTCAACGCATTCGCCGTCAGCGGCTCCAATATTTTCGCAGGGACTCAAAGTGGAGGAGTGTTTCTATCCACTAACAACGGCAGCTCATGGTCGGCGGTTAATAATGGTTTGACAAATCTTTTTGTCAACGCATTCGCCGTCAGCGGCTCCAACATTTTCGCGGGGTCTGCTAATACTAATGGAGGAGTGTTTCTATCCACCAATAACGGTAGCTCATGGTCGGCGGTTTTGCCAAATGTTCCTGTATTATCATTGGCCGTCAACGGCTCCAATATTTTTGCAGGGACTAGTGATAGAGGCGTGTTTCGATCTACCGACAACGGTAGCTCATGGTCGTCGGTTAATAATGGTTTGACAGATACTCGTGTTAACGCAATCACC
>MFTL01000019.1:3177-3409 GCA_001786825.1 Candidatus Nomurabacteria bacterium RIFCSPHIGHO2_01_FULL_39_9
GCAGGGACTACTGGTAGGGGCGTGTTTCGATCTACCGACAACGGTAGCTCATGGTCGTCGGTTTTGCCAGATATCGGTGCCGTATTATCATTCGCCGTCAATGGGTCCAATATTTTCGCGGGGAGTAGCGGAGGAGTGTTTCTATCCACCAACAACGGCAGCTCATGGTCGTCAGTTACTAATGGTTTGCCACAGGTTAATATTAAGGCCTTAGCCATAGATGGAATAACTA
>MFTL01000019.1:3436-5405 GCA_001786825.1 Candidatus Nomurabacteria bacterium RIFCSPHIGHO2_01_FULL_39_9
AGCTCATGGTCGGCGGTTAATAATGGTTTGACAAATCTTTTTGTCAACGCATTAGCTATAAGCGGCTCCAATATTTTAGTGGGGACCGATGGAGGTATATTTAGGGCAAGTCTTACAAGCGCGCCTGCAACTTTTGCAACACCTGTGAATTATGCTGTCGGTGCAAATCCATTTAATGTGATAACCGCTCATCTTAATGGTGATCCTTTAGTGGAATTAATAACGTCTAATTTTTCGGGTAATACTGTTTCAATCCGTTATGGAATGGGCAATGGTATCTTTGGTGACCTTCAAAATTTTAATGTCGGTTCTAATCCGCGCGGTCTTCTAGCCGCTGATCTTAACCGCGATGGCTGGAATGATATAGTTACAGCTAACCAAGGTGGCGCTAACATTTCTGTTATTCTAACTCAGCCGAACGGAGTATTTAATCCTGCTGTTAGTTATGCTGTCGGCCCTACTCCGCTTGGAGTGGCCGTTGGAGATTTTAACAGGGACGGTTGGCCTGATTTAGTTGTGGCCAATCATGGCAGTACTGTACTTGATGACGCCCTTGATACTGTTTCAATTTTGCTAAACCGCGGCGATGGCTCTTTCAACACTTCTACAAATTTTACCGCTGGGAATGGTGCATTCTCAGTGTTAGCGCATGATTTCAACCGCGATGGCAAATTAGATCTTGCTGTAGCAAATGAATACAGTCATAATGTTACGGTTCTTTCAGGTGTTGGCGACGGTAATTTTAGTTCGCCTGTGAGCTATGTTACACTCAACTCCACGGATACTGGTCCAGTTTTTGTTATAGCTACTGATAAAAATGCGGACGGCGTTATAGACTTAGTCACCGCTAATGTTAATGAAACTAGCGATCAGGACATATCAATTTTTTATGGTAATTTAGACGGTACTTTTAATGCCGGACAGGCCTTTAATTTGGGTTTATCGGCAGGCGCTACTTCTGTTTCGGCCGGTGATTTTAATGCAGACGGCAGAGTTGATTTGGTGGTCGGCATGAGAGGTTCAGGGGGGCTTAATGACAATAAAGTTCTTGTGCTTAACCAAAATGAGCAGGGTAATTTCTCAATATCCGGATTTACCGCACAGTCAACGCCATCTTCTGTTACAAACGGAGATTTGAACGGTGACGGCAAGTCTGATGTAGTGGCCGCAAATTTATCCAGTAATAGTATTTCGGTACTATTAAATACTACAGGTGCCGACACCACCCCCCCGACGGCCCCGACAAATCTTGTTGCAATTGCTGCGAGCTCAAGTCAAATTAATCTTAGTTGGAACGCTTCAACTGATAATGTCGGTGTGACTGGCTATCAAGTGCACCGCTGTCTGGGTGCGGGATGTTCTAATATCGCGTCTATCGGTAATGTTACTTCGTATATCGACACAGGACTTACAGCGGGCACTACATATAGATATATGGTTGGAGCTCGCGATGCGGCTGGTAATATAAGCGCAAACTCTAATGAAGCAACCGCGACAACACCAAGCGCGCAGCAGCCGTTAAACTGGACCGCAATGAATGTTGGTTTGACAAATTCTTATGTTACAGCAGCAACTGCAAACGGGGCCGATACCTATGTAGCAACTTATGGAGGTGGCGTGTTCAAATCAACCAATAATGGGGCACTTTGGACTGCGTCTAATATAGGTATATCAAATTTTTATGGTAGAGCGTTAGTTGCTAAAGGCGCAGATATTTATTTTGGTACTGACGGCGGTGGCGTGTTTAAATCAACCAACGGTGGAAGTTCTTGGGCCGCGAGCAATTCTGGCCTAGGAAACCTTTTTGTCTGGTCATTGGCAGTAGACAACACAAGAGGAGTTGTTTATGCGGGAACTGGTAGTGGTGTATATAAGACATCAGACAACGGAGCTACGTGGACTTCAGCCAATAATGGTATATCAAGTTATATTATTTATTCACTAGCCGTAGATCAAGCAACCGGATATC
>MFTL01000019.1:5420-17718 GCA_001786825.1 Candidatus Nomurabacteria bacterium RIFCSPHIGHO2_01_FULL_39_9
ATCAGGGTCTTACTTGGAATGCAATAAATAGTAATTTACAAAGTTCTGATATTCGAGCATTGGCTATAGATCCAGCAACAGGAAGCATTTACGCTGGTTTTTGGGGTGGTGCAGGAATACAGAAATCGGTCAATGGTGGCGAAAATTGGACTGTTGCGAATTCAGGTTTAACGGGTAACATTTTTCACGCATTTGCTATAAAAAATTCAATTATTTATGCAGCATCTGAAGCATATGGCGTATTCGCATCTTATAATGGTGGCACCAGTTGGACTCAAGAAACTACTGGTATGGGAAATAAGAATACTCGGGCATTAGTTATTAATGATGCAAATTACGTTTTTGCTGGAACTTGGGGTAGTAGTGTGTATAGAGCTTCAATCGCTCCACCGCCACCTGTATCGCCGATTGACCAGACCAGCACAACTGCAGTTGTCGCTGCTGGTGGAACAGTAACTGTTGCTGGTGGAGTTGCAACTGTTGGTCTAACCGCCGCCACAGCTGATGTTAATAATATAAAAACAACTTGTACTAATGCAACAGATGCGCAGTTTGTCGCCAAGCGTGGTCAAATTGCCGAATTTAGTTGCGTGGCCGGAGACGCAAAAGCAAAATTGATTTCTGCTACTGGTGTCACCGAGATGCCTGTTCGATGGATTGCAACTGGTTTTGCAACTATATCTGGAAAAGGAATTCAGATGGGAGACACGCTTACAACAAAAGGAACACTAACAACAGTTGGGGCAGAAATAAATGAAAGAGCAAGCTTGCTTGTTGCATTTGAGGCAAAAAAAATATTCGCATCTGGTTTAGAGGCTACTTACTCCATCAAAAATGAAGGCGAAGCATTTAATTTAGCAAGTATTGCAACCGCTGTTGACGGTACAGTCTCTTCTAATGAAACAATAAAATCAGACGGCCAAGCACGATTTGATTTAAGTAAAAGTGGTTATACTCGAGCAGTGGCTACTTTCCCTCGCGTTGGTTCGGGAATCTCTGCATATTCAAGCAGTGTAGCGCTAAAGGATGACTCTGGTTACAGTACAATTGGGAAATATGAACGTAATGTCACAGCCGCCCCTGCTGCTATACAAACAACTCTTGAAGCTTATAACCAATCAAACGGAGTGGCTACAACCAGAGCTGATTATTGGACATTTGATCTTAACGCTAATCAAAAAGTTGGTATAGTTAATCTGCTTACTGAATATAATGTAAATTCAGCTAGCCGATTTGCAACTAATTTATCAGTAACAGGAGGCATTGTTTCAGTTAATGCGTATACCGCAAGTAATGGATTTAAAAGTACTCTAGAATTTGCGGATGGAAACCAAGGACAACTTGCAACTCGACAAGCAGGCTTCGGTGCCGCTTACTATCAACCGACACTATTAGGTGGTAGATACCCCGTTTTAAAAGCCAAGTTAAATTCAGCAGACCCAAGATATACCGAAGTCACTATAGATAATTTATATCAAGGTCAGGTCGCACTTCTAGGATCATCGAATGGTGGAATGTCTGTTGGTGTCCCACAATCTTCTACAATAAAGGGATTAATTGGTGGATATGATGGAATGCAGGCAAACGTTTCCTACGAAAATGCAGCACTTAATGCTGTTACTTATGCAGTAACATACCCAGATGCTGAAACAATTAACGTTGCATCGTCAGGTGATTTTAAAATGAACGGCGTACAAGCCCCTCTTGTTAGTGGTTTTAATACGTTATCTGCCAAAAGACTTGATTCTCAGTTAGTTGCCGCAGGATTTGGCGGCAGTTCTGTTAGCGCAGATGGTGGTACAGCAGAAGCAATCCAGATCGCTGGCGGTTATGAGATTTCTCACAATACAACTAATACTGGATCGTTCTTAAGAGAAGAGGGACGCGGCGAAAGTGTTCTAGCTGGTAAAACAAAATGGCGAATAAATCAAATGGCAGATCGCACGATACATGAAACTAGCGAGGCATTTGCCATCGGCAGGCCGTTGGTTAGTTGGATAGGATCTGATTCGGACGATAAAATGTCTCTCCGCGTATCTTATCTTCAGAGTGGCGACATGGTTGTGGACGGCAAGAGGGGATCGCCTTTACTTAAACTGCATGACGAAGATCCTACCGCGGCACCTCCTTGTACGAAAATGTCAGACTTAGTATCGAAAGAAAAAGCTTGCATGAAAAAACCGAGCATCGCCACCGTTGGTAATACTAACCTCAAGATGACTGCTTTTCCTATCAACCAACAAGATTTTGTTGAATTAAATGGAACCGTTAAGTCATCGACCAACTCATTGCAGTTTGTACCGGCGTTTGCTCATATTTTGCGAACCGATTGCGGTCCAGAGACTGTTCTGACGGCAAGACCGGTTGGTACTAATAGTGATCCGCTTAGCTTGGTTACAAAAACCATTCAAGCGGATGGCACTCAAGAATTTAAAATGTCAGGCAGGAGCATCAGTGACGGCCCGGAAGCGATAGCGATGAGGGCGGATAAATCAGATCTCAGAGCTGTGTATCCAGCCAAAGATTTACAGGGCAACAGCTTGCATGGTGATAGAATATTCTCTGTCAATACTGTTTCAGGTAAAAGGATTGTTGAATACAGAAAATATATTGGTGATTCATTTGGTCAAGTTAAAGGATTTACAATAAATCAAGCAGACACTGTTACTGGGCAGCTAAATGCTCAGCATGAATTAGTTACTTACACTGATAGCGCCATTAATCCAAAAATTGAAATAAGTGCAACTGCTTCAGGTCTTCTTTTCGAAAATCTAGGCGCAGCAGATCAAAAAATTTCGTCGGTATGGAATGGTGTTAACGCGGCAGACTTTAAACTTTCGGCTATTGGTAATAAATTTGAAACAGTTGTGTCTGGTAAACAAGCTAATTATTCTGCCAGAACTCAGGGTTTCGCGATGAAGGATCTTTCGATTCAAGGTGGTTATAATTCACTAAATGTGGACCAAGTTGTTGGTGTTTCTGCAGCTCTCGATAATGAAGAAGCTCGAGTTACCGGCCAGGCCTCTTCTATATTTCAGCTGGGTCACGGGATGAGGCGAGACCGTGATACAAGATTTGGAGAATTTGTGGATCAAAGCATAAGCGGATCATACAATACTTATATCAGAGCCGACGCGAATTCCTTTGCCGCTGGTGCTAGTCCAGATCTTAGGTCTTCATTAATCACCCTGTCAAGCGCTAATCAAATAGCTGCGGGGATTGCGAACGAACTTGGTGTCAGTGCTGGAGATTTTCCTGCCGTTGCTGGTATTCAATTTGGAGAATCAGCAAATCTACAAACCACAAAGCCGTTTAGAAAGATAGTCTCTTTTGAAACTGATCAAGACATTTCAGACGGGGACATTATCTTCAGCCGCACTGGTAGTCCGGTTAGGGATTTCAAAGCTAAGACCTTAGAGGATAAACAAACACTCGATGCTTATTTCACCAAGATTGGTAGACCTGATATCATGGTCTCGCTCTATCAATCCGAGAAAGAAACTTTGGCTTCCGGCAAATTTAAAATGTCTTACTCATTTGATGTAGCTGGATACGGCAATATAACAGCTCATCGTGGTCGTCAGTTTATCAATAACATCACAGATCGCGACAAAGACGGTGTTGCTAAAGTTTTTGAAGATAAATACGGTACCAATGATAATGACGCAGAAAGCAATCCCCTTGTCATAGGTGTTAATACGACTAATATGACTACGGTCATTGGAGGTTGTAGGTCACCAATTAGAAGATTCCTCCGAAGAGAGATACTCGTTCCTTGTATAGAAAAGAATTCTCCTGTGTCTGCATCGCTTAATTTTACTGACGCTAATGGTCAAGTGCCTGTCAGGGATACAAATGGTAATGTTATAGGTCAACCGTTATTTACCGGAGGCTTTGTTACAGTCGTTGTTGATTCTAAAATTGGAACTCTTAATATTAATGGCGAGCACCTAGCTCAACTGGCTTTAGACAAGACCAAGCTCTTCCCAAAGACCGAAAAGGTTTTCCTAAATACCTTGCTTCCTTACTCGAATCAAAATAGTATTAATCTCCAATTCCCAGTGGAGATCTACATGAAGAAAAATACAGTAGATCAATTTCCGAAAATTTGTACAGGATTTGTCAGAGTTCCTTTCACTGCCATTGATCACGCTTGCTTCAGAGAAAGACCACTTCTGCCTCTCAAGGAGTCTGATTTTGCTGTAGAAAATCTTTTTGACATAGACGGAGATATTGTCAAAGAAATCGAAGTTAAGCAAAGCCAGGTTAGGGGGTCAATACTTAACATCGTCGAGCCTGTAAACATAATCATTTCCAGCGCAACTCAAGAGGTGCCATTCGTTTACGATTCACCAGATAACTATTGGGATATTGTCACAAGTTTTGTGCCGCCAGTTGGTTGTACTTCAGACGTACCAGAACAGTCCGTTCATGTAGACCAAAGTGTTGAAGCAGCTGTCTTCACTTTAACTTGCGACTCCTCGCTCTTTGCTTCTAGAAAATCTAATTTAGCTCGCGCTAAATCTTCTCTAACTGCTCAAGCGGGCAAAGCTAACCCGAAAGCTCAAGATGCTGGGCCAGCAGATCAGGCAAATGCTGTCGCTCAAGGAATCGCTCGGGTTCGCACTGAAGCCAGAGATTGTACGATCCCCGGTTGCCCAAGCCAAACTGTTATTGGCGAAATGGCTGTCGCTTTTGCCAAGCCATCGCCAAAAGGACAAGAGCATGGCAAACCATTCAACGGCGAATCTGCTTCACTCTGGAGCACAGTCAAAGACCGTCTTGGCAAAAACGCGCCAAACTCTCTTATCACTCAAATGGTTCGAGAAGTCGCTGAGAATAATTCGATCGCCATCCCTGAATGGGATATCAAGGGCAGAATTGATTCTCGCGCGCTATCAGCCACAGCGCTCAAAGTGCTAAGCTGGTAGTAAAATAAGGTTTAAACACAACCAACCTCTCAAAAAAGAAAAACTGGGGATTCCCCAGTTTTTCTTTTTATAAAAATAGTATAATAAAGCTAATTAATAATAATCATTTTTATATGAAAACACTTATTCAAAAACACTTTTTATTCATTTCAGCAGTTGTCATTCTGGGAGTAGGTATCTTTTGGTACTTGATTTCTTCACCAAAACCACAAGCGGAAGTGGGAGGAGGAACACCGATTGTGCAAAAAATAGAAGAGATGCTCTTTATTAAAGCTGATGAAAATTGCCAAGAGCCATTTCATGAGTCTGGTCAGGTTAGCCCTCTTTGTTTAAAAGAAACTATTCTACTTGAAGGCCAAGTCGGGTTCCAACAAGCTGAAGAGGGTTATTTTTTCAGAAATGCTACTTTACAAGGTCGCAGCCAATTACTTGAGGCTGAATTGGCTTTAAATGTAAATGGTAATTTTGTCCAAGAATCTAAATTTTCTAATTTAGATTTCCCAGCCGAGGCTAGGTTAACAAAGGAGATGCAGTTTTTATTTCCGAATCTATTTTTAGCTTATGGCAACAGTTCGCCAATGGATTATGTTCCATTTACAGAAGTCCCATTTACAAAAATAGAAGAAGGTATCATCAAGAGATTTCCGCCATTTTGGGGTAATCCACTTTGTTGGATAGCTGATCCAAATAGCGAAGATCCAAATAAACGACCAATTGCAGTTTACAAAGCGCCTCACCTTCAAGATCCAGTTGGTTGGATTATTAAAAACTGCGATCAATTCTGGCCAGAAGAATATTATGGTTCTAACACAACTCCGCCGTCTCCTCAATCTTTCCCAACTGAAAGTTCTGAACACAATGTAATTTCTAAAGTGGAATTACAGTTTGAAAATGAATTAGATTCGGTTGTGTTACAAGGCCCGACAACTATCAGGCAATTGCCCGGCGAATCGGGAGTGATTGATACAGAAATGCTCGCGATGGATTTAACTGGCGGCGGGCTGACCTTAGTATCAGATCCGAATCAGCTAGTCAGTAGAGGAAAAGCAGAGCGGACATTTTCCTATCCTCTAGATTTTCCAGCCGACAGTTTCTTTGATGTTTTCTTCGATATTACGATTCCGGAATCAAATCATGACGGTGATACTCCAGGCGATGGTGAGATTCTCGATGGCGATGGTTTCCCAACAACAACAATTCAAAAACTAAAACCTTATTCTTCTTTTGAGGGTAATTGGCAGCCGGGCGTTCGTTTGACTTCAAGAATAAAAGAAATTCCTTGGTGGTGGAGCACTTTCTGTTCTAGTGGTCAAATTTATCTTTATACCGAAGAACAAATTAATAATGTTGAGAATTTCTATCCAGGCGAAACAGAGCCGGCACGAATTATTTATAATTTCTGCCAAGAAATTATTCCTTATGATTTTGGTGATGCGCCAGATGACGCGCAAGCGCCAAAATATCCAACGCTTCTTTCTAACAATGGCGCGAGACATTTAATGTTCTCTGCTTACAATGGATTTCCGATTTTAGGTAGTTTAATTGATGCTGATTCGGATGGTCAGCCCTCCTCTGGCGCAGACGGGGACAACTTCCTTGATATCAATGATGAAGCAGACGGCGTTCTGTTTGACGGGAGTTCGTTTAATATCGGCGGAACTTTAAGGGGTACAGCTTCAATTAATGGAACCGGTTTCTTGAACGCGTGGGCGGACTTCAATATTGATGGCGACTTCGCTGATGAAAATGAGCAGATTATAATTGATGAACAAGTTTTGACTGGTAATTTTGAGTTTAATGCCAATATCCCAGAAGATGCCCACTTCGGTTTTAGTTACGCTCGTTTCAGATTGAGTCGTCAAGAAGGCTTGTCTTTTGATGGCGAGGCTCGAGATGGGGAGGTTGAGGATTATAAGATTGAATTATTACCAGCGCTATCTGAAGGAACTTCAAGCGGGGTTGATGACGAGGGCAATCTTAGTGTTTTTAAAGGTGAAGCATTAGTTACAAAATTGCCGCCGGGAACTTTAACTCTTGGCATGACGGTTGATGCGGAGCCGGGCAAAGCGCTTGTCAGTGGTGTTGTTCTGCTAGATGGTAAAACTAAACCGCTTTATATTGAAATAAAAGATGGAACTCGTTTTGTTTGTGTGATTGACGCCGAAGTAACTAGCCTCGCCGAACTGCCAGAAGCTGGTGAAAATTGCAATGGCACAATCATTGAGTGCCCAAATGATGAAGATTCATACCCGTGTGAAATTGACGAACCTTACTATATTATAAGAGAACTTCGTAACTCCGGCGGATCAGAAGTCACACCGCCCGCCGCGCCACCAGCCGCGCCGGTTGCTGGTGGTGCTGTCTCGGTCGCTATTCTCCAGCAGATGTCGCAACAACAGCGGTTACAAGAGCAGCAACAATTGCAACAACAATTAGCGCAGGAAGTTACCTCCTCACAAAATATCCTGCCGTCAGTCACAACACCGCCAATGCCAAAAACCGCAAAAATAGGCAAAGGTTCTGTTTGGGCAATTGCTCGCGGAATGCTTGGTCCGACCGCAACAACCCCCGAACTTATCCAATTAACAAAAAGAATTCTTTTGTTGAACAATGTTTGTGAAAAAACATGGAAGATGACTGGCTGTAAATACAATTCTCGCAGATTGCCATACGGTTTTCAATTTATTCTTCCTTAGAGATACTGGGGATTTCTAATGTTTTCTTGGATTTTTATTTCTGGTATAATATAACTACAACAAAGGTCAATTATTAACAATTTATTAATTAAAAATTTTATATTTTATGATGTGCAAACACTGTAGAAAAGGCGGACTCTGCCTCGTTAATCATATTTTAGTGCTCGTTGGAGGACTAAACTGGGGTTTAACTGGTATTGGTATGCTTCTTGGGATGAACCTAAATGTCGTTAACCTAGTTTTAGGCGGCGTGCCGGTTGTGGAATCAATCGTTTATCTCGTTATCGGTTTGGCGGCACTTTATATGTGCTTCGGTTGCCGTGGTGACAAATGTGGCGGTTGCGCTGGCTGTGAATCTTGCCAGATGCCAAATATGCAATAGAAAGAGCGAGTTAACGTATATTTAAAAGAAAAACTGGTCTTTAAAGCCGGTTTTTCTTTTTTGCTAATTTGTGGTAAAATAACACTTGTCTAATAAAAATCAATAAATTCAATGGAATTCGGAGAGATTATTTTTTATATAATAGTTTTCCTTGCGCTTTATGTGCAGGTTTTTTTGTTTATCACTTTTATCACCAAAAGACGCGAGCTCTTTCATTCTGAAAAAAAATTACCAAAATCATATCCATCAATTGGCATGATTGTGCCGTGTTGGAATGAAGAAAGGTCGGTGGAAAGAACAATTTTATCGCTCCTCTGTCTTAATTATCCAAAAGATCGCCTCCACATCTATGTTGTTGATGACGGCTCTACTGACGGTACTTGGGCCGCTATGAAAAAGTTTGAAAATTTTTCACAAGTTTACATCTTTCGAAAAGAAAACGGCGGCAAGCATACCGCGCTTAATTTTGCTCTTGAAAAAATCGAAACGGATTTAGTTTCTTCAATTGACGCCGACACGATTCTTGAATGTGACGCTCTTCTTACGGTGGTTAATTTTTTAGAGGAGAAACGCGAGGTTTCGGCTGTTGGCTGTACGGTGCTCATCGGTAATCCCAAAACACCAACAGAAAAAGCACAAAGTATTGAATATCAAATGTTTGCTTTCTCTAAAAAAATGTTGGGGCTTATCAGTGGAGTTCTGGTCGCGCCGGGCGCTTTTTCAGTTTTTAAAAGGGAAGCGTTGAAAAGTGTTGGCGGTTGGGTGGCAGGCCACTCGCTTGAGGATTTAGAACTGACTTTTCGCTTGCAAAAAAATGGTTTTAAGGTCAATCATTGTCATGGCGCTATTGCTCACACTAAAGCACCAAACTCTATCAAAAAGCTTTTCACTCAAAGATTGCGCTGGGGTTATGGTTTCTTAAAAAATATTCACGATTACCGAGGCATGATTTTAAATAAAAAAATGGGTAATCTCGGCCTTTTTACAATCCCGATGAGCATCATTGCTTATATAACGCTTGTCTTCGTCTTCATTTACAGCTGGCAGCGAATGGCTTTTCTGGCTTACGATAAAATAGTTGCCCTTAAACTTATTGGTTGGGACAGCTTGATTGCCGGAGGCATTAGACTTGATTGGTTTTTTATAAATACTCAAGCGATCTCTTTTATTTCAATTTTGCTTTTCTTTTCAATTCTTGTCTCAATCTTTTTAGGTCGAAAAATATCTGGCTCGAAAGGAGGTTGGTACAACGTTATTTGGTATTTTTTGATTTACAGTTTTACCCAGCCGATTTGGATCATGAAATCAATTTACAAATATCTTTTTGCGAAAAAAGTCTTATGGCGCTAATATAAAAATATGATCGATTGGAAAAAATATTTAATAGTATTTCTAATTACTCTCGGCATTTTTGGCGCCGCTTTTCTTTTGAGTAATTATTTTAATGATCGGAAAGTCCAAAAACTCGAAGATATTTATCAGCGTATCGCCACCAACGTTTTATCAACGGAAACAAAATTTTCCTTGCTACGTTTTGCATCGTGCGAAGATATCGTTTCCGATACTACTTTTGAAAATGAGTTAACTCGTGAGTTAGGCGACATGGCTCGTCGCGTAAAATACATGGAAAGCCAATTGGGTGTAAACAATGAAGACGTGCTTTTGGTAAAAACCCAATATTCACTTTTACAGATCAAAGATTATCTACTTGTGCGCGAACTTGCTGCACGATGCAAGGAAAAAGTGTCGGTAATCTTATACTTCCACGATCTTGATTGTGAGGACTGTAGCCGCCAATCGCTTGTTTTGGACGAAATATCGGAACTTTATCCCAAAGTCAGAGTTTACTGGCTTGATCGCAGTTTAGAAACGCCGGCCATGCAAACTATCAGTAGAGTGTTTTCAATTAAAGAAACCCCCGCTATCGTAATCGAAGGGAAGACCTACACAGGCTTTAAAACAGTTGCCGAATTAGAAGAAATCTTGCTTAAAGAAAAACTAATCAAGAAAACCGAACCTTCTTCAGAAGTTAAAGAAGTTAAGAAAAAATAATATATTCCAAATTGAGCCGGTGGAGGGACTTGAACCCACGACATCCACTTTACAAAAGTGGCGCTCTACCAACTGAGCTACACCGGCAGTACTGATTTACTTTATCGTACTTACAAATATTATACAAACTTACTTATTAATTTTCTCCTCTTCAATTTCTTTTTTAATCTTCTTGATCTTGGCTTTATACTCGCCGACTGTTTGGAGAAAATCACTTACTGGCCCGACGGATTTTTCTTTTTCAATGAAACGGTTTATTTTTTCTTTTACGACCTGAAATCTATTTTTATTCGATTCTCGCTGTTCCTTTAGAAAGAAAGAGATTTTAATAAAAACTTTAAGGATGCCCGTGACAAAAGATCGAGAAAGATCGCTTAACCAATTACTTAATTCATTTTTAAAACCAAAAAAATCAAGCGGATCATCGGTCGTAATCATTTGGACTCGGCCAAGTTTAATTTGGCGATTTTGATAAATCAAAATCGCGGTGACAAGAATTAAGGAAATTCCAAATGTAAAAATTGCAGCCATAATAATTTAATTTTAACTTAAAGAGTATAAAGGGTAAAAGTTTTTACTCTATTATTTTCTTTCTGAAGCAACTCACCAATTGTCATTTTATCGTCTTTGATAAAAGATTGATCGGCGAGCGTCATTTGTCCGAAGTAGTCTTTGAGCTTGCCCTCAATGATTTTAGTCTTAATATTTTCCGGCTTATTGAGAAGGGCAGTCTCTGATTCATAATGGCGCTTCATTTCAGTAACTTTGTCAGTCGGGATGCTCTCAAAATTTAGATATTGCGGTGCAAGGGCGGTAATATGCATGGCGATGTCTTTTGCCAAAGCTTCGTTTTCCTTTTCTAGATCAACAATTGCGCCTATTTTGCCGGTGTGGACATAACTGCCAATATTGCCAGAAAATACATTAACTTCTTTAAGTTGGATATTTTCACCCGTTATTTGAATGACTTGATCAATCATTCCTTTCGCATTATTTTTTGTCGTCTCCGCACCGTCTTTGAGCGCAAGCGAAGCAAGGTCTTTAGCTAATTTAACAAAAGCATCATTTTTAGCGACGAAATCAGTTTCGCAATTAAGAACGACAACGGCAGTTTTGTTATCACTTTTTTCAATAACAACGAGTCCTCCCGAAGTAGTCCTTTGCGCTTTGCGCGAGGCAATATCAGCGCTTTTCTTTTTAAGGATTTCGAGCGCTTTGTCTAAATCACCGCCAGTTTCTTCCAGGACTTTTTTACATTCGCCAATCGAAACATTCGAAAGATCTCTTAGTTTTTTAATATCTTCAATTGAAACCATAATTTTTCTGAAGGCTTAACCTTCAGTTTTAACTTTCGCGTGGCCTTCTTTGAAGGCTTCTGTAATTTCATCAACAATAAGCCGAATGCTTGATGTTGCAGCATCGTTGCCAGGAATCGGATAGTCGACTTCTTTCAAATCACAATCGGAATTTGATAATGAAACGATCGGAATCTTAAGTGATTTTGCTTCGCGAACAGCAGTAATTTCTTCTTTTGTGTCAACGATAAAAAGAGCGGCCGGTTTTTTCTCCATATCAACAATGCCGCCAAAGTTGCTTTCCAAACGGGCAATCTCGCGATCAAAGAGGGCGCGTTCTTTTTTAGTATATTTTGATTCAATCTCGCCGCTCTCTTTTAGTTTAGTAAGTTCTTTAAAACGCTCGATTCTTTTCTTAATTTCGGCCCAGTTGGTCAGAGTGCCACCAATCCATCTGATCGAGACATAAGGTAAAACGAGACTTTTTGCCGCGCTTTCGACAATCTGGCGGCATTCAGGCTTGGTTCCGACGAAAAGAATATAGCCGCCTTCGGAAGCTACATTTGTAACAAATTTTTTAGCATTTTCTAGCTTTTCCTTTATCTTAGCCAAGTCAAAAAGGTCGGTTCTACTTTTAGAACCGCCAATATATGGTGTGGTGGAAGGATGGCGGCGGGTTTTACTATAACCAAACATAACCCCGGCTTTCTGCATTTTTTCAATTATATTTTCCATTTGACTGTATTAGTCTAACAAAAAGATCTTTTCTCTGCAAGCAGGTCTAGACTGGTCAAGCATTCAGAAGATGTTAAAATGAAATTAATGAAGAAAATTATCAGCCGGAGGAACGTCATCGTTTTTATTATCATTGTCGGATTAGCCGTTGTTTTTTGGAGTTCAAGCTTGCTTCAAAGTTATTATCAAGAAGCGGCTATTTTTTTG
>MFTL01000019.1:17733-27522 GCA_001786825.1 Candidatus Nomurabacteria bacterium RIFCSPHIGHO2_01_FULL_39_9
CTTCATCCTTATGTAAGCATTTTTATTTTTATCGGCCTTTCAGCGCTGTCGGCAATGATTTTTTCATTCTCTAGCGTTTGGTTAGTGCCGGTCGCGGTTACGCTCTGGCAAAATTCTTTCACAATTATTTTATTGCTAGCGAGCTGGCTCTTGGGCGCGATAATTTCTTATCTTATTGGTTACTACGGCGGTTATCCGATAGCTGCAAAAATAGTTAAAACCGATCGGCTTTCTTATTATCAAAAATTAATCAGCGAGCGTCTTGGCTTCTGGATTATTTTTTTATTTCGACTGACTTTGCCTTCCGAAATCCCCGGCTATCTTTTAGGTATTTTTCGTTATCCATTTTTTAAATATCTCTTAGTAACTTTGCTGGCAGAATTGCCTTATGCTATTTATAGTGTTTATGCAATTGATTCGATAATTAATAAAGAGCCTAAAATTGTCGCATTGGCTACTTTTATTTGGATTATTGCGGCTCTAATTTTGACCTATTTTTATCAGAAACGAATTAATCATAATAACTCGTTGCGCAAGTAAATAAATTACTGTAATATTTGGTCAATGCGCCAATCCCAACTTTTTACTCGTACTAAAAAAGAACCGCCTCGCGACGAGGTTTCGATTAATGCTCGACTGCTTATTCAGGCTGGTTTCATTAAAAAGGAAATGGCCGGTGTTTTCAGTTTCTTGCCGCTCGGTCTCCGCGTTTTGAAAAAAATTGAAAACATTATCCGCAAGGAAATGAATCTGCTTGGCGGCCAAGAAATTTTAATGCCGGCACTTCATAGCAAAGAGCCATGGCTTAAAACGGGCCGTTGGGAAACTATGACTGATTTATACAAGCTCAAAGATTCGGCTGACCGCGAATTTGCGCTTGGAGGGACTCATGAAGAAATCGTTGTGCCGCTTGTAGCCGAATTTTTGTCTTCTTACAAAGACTTGCCTTTTGCGGTTTATCAAATACAAGACAAGTTTCGTTCGGAACTCCGTGCGAAATCCGGCCTTTTGCGCGGCCGCGAATTTTTCATGAAGGACATGTATTCTTTTCACCGTTCTGTTGCCGACTGCGAAAGTTTTTATGAAAAAGTAGCGCTCGCATACAAACGAATTTTTGATCAAGTCGGCATCGGCCGAATGACTTTCATGACGTTTGCTTCCGGCGGATTATTTTCAAAATACTCGCATGAGTTTCAGACGATAACGCCTTATGGCGAGGATACAATTTATTTAGGTGAAGCAAAAGGTCTTGCCGTGAATAGAGAAGTGAACACACCTGATGTGTTGAAAGATATCGGTCTTGATGAAGAAAAACTGGTTGAAAAAAAAGCGATTGAGGTTGGTAATATTTTTCAACTTAAGGTAAGATTTACTGAAGCTTTTGACGTTAAAATAAAAGACGAAACTGGCAAATTAGAGCCGGTTTATATGGGCTGTTATGGCTTGGGTTTGCCCCGAATTATGGGCACGGTTGTTGAGGTACTATCTGATGAACACGGCATGGCTTGGCCCAAAAATATCGCGCCTTATGCGGTTCATTTAATTGCGCTCCAGAAAGAAGTTTTGCCGGAAGCCGAGTCTTTTTACGAAGAATTAAATAAGTCCGGTATCGAAGTTCTCTTTGATGATCGGGGTGAAAAATCACCTGGTGAAAAATTAGTTGAGAGCGATTTGTTCGGCTTGCCGATTCGTCTTGTGATCAGTGAAAGAAATAAAGGCAAGATTGAAATAAAAATACGAACCGAAAAAGAAAGCCGCCTTTTAGAAAAAAACGAAGCAATTAATTTTATAAAAAATTATGTTGAATAAATTTTATAATGTATTTTCCAACAATATTGGAATTGATCTCGGAACGGTCAATACTCTTGTCTATTTGAATGGCAAGGGAATTGTGATTAATGAACCGTCGGTTGTAGCGGTTAATCAAAAGACTGGTCAGATTGTTGCGGTTGGCGCTGACGCTAAACAAATGATCGGGCGAACGCCGGGTCATATCAAAGCCGTGCGGCCAATTGTTGATGGCGTTATTTCTGATTTCGAAGTAACCGAAGAAATGCTCTCATATTTAATCAACAAAACTGAAGAATTAAATAAAAAAATGTTTCGACCAAAAGTGATTGTTGGTACTCCGGTCGGTATCACTTCGGTTGAGACGCGCGCAGTTCACGACGCGGCTCGTAGCGCCGGTGCGCGCGAAGTTTATATTATCGAAGAACCGATGGCCGCCGCAATCGGTATTGGCCTGCCAGTTTTAGAACCGGTTGGTTCGATGATTATTGATATTGGCGGCGGCACTTCAGACATTGCGGTGATCTCGCTTGGCGGTATTGTCAAAGCCAAGAGTTTAAAAATTGCCGGTGATCGTTTCAACAATGACATTATTTCTTATCTTAAAGACGAATTTAAGTTGCTTATTGGCGATCGTAGCGCTGATGCTGTTAAAACGGCGATTGGCACAGCCACTTCCGGTCCTTCGATGGAAGCGGAAATCCGGGGCCGTGATTTGATTACCGGTCTGCCGAAAGCGGTTATTATCACTGATTCCGATATTCGTGAAGCCATTCGACCTGCGTTAAACAGTCTTGCTGAAGGCGCGGCCCAAGTGCTTGAATCGACGCCGCCGGAATTGCTTTCCGATATTGTCAGTCGCGGCATAACGCTAGTCGGTGGAGGCGCGCTCTTAAAAGGTCTTGATAAACTGCTTGCTCAAGCATTGAAGGTCCCGATCAAAGTTGCCGTTGATCCATTGACGGCTGTCGCGCGGGGCACGGGCGTTGTGCTTGAAGATTTTGATAATTTCAAACACACCCTTTTTACAGTTGCTGAAGATGAACCGCTACAATAAAAAATCTCGTTTATTTATTTATTTTTTAAGCATTGTTGCTTTGGTTTTTATTTTTTTCTTTTTCGGTTCGCGGATTTTACCAAAACCAATTGCTTTTTTAGCCAAACCGATTTGGCAGCTTCAAAATAGTTTACAAAAAAGTTTTGATAATTTAAATTTTCTCTGGCAATCGAAAAAATCTATTATTGCCGAAAATGATCGATTAAAAGAGCAACTTGAAGAATATCGTCAAGAATTAGTTTATGCCGAATTTTTAAAAGATGAAAATGAAAAATTAAACGAAATTCTTGGTAAAAAAATAAATACATTACAGACAGTTTTAGTGCCGGTTTTAGCCCGACCTAATCAATCAATTTACGATACGCTTATTGTTGATATTGGCACGAGTCAGATCTCTGTCGGTGATAAAGTCATTGTGAGTCCGAATATTTTAATTGGCGAAATTAAAGAAGTTCTTGGCCAGTTGGCTAAAGTCGAACTTTATAGTACACCCGGTGTTATCACGCAAGTGTCACTCTCTGATTCTGGTGTATCGACATCTGCGATCGGACGTGGTGGGGGAAATTTTAAAATAGTGGCGCCACGCGAAGTTGTTGTTTCAATTGATGAATCAGTCAAAGTCGCGCCGGATTTTTTGATAGGATTTATTAAAAAGATAGAATCTGATCCAAGGATACCCGAGCAAACCATCTATGTCGCGTCGCCGGTCAATATTTTCACATTGCAGTTTGTTGAAATAGTAATCTCGGCAAAATAAGAATGAATTTCAAAATTGAGAAAAAATTAAAAAATACCCTAGCGCGGGCGGGTGTGATAACAACGCCTCATGGCGAAATTCAAACGCCGGCATTTGTAGCGGTTGGCACCAAAGCGACTATAAAATCTTTAAATCCGGATCAGGTAGCGTCTACTGGCACGGAAATAGTACTCGGCAATACTTATCATCTTTATCTTCAGCCTGGTGATGAAATTGTGAAGAAGGCTGGCGGATTGGGGAAATTCATGAATTGGCGGCGAAGCGATGCAAAAGGAAATGAAAGCATAGGGCCGACGATGACGGACTCCGGCGGTTTTCAAGTATTTTCGCTCGGCGCGGCGTATGGCAAAGAAATTTCTAAAGTTGTGAAAATTACCGATCCGTCTTTTTTGTTACCTGAGCGTTTTGATGATTCTGACGCGCCGCGTCTTGCGAAGATCGGCGCTGATGGCGTTTCTTTCAAGTCGCACTTGGATGGTTCGCTTCATTATATTACACCCGAAAAATCAATTGAAATTCAACACAATTTAGGCGCGGATATTATATTTGCTTTTGATGAGTGCACTAGTCCGGTTGAAGACTTGCGTTATCAAGAAGAAGCATTAAATCGCACCCATCGCTGGGCAGAGAAGTGTTTGGAGTACCATAAATCAAAAGATAATTCTAAATATCAGGCGCTGTTTGGCATAGTTCAGGGTGGCCGAGATGAAAGTTTGAGAAAAAAATCTGCGCAGGTAATCGCCGAGATGAATGTTGAGGGAAAATATTTTGATGGCTTTGGCATAGGTGGCTCGTTTGCCAAAGAAGATATGTCAACCGCCGTTAAATGGGTAAATGAGATTTTACCGGAAGAGAAGCCGCGGCATTTGCTCGGCATCGGGGAGCCAGAAGATCTTTTTATGGGTATTGAAAATGGTGTGGATCTCTTTGACTGCGTCCTGCCGACACGGCTGGGTCGGAACGGCACGCTTTATACGAAGTATGGGAAAATTAATATTGAAAATACTAAATACCGCGAAGATTTTGGCCCTATCGAAGACGACTGCGAATGTTATACTTGTGTCGGCGGGAAATTTTCTCGAGCGTATATTTGTCACCTTTTTCACGGCAAAGAAATGCTCGCCGGTACCTTGGCCTCCATCCACAATCTCCACTTCATCGTCAATCTGGTCAAAAAAATCCGCCAAAGTATTTTAAACGATACTTTCTATGACCTCAAAAAAGATTTTTTGAAAAATTATGCTAAACACTAAATTCAAATTAAAAAGCGAATACAAACCAGCTGGCGACCAGCCGAAGGCGATTTTGGAGTTGATAAAAGGACTAGAGAAAGGTCACAAAAAACAAACACTTCTTGGCGTGACGGGTAGCGGCAAGACTTTCACGATGGCGAACGTGATAGAAAAAATCCAGAAACCGACTTTGGTTATCGCTCACAATAAAACGCTTGCCGCTCAACTTGCTCAAGAATACAAAACTTTTTTTCCGGAAAATGCCGTGCATTACTTCGTCTCTTATTACGACTATTACCAACCGGAAGCCTACATGCCGACGACCGATACTTACATTGAAAAAGACGCAAAGATAAATGAAGAAATTGATAGGCTTCGCCACGCTTCGACACAAGCACTTTTGACGCGCCACGATGTCATCATCGTTGCTTCAGTTTCTTGTATCTATGGTCTCGGCAGTCCGGAAGAATATAGCGAAGAAAATTTATTTTTAGAAAAAGGCCAAAAAATCATTCGGAATGATATTTTGAAACGACTGATTGAATTATATTTTGAACGCACCAATACTGATTTGAAATCCGGCCAGTTTCGGGCAACTGGTAGCAAAATCGAAATCATGCCCGTTTCTGAAACTTTTGTTTATAGCATTCTCCTTGGTTCCGATTCTACTATAAAAAATATTTTTAAAATTGACCCTATTTCTTCGAAAGTTCTAGATAATCCCAAAAACATTTTTCTTTTCCCAGCTAAACATTTTTTGACATCCAAAGATAAAAGAAATAAAGCAATTAAATTGATAAAACTTGAATTGGAAACACAGCTTAAAAAGTTTAAAAAAGAAGGGAAACTTTTAGAAGCCGAAAGATTAAAAAGACGGACGAATTATGATCTGACTATGCTTAAAGAATTTGGTTATTGCAATGGTATTGAAAATTATTCACGCCATCTTTCGGGCCGCCGCGAAGGCGCGCCGCCGGACACATTACTTTCGTATTTTCCAGATGACTTTTTAACGATTATTGATGAGTCTCATGTTTCAGTGCCACAAATAGGCGGCATGTATGCGGGCGATCAAAGTCGTAAAAAGACTTTGATTGAACATGGTTTCAGGTTGCCGTCGGCTGCCGACAACAGGCCGCTACGTTTTGAAGAGTTTGATAAAAAAGTAAAACAAGTTATTTTTACTTCGGCGACACCGGCGGAATATGAGCGAGAGATAAGCGGACAAATTGTTGAGCAAATTATTCGCCCAACCGGTCTTATCGATCCGGAGATTGAAATAAAACCAGTGAGCCAACAAGTCCAAGATTTCATTGCTGAATCCGCGAAAGAAATCAAAAAAGGCGGGCGGGTGATTGCGACGACACTGACCAAAAAAATGGCGGAGGATCTGTCTGCTTATTTAAAGGATCAAAAAATCAAAGCTGAATATTTGCACAGCGATATCAAAACACTGGAACGGATAAAAATTCTGACTGATTTTCGAAGAGGGAAGTTCGATTGTCTTGTTGGAGTTAATTTGCTTCGTGAGGGCTTAGATTTACCGGAAGTAACATTGATAGGAATTTTGGATGCTGATAAAGAAGGTTTTTTGCGAAGCGAAACTTCGCTAATTCAGATTATTGGCCGGGCTGCGCGCAATGTCCTTGGTCGAGTTATACTCTATGCAGATAATATCACCGGATCAATTCAAAAAGCGGTTGGCGAGACTAATCGCCGCCGAAAGATTCAAATGGATTACAATAAAAAGCATAAGATTACACCAAAAACAATTATTAAAAAGATTCACGATATTACCGAAGAGATGGAAAGTCTGCATGAAAAAGCCGTTAAAGCAGAACTTAATTTTGATGCTAAATTTTTTGCTCGAAATCCCGCGAAGCTAATTAAATTAAAAGAGCGTGAGATGGGTGAGGCAGTGAAAGAGCTTGATTTTGAAACCGCCGCCATTCTCCGCGATGAGATTAAAATATTGAAAGAAAAGTCAGAGAAATAAAAAACCATCAGTATGTTATTGACTGAAATTAATCACTCTAGTAACATTTAAGTAAATAACCTTAAACCTTTTAATACTCTGAAATCATGTTCATTGGAAATGTATTTAAAAAGATATTCAAAGAGCACGCTCTTGTGTTTGACAGAATTGAAAAATGTTTATCTTCCAACACGCACTCTGTAAAAAAATTATTTAAGCCAGAGGCGTTGAAGAAGGAGTATGTTACATTCTATTTTTACCGAAAAACTTTTGAAAGCGCCTTGAATTCGCAACCCGTTTGTCTCAATTAAAATTAATTAATTGGACAACGGGTTTTTAATTAAGAAGAAGTGAAAAATTTGTTTAAATTATGTAATCTTATTATAAAACTGTCAATATTTACAGATTTAAATATAAATTGTATTCTTAATTAAGAAACTTTTAAAACTCTAAGCTATGTTTGCCCGCTGTACAAATTGCAATGATTCATACTTTCTGACCGACAACGAATTAAAAATATTTACAAAAGAACACAACTTGTCTTTGCCTCCTGATTATCGCGTTTTGTTTCGTTATATTCTTAAGGCAAACTATTGTAAAGATTGCAAAAAATATATTAATTCAAGAAATGCCCGAATTGATGAATATTTAAGTGAAGCCGAAATGAGAAGCGCGAGGCATAAAGCCATTAGCAAAACATTATGCGCGCAAAAAAATTAAATTTTATTTTTGTGCCGATCCAAAGCCATCCTTAATTGAGATGGCTTTTTATATTATGTATGATATTATTTTTGTATGCATTTAGGTCCAGAAAAATTTGAAATAGTGCCTACAGAATCTTTAGAAACATCATTGAAACGAGAGTTGTTGGGCAAAGTACAAAAAGTTGCTGATATAGAAGAGGAGAGAGATGTTGTAGCTAAAATTGCGGATAAACAAAAAATTGATTTGCTCAACGCGGCTTTTTTGCGGGAAAAAGATAGACAAAATAGCGACCCAATTAATCCAAATAGTCCTTTTGCAAATTTTACTCGTCTCAACGTAATTGAATTGTTAGATCTTCCAAATGATGAAGATTTAAAATTTTACACAGCAGTTTCAGATTCAAATAACAAAACTGTGCTCGAAAGAGATTTTAGTATTGATGCTTTTTTAGAATTGAATCGAGAAAAAGCAGAATCTATTATTATTCCTATAAATCTGACTACTAAAATTAAGGAAAACTCTAAAGCGATCGTTTTTGATTTGCCAAAAGATTTTCCGCTTCACGGATATTTTAAAAGAAATAAATTTGCTGGCCTAGAGCCAGATGAGGAAAAATTATTTTTTAAATATGTTAACAGTTTGGCTAATGAAGTTACGCGCCGCATAAAATATATTATTGAAATTACCGAGAATGAAGAAAAATTAAAATCTGGAGAAACTAATTCTAGGACCGGTTAGACAGTTTGGCAGATTAAATATTTTTTAGTATAATAATTATTATTAATTTGTATAAAAACTATGGAAGGATTATCACAAAAAGTACAACAAGAAATATGGGAACGCCAAGCTAAGGAGGCGGAGAAAAAGGCTGAAGAAGCCAGACATCCTAAAGGTGAAGCTTTTGAGCAAGCCCGCGAAGCTTTCATGAACAAATTCAATGAAAGAATTAAGGCATGGTTAAGCCCAATTGGAAAGAAAAAACAAATATTATTACCAGGCGGCCAAGTTTTTGTTGATATGGTTTCAAAAGCATCCGCTGATAACTTTGAAGGCAGTTTGGATTATGTTGATAAAGATCTAGAGGGCAAGCCTTATCGTGAAATTATTTATTTGGATAAAATGGAAACTGAAATGCAAAAAGAAAAAATGGAAGAAAAAGCGGCAAAGGAGGGGAGACTAAGAGGCAACTACGAATAAAATAGTATATAATATTTTACAATCAAAACATCTTTTAGTCAATATTGACTAATTTTCTTACTCGTAGGATAATTGAGTTAGATTAAAACCAATTGTTCTATGAAATACGAAGGAAAAATATCACGGAAGAAGAAAGAAGTGAAACTGACTTATTGGAGTTACGATAATAATCCTGACAATATCAAATTGCCGATGGCTTACATGGGCGGTTCTTTGAGTGAATATTGGACCAACTTAATTGTTTCCAAAGAAGTTCCTGAAAATGAACTTGAGTTTGAAACCAATTATTGGCTTAAAAGAATCACTCGTGACACAAACGAAAAACTTTTTGTTTGTTTTCCAAAAAACTTGTATGAAAAAGTAGTACAGGAATTGGAAAAGAATAAAGAGAATTTCAATATCAACCTGAACAAGGTGAGAGACAAGCGTTTGTGCAAAAGTGTTGCTTACCATGACAATTTTGCTGTTGTTTTATCCGGAAATGTTTCTTATACTATTGAAGAAAAAGATCTGATAAAAGATAAAATCAGCGGTATTAATTTATGTCGCTATGATTGGCGCTATCGCTCTTTTATTAAAAATCTTTTTTTTGCACCGGTTGCAAAAACTGGCGGGGTTGATGGCCGGCCGAAGGAAAATCACTTCTGGTCAAGAATAAGAGCATATGTCAAAGGATTGTTTTTTCCTTTAAAACACGAACTGAACCTCCACAAAATGGAGCAGTTTGCAAACTAAAGCATGTCGAATACCGGCATGCTTTTTTAATTTGGTATGAATTCAGATTATTTACTGTTTATAGCTTGTGGTGTATAATTATAGGCAATTAAAGATTTAATTAAAGTTTAGTTTTTATAAAAAATATGAATAATTATGAACAAAAGAAAGGGTTAGTGATTGGTATTATTTCCGCCTCACTCGCGGTGATTTTGATCGTGGTTGGATTGGCTAAGGGCGGTGGTGTTTCGAGCCCGGAGCTTTTGACGGCAGCAGTGGGTGATGCGCAGGGTGTTTATGGAGTTGAAATGCCGGCGGGAGAGTTTATGATTGGCAAATTGTCAGAACGAAAATTAAAGAGAGA
>MFTL01000020.1:0-5402 GCA_001786825.1 Candidatus Nomurabacteria bacterium RIFCSPHIGHO2_01_FULL_39_9
TTTTCTTGGCGATTGTCGCGATTTTGCCGATTATTATGCAGAGTGTGACCGGTATTCAAACACTTGCTTTGGGCGGTACGGCGCTTCTTATCGTTGTTTCGGTTGTGCTTGATTTGGTCAAAAAAGTTGATGCCCAAATCGCCATGCGCGAATATTAAAAATTTAAAAAAGAGAAACCTTGTCTCGAAAAACACGAAAATTTTCTACTGAAAATTTTCTCTGTCCGGCTTCGTCAAGCCTACCAAGGCTTTTCTTAACAAGGTTTCTCTTTTTTATTTAGTATTTATGATCACAATAAAAACATCGGATGATATCAAAATCCTCCGCGAAGGTGGCAAAATTTTGGCCAATGTCCTCTATGAGGTAGCGGCGCATGTGCGGCCGGGCGTTTCTACAAAAGAGCTTGATCAAATTGCTTTTGATTTGATTAAAAAATCAGGTGCCATGCCGGCGTTTCTAAATTACAAACCGGAAGGCATCTCGTATTCATATCCGGCAACGCTCTGCGTTTCTGTTAATGAAGAGGTCGTTCATGGCATTCCCAAAGAAGATAAAATTTTAAAAGAAAGCGATATTGTTTCGCTTGATTGCGGACTCAATTACAAAGGCCTTTTTACAGACATGGCGATTACTGTGCCGGTTGGTCTTGCAAGCGAGGAAGATTTGAAATTAATCGAAGTGACAAAAAAAGCGCTTGCGATTGGTATCAGAGAAGCAAAAGCTGGAAATACAGTTGGCGATATCGGCCATGCGATTGGCGAATTTATCAAAAAAAATAATTTTACAACGAATAAAATTCTGGCCGGCCATGGCGTTGGCTATAAAATTCATGAAGATCCTTTTGTCCCGAACTTTGGCCGACCGGGCGAAGGGGCAGAACTCAAAACTGGCATGGTCATTGCCATTGAACCAATGGTTAATCTTGGTCACGGCGAAGTTGTTGTCACATCTGACGAATATACTTTCAAAACCCGCGATGGCAAGAAAAGCGCTCATTTTGAAAAGACTATCGCTATTACGGATGACAAGCCTTTTGTTTTGACGGAAAGATAGATATTTAATAATATTAAGTTAAATAGAACTTTAAATTTTTAACTATGAACGCAGGGAAGAAAATACTGATTTTACCGTTTAAATCAATGCATGAAATCCAACCGTACAAAAAATATCTGCCAGGAATGTTTTCTATCAACGGAGCTGTGGTACCAAGTTTTGGTTTTGTACCACAGAGAGCCAAACAAGTTTACGAAGGAAATTCAGAACGATATTACGGCTATATCGTTCCTCACGGGGAATTGAGAGGTTTTGATGGTATGAAATATGACCAAAAAGCCCTTGAAAAAGCCAAAGAAAGAATAAGTCAACTGATTGAAAAACATCAACTTATCTTTCTTTATATTGAAGATGACTTTAAAAATCTTGTTTTGGATAATCTCGGAGATGTTTCAGCAGATGTTGAAATTTGTGAGTGCTGGAAAGAAAAAGACGAAATTGCGGATGCTTTTGTGATTTTGGACCATTGCCCAAAATCATTTGTAAATTTTCCGCCTATCTTGTTCAAAAATCGTTCAAAAGGATTTGAACTCTTTACAGCAACAGTAAATTAAATGAACCTCATTCCGCAAGGTTGAGGTTTATTTTTAATTAAGGTATAATGTCACTAGATACAATTAATAGTTAAATGGTCGTATATTATAAGTTTTAATTAAAAAAACGTAAATATGGAACAAGTTAAAGTACCTGAATCTTATGAAGCGCAAGCAAGAAAATTAGCTGAAACTAGAATTGCTTCAGAGAAAGATCGCGATCCTTATTTTAAAAAGTTAGCTGAAAACCCGGATTTGAAAGAGTCTTATATTAAAGATTTGGCTGCTAAATTAGAAAGAGGTAAGGAAGAAGTGGTCCATCATCCTCAATTTGGCTAAAAAACAACAAAAATCACCATAAATAATGTGGTGATTTTTGTTTGAAGAGGAGTATTATTATTCTACAATATTTCTTTAATCTGTCAATATTGACAGAGCTGATTTATCTTTATAATATAGAGTTAAATAGAACTTTAAATTTTAATGCTATGAACGCAGGGAAGAAAATACTGATTTTACCGTTTAAATCTATGCATCGAACTGACCTGACAAACACTTTTTTTCCTATTAAGGAAAGCTCATTCACAAGTTTCGGCCTTATCTCAAAAAGGGTTAAAGAAATTTACTATCAAGCTATTTATGAGGAAGAAAAAGAACCGAAAAGATGGTTTAATTTCTTGATTGGTAGTGGCTGGCTCTTTAATTGCGATAACTGGGATTTGCCTGACTCTAATCGCTTACAAATGGTTGCAAAAAAGATTCGTGATGCGGCTCAAAAGTACGAATGCACTGTAGTTTATCTTGAAGATAAATACAAATCGTATTTTTGCAATGCGCTTGCCGATCTTTCTGTGGAATTTGATGTTGGCGATGAATGTTGGATGAAAGAGACGAAAAATAAACTTGTGATTGATGAAGCAAAAATTGCCGATGTGTTTATCGCTCCTTCTGCACAAAGTTTATTTTCGGAAATCATTTCATTTACAAACTCCAAAATTCACCGATTATTATTGCCTCCCAGATTTAAGGCAAATTAACAAACCTCGATTATTGAGGTTTGTTTTTAATTTATGGTAAAATACCTCCTATGGCTGAACTAATGCCCAAATTTCAAAATCTTGAAGAAGAGGTTAAATACCTTCGTGAACAACTTGCGGGCAAGGAAAGCTTGCCAATTGAAAAAAAAGAAAAACTTGTCAAAAAAGTTGTTACTGAATACGCGAAAGCGCCAGCAGAAAAAGTTTTGGTTCCGGAAAAAGTTTTACCGGAAAAAGAAGCAGAAGGTATTGTGCTCAAACTAAAACCCGAAGCTCACGATAATCAGATGGCTGAACTTTTAGGCATCCTCCTTAATCAAGGCATTAAAAACGCGTTGACTGTCTTAGAAAAATTAAATTCGCCGCACTTAGAAGATGATTTTCACAGATTTCTCGTCCAGTATATTTTAAAAGAAGGCGAACCGGCGGATTTTACTTCCAAAGAAAAAATTTGGACCGGCAGCCACATGACTCTTTTTGAAATTACGCTGCCGGGTATTGGTTTGGAAAAAGAAAAACAAAACTTTAAAGAACTGATTGCCAAGATGGAGCAATTTTATGCCGGCATGCGTGGCAATCCCGGCTACTTCACAATTGAAATTGCCGTCTCCTCTTCTTCCGACGAGCTTGTTGTTTATGTAGCGGTTCCCAGCGATCGATCAGATCTTTTTGAAAAACAAATACTTGGCTTTTTCCCAGACGCGCGCATCCATGCTACGTCAGATGATTATAATATTTTCAACGAGAAAGGCAGTTCGGTGGCCGGCTATCTGCGGCTCTTGGAAGATGATGCTCTGTCGCTCAAAAATTACGAAGAATTTGGCGAAGATCCAATCTCTTCCATTTTAAATATTTTCGCGAAATTAAAACGCGAAGGCGAAGGCGCGGCGATTCAATTTGTGATTAAGCCTGGCGACGATTCTTTCATCAGGCGCTACAAAGCGATTATTGCTGAACTGCAAAAAGGTAAACCTTTCCGCCGTGCCGCTCGTGATGCTTGGGGCGGTTTTATGAGAGAATTTGGCCAAGTTACGAAGAAACTTATCTTTGGTTTCCCGGATCAAAAGAAAGAGAAAAAAATTGACGACAAATCAATTGAAAAAGTTAATAATAAGATGAAAAGCCCGCTTGTTTCTACTCAAATTAGACTCATTGCTTCGGCGGAATCAGAAGCGCGCGCCGACGATATCATCTCCGATCTCGCTTCAGCTTTTCATCAATTTACGGAAGCCGCCGGCAATAGTTTTATTTTTGAAAATGTATCGGCAAAGGAATCGCCAGAATTTATTCGCCAATTTTCATTCCGAATGGCTGATGATAATATCGGGAAGTTCTTAAATTTAAATATTAAAGAATTAGCTTCCGTTTTTCATTTTCCAGCTGGTATAACAAGTATGCCGAGCTTAAAGGAGGCTCGCGCTAAGCCTTCACCGGCGCCGCTCGAAATTTCTAAAGAGGGCATTATTTTAGGCACAAATAGTTATCGTGGTCGCGACACGGAAATTCGTTTTGCTCCGGAGGATCGGGTGCGCCACTTTTACGTGATCGGCCAGACCGGTACCGGTAAAACAAACATTCTGAAAAATATGGTCATTCAAGATATCAAAAACGGGGAAGGCGTCTGCTTTATCGATCCGCATGGAAGTGACGTTCAAGATATTCTGGCGCATGTCCCGAAAGGGCGCGCTGATGATGTTATCTATTTTGACCCATCTTATGTGCCGCGGCCGATGGCGCTCAACATGCTTGAGTACGATCCAAAATATCCGGAACAAAAAACACTTATCGTAAATGAGCTCATGGCAATTTTCAGCAAGCTCTTTGATCTTAAAACTTCCGGCGGCCCGCTCTTCGAACAATATTTCCGAAATTCGGCGCTCCTCGTTATGGAACATCCGGAATCAGGCAACACGCTTCTTGAGGTTGGCCGCGTACTCGGCAGTAAAGATTTTCGGGATTTCAAACTCGCTAATTGTAAGAATCCGATCATCGTTGAATTCTGGAAAAATGCCGAGAAGACAACCGGCGAACAATCGCTTGCCAACTTCGTGCCTTACATTACTTCTAAATTTGATATTTTCATTTCTAACGATATTATGCGGCCGGTCGTGCTTCAGGAAAAATCTTCTTTTAATTTCCGTGAGGTTATGGACAATAAAAAAATTCTTTTGGTTAACTTAGCCAAAGGCCGTTTGGGCGAGATCAATGCCAATTTGATCGGCCTGGTTCTGGTTGGCAAAATTTTAATGGCGGCGCTTTCGCGTGTTGATATGTTCGGTCTTAAAATGAACGATTTTTATCTTTATATCGATGAATTCCAGAACGTGACGACCGACGCTTCGGCCCAGATTCTATCGGAGGCTAGAAAGTATCGTTTGAGCTTAAACATTGCTCACCAGTTTATCGCGCAATTGCCAGAAAATATCAAAGATGCGGTTTTCGGCAACGTCGGCAGTTTAGCTGTTTTTCGGGTTGGCACCGATGACGCGAAATATTTGGAAACGCAATTGGCGCCGGTTTTCTCGGCTGATGATATTGTGAAATTGCCCAATTTTAACGCTTATTTAAAGCTTTTAATTAAAGGTAATCCGGCTAAACCTTTCAATGTTATGCCGGCGGGGCCTATGCCGGGCAATCCGGAAGTTGTAATGGCGCTCAAGGAACTTTCTTATCTTAAATTCGGCCGGCCGCGTGAAGAAATAGAAGCGGAGATTGCGAAAAAATACAAGGAGTTGTAAAATTAAGTGTATATGAATTACTTTCAAAATATTTTTACAAA
>MFTL01000020.1:5428-6775 GCA_001786825.1 Candidatus Nomurabacteria bacterium RIFCSPHIGHO2_01_FULL_39_9
CCGGACGGTGATGGCGGTAACAATGGTGGCGACGGTTCAACTCCTCTTCCTGAGGGCGGCTTCCCGCGTGGCGCTTTCTTGACACCGCCTTGTGCTTTGGGTGACGCGAATTGCGTTGTCTGGACGGGGCTGACGGTCAATGAAGATTTGGTCAGGCGTTTTACGGATCCGAGTACTTATGATCTACCTGAAAACGGAAGTTTGTTGTATTTAAAACAAGATCCAAGCGATACATTTAGTCTTTTAGGAGAAACCGGTCCCGGACTGAAATGGTTTGACAATTTATTTGCTGATGTTGGCACCGCTTTTGTCGGATCGGAGAGTAGATTGAGAATGCCTCCACCCGCTCCTCCGTTTAATATAGATATTAACGCTGTGGCTTCAGAGGGTAACCAAACACGCGGCGATTTAAGTTTTGGCGCTAATGAAGTTAGTAGTTTTACAATGAATTTGCTCGGCGGCAATACAGCCGATGGTTATTGGCAACCCGGTCAATCGCTCCGCGTGATTCTTTGCAATACAGACTCGACTGATTTGCCTCCTATAGGCTGGTTTGCATATGAATATGATGGGGGTGATCAAATTGATTTAATTTGGCCGAATGGAATTGCACCTGGGTTACCGGCAGTCGGGAAATGCTCACTTTACTCTTTCTTTGCCAGCGCAAGTGGAGAAGTGGAGGGTGTTACCGGAACAATTTTTGGTTCTTATGTTGAGAACTTTGAATAAAATAATGACTCAATTGAGAAAATTAATGAGAAGAAATTCCGACAAAATTATCGTCGCGGTTATCGCGGCGGCTGTTGGCGGTCTTATTGTTTTTGCAGTTTTTAGATTAACGGCTGGTGTACCAACTTTTGTTGGTGGTTTGAATCCTGATATCACTTTGTTGGATCCTGGTTGTGCGCCAGACGATAATGATCCAACATGCCGAGCTTTTCGCGGCTGGTACGTAAACAGAACTAAAACAAGAATCAATGCTGATGGTAGTTATAACGTTGATCTATCTTCTTCGATCGGCGACTTGTTTCATATCGGTTATGCTCGCCCAGTCAGCGATGTAGTTGCTGGTTTAGTATCAACTGATCAGAATCTAAAATGGGATGAAACAGAAACTAATTTAATTAATCAAAATACTTTCATTGGTTCGGAATCTTTAGCGGAAGTTAATTTTTTAATCCCACCTAATTATTTTGTTGATTGGACTAGCTCCGGCAATCAATCAATAGTAGATATCGACATTGCTGGTGACAGCGCTATTATTGTAATAAATGGTGGTTTGAATGATGCCAATTATCAATCAAGCGCGGGTCAGATGATGCGCGTGCTTGTGTGCACTGGTGCCGG
>MFTL01000020.1:6782-8468 GCA_001786825.1 Candidatus Nomurabacteria bacterium RIFCSPHIGHO2_01_FULL_39_9
GCTCCGAATACTTGTGCGCCAGTTATGTTTTTGTCTTCTAATAGCCCCACAGAGTTAGAACTTTTTGGTTTTTACGGCGAGAGCGCTTATAGTATTTAAAAATTTATGAACAAAAAAATAAAAAATTATTTCAGTAATCTGCCAAAATCTTTTTTTTGGTTTGTTATTGGCGTTGTTATAATTGTTTTTGGTATTTATTTAGGAGTTTCGAAACCGTCGGCGCAAGTGCCACCGCCGGAAACAGTTAATTGGAATTGGGCTAATCAAATTGGTGGGACAGGCGACGATAAGGTGCTTGGGGTGGTGACTGATAGTTCTGGTAATTCTTATGTGACTGGATATTTTACAAGTAGTGTAATTTTTGCCACTGATGAGTGCGCCGTAGCGCCGGAAGTTCCAGGTGCTTGTCAGTTGAGTAATTATGCCGGTGTTGATATCTTTATCGCTAAATTTAATTCTAGCGGTGTCCTTCAGTGGGCGCAAGCGGCGGGTGGGGCTGGTCATGAATCTGGAAACGCTATCGCTCTTGATCCCTCTGAAGATTTTATTTATGTGACAGGTCTTTTTGAAAATAATACTTATTTTTACTCGGGGACCGGAATTGATTGCCCCGGCGCTGACTGTGTGCTGTTAACTTCTGCTGGCTCGGGTGATAATATTTTTGTGGCTAAATTTAGAACCGATAACGGCTTCTTAGTCCCCGGTTGGGCGAAAAATACTGGATTTTCACATGGCCCAGATCAAGGTTTGGCAGTTACGGTGGATAATAATTATGTTTATGTTGCCGGATTTTATAACGTTGGCAATAGCGGCGACGATGTTACGTTTTGTCCGGGTGAAAACAATCAAGATATTCGAGAAATTACAAACGCTGATAAAAACAGGTTTGTCGCGGTTCATGATAAAGAATCGAACGAGTGTCTCGGAGCTATTCTTGAAGACAATGCTGGCAATGATGAAGCTCTCGGTATTACAACTAACGGCACTGATGTTTATGTCACTGGGTATTTTACCGGCAGCGCGACTTTCAATGATCCCCGCGGCTTAATTTCTCCAATTACTATTTCGTCAAATAATATCAGTGATGCCTTCGTTACGAAATACGCTTGGGATCTGGTTGGCCCCGGCGGAATCCTTCTAATCCTTCTTAAGTGGGCACGGGCTTATGGTGGCGACTCAAATCCTAGTGTTGATTTGGCGCGGGGAGTTAAAATTGGTTCTGATGGAAATCCTTATGTCGCTGGTATTTTTGGCGGGGATGCTCGAAATGCTGCGATTGGAGGTTTGATAAGTTCAGATTTTAGCTATTTTACAAGTCTCGCTTTCAAGTCTGATGGAACGCCATATTTGGCTTTCAGTGACGATACTTTAAGTGGCAGAGCTGTGGTTTATTCATTTAATGATAGTCAAAATTCTTGGCAACAAGTTGGAGGAGCCATAGGATCAGGTTTTGCTAATTATACAGATTTAGCCATTAGTCCAATTGACGGCATGCTTTATGTAACATTTAGTGATGATGGGGTTAGTAATAAGGCCGTAGTCTATTCTTTTGACGGCGCCTCTTGGAATCAGGTTGGTGGTTCAATGGGTGCAGGTTCAACTTTTTATACAAATTTAGCTATTCGACCGACAGATGGAGTTCCTTATATAACATTTAAAGATAACGGCGTTGCTGGTCAAGCTGTG
>MFTL01000021.1:0-1124 GCA_001786825.1 Candidatus Nomurabacteria bacterium RIFCSPHIGHO2_01_FULL_39_9
AACGACCTTCAGTAGTATGATGAGTGCTTTTTCATAATCATAAAAAAACAAAATGCTATTACCGAGCATCTCATTCTGCCAATCTTTATTAAACAACGAACAAACAAATGATGATAAGAATTCCCCAGCATCATCACCACTGTGGCTGCCATAACTCATCAAATCAAGCGTTTTATAAAATTCACTGGCCTCATTATCAGGGTCAGCAATTTTAATGTCTTCATCAAGGAAAACTTTTGTTTTAGCCGGACCGAGATGATAAAACCAATCTCTCCATTCTTTGTTCACGCTTAAATTGAAATAGTGGTCTAAGAGATGAATTGTTTCGTGCTGGGCGTTTGTTTCCGGATAATACAATTTGCAATCATTATATGTCCGAAAGAAAATTTTATTTGGGAATCTCCCCCAAAAACAACTATTGTTTTTTCTTCCGAAATATAATTCCTTCACTAATGAACCGCCTTCAAGTCCGAAAAATCTTTCTGTTTCAAAACAATTTTTGAGATAAGGTTTTACAAAATCATCATTAATGCAGGTCAAAGACATTTTATCGGACGAGATTTTACAATTTTCTCTCCGCATCACTTCCTCGCTTTCGATATGCCGATGCATGAGGTCAGTTAAAACAATGTCTGAATTATTAGCCAAGGCCAAAAAATCAAAAGAAACATTATCATTTATTTCTGTTTGGATGTCCTCGTCTTGTAAAGGCATCTTTACAATAATAATCCGTGCCACATTATTTCTTTTAAAATATGTTCCCTGGTCAATTTTTCCAGCGCTTTTTCCATACAATTCATGGTTTGGATAATATACATCAATCACTTTGACGAGGTGGTCAAAACGGTCAACATATATTTTTTTGTAAGCCGTATCTATTCTGGTTTTTAAAACTGTATCTAATTCAATTTGTACAAGTTTTGATAAGGTGAGGTCTTTATCTGTTCCTTTAACAAATGCCATCATTGTTATTGGACCAGCAAAAACTTCGCCCTTTGTTTTCAAACAATCCAAAGGCATTTCCACAAATCGGTAAAGGTCATTGTAAAATGGAGTTACCGTTTCAAGTTTCCAGCCGGCTTCTTTGACTTTATCAATGGCATAACTAATTTTATTCTGTCTCA
>MFTL01000021.1:1170-5227 GCA_001786825.1 Candidatus Nomurabacteria bacterium RIFCSPHIGHO2_01_FULL_39_9
AAGAATTTTTACCTGAAAGAGCAGGCTGACAATCAATAAATTTTTAAGGTGCTTCATGAGTGATAGGGATTAAGTGAATAGTTATTTTTCTGGTTCAAATATTAACATTTTAAAAACAACCTGTCAAATTCATTATTTCCGGGTTGTCTAATCTATAAATAAGATATTAAAAGAACCTCCCATTGCTTAATTAGAAATGGAAGGTTTTATTTCGACAAGCGAGGAGCGCGTGAGCGAGTAATCTTGCACACAGCGTCCGAGCGATGTCGAATCAAGGTAATCCTTATTTTATGAAAACGCGCGTGCCGGGTCCCCAGGAACGCAATTTGTTTGCCCGCAAACTCCAAACTTGGTCAGCTCTGTCCCACCAAGCGCTGACCGAGATAGTTCTCTCTGGAGACAGGCGAACATAAAAGACATTAATTGGGCCATTTGTGGATAGGGTGCCATCTTCACCATCTGGCTGTGCTGCTAGCATCTTTATTAATGCAAAGCAAAATTCTCCTAGATTAAGAGCTACAGCATCAGATGCGCAACGAATATCATAATCTGTCATCGGTCTCTCAAGTTCAAATATACGAATTGTAAAACCGCTCAAAGTATATTTGTCGCTGATCTTTTCAAAAATCAACAACTTAAACTCCTCATTATGCCGCAGTTTGGCGATGGAATTTTCGCCTCCGGGTTTTAATTTATTCTTTATGCCGCCAGATAAAATATCGCGCTGGATATTAAGTGGAGCATGTGCGATTTTAAAACTGCTATCAAAAAAAATTTGTGCATAATAATCACAAATAAGACTATCACCCAGAAATCCGTCATAGGAATTGACTTGAGCATCAACTCTTGTAATACAATAAGAGAATAATAGAAGCACGATTATATTTTTCATTTTAAAAGAATTTGGTGTTGAAAACATAATACTATATAAATAGTCTCGCGTCAATGTGCGCGTGGTCCGATTTGCTTTTCCTAAAATAAATGTTAGGATGGCGGCAGAATCATTTAAATAACTCAAATCTCAAAAAACTTTTCTTATGGAAACACAATCGAGTACGTTGGCTAAAAAAATCGCCAGAACAAGTATCGCCAACGGAGCAATTAAACTTAATATCAAAAATCCGTTTGAGTGGGCTTCCGGCTACCGGATGCCGATTTATAACGACAATCGTTTATTTTTGTATCGCTCGGAACATCGCAGATTAATTACCAATGCTTTAATCAGAGCCGCTGAAATAATGGGTGTGAAAAAAATTGATGTTATTGCCGGGACCTCCACCGCGGGTATTCCTTGGGCGACCAGTTTGGCTAATGAACTAGGAAAATCTCTGGTCTATATCCGAGAAAAACCAAAAATCCACGGTTTAAAAAATCAAATTGAAGGCATTGATGTCCATAAAAGTTTGGCCGGAGCAAGCGTCATCGTAGTGGAAGATTTGATTTCCACAGGTAGAAGTTCGGCTAAAGCCGTTCAGGCGGTGCGAGATGCTGGTGGAGAATGTCGGGCGATTGTTTCAATTTTTAATTACGGCTTTAAGGAAGCCGAGGAAATGTTTGCCGGGTTTCGTACTTTTGACGACAAGAATCCTGAGCTACCTAAACTCTATCCACCTTGCGAAGTATTTTCTCTTCTGGAATACAATGAATTAATGAGCGTGGTTGAGGAGGAAAAGTACATCTCTAAAGAGGAATTGAGTTTGCTTAAAGAGTGGCGGCATGATCTTTGGTATTGGGGAGAAAAAAGAGGTTTCCCGCGAATAATGAAAAAATGAAATGAGGGCATTGAAAAAGGACGAATTCAGTTTACTGAATTCGTCCTTTATTTTTGAATTGAAATTAATATATTAAAGGTTTTAAAAGTTTAAATGAAAATGTTTTTTAAATTTTTTTTGGTTTGGGTTTTTCTGTCTTTTCTTTTGAATGCGCTTGTCGTCATGCGAAAATTTTCTTTTTTCTCTGATGTTGCTTCTTCGTGCCAGTTCTTCAGCTATTATAAGAGCTTCTTTTAATGACTTCATTTCATCGAAGTCGAGAGTATCATCTCCTTCGTCATCGCAGAAAGGGCAGTCGAGTTCATCTTCACCGATGCCTCCGCGACCGCAATTAGAACAGGTCCTTGTTTCCATAGGTTTATTAGGATTTAAAAGTTAAAAAATGTTATTTATTTAATCTTTTTGAGTTAAGGAATATAACTGGCTCTACAATAGCACAAAACATACAGTTTTGTCAAGTTTGCCTTGCGAAAAATAAAGGCAAATGATAATATCTTCTAGCAAGCCAAGTCGGCTTTTTAATTTTCATCATGACAAGAAGTCTGAAAAAAGGGCCATTTATTAACGCCCGATTAATTAAGAAAATAACCGGTAAAAAACCAGCTGATGCTGGCGTTATTAAAATTTGGCAAAGAGCTTCAGTTATCAGTCCGGAAATGGTCGGATTTACCTTTGGTGTTTATAACGGCAAGGAACATCTTCCAGTTTTGGCAACGGAAGATATGGTCGGCCATAATCTTGGCGAATTTTCACCAACCAAAAAGTTCTTGAGACACGGCGGTAAAATGCAGAAAGAGCTCGAACAGAAGAAGAAGGAAGCCGAAATTGCTGCCGCTCAAGCTGCTAAAGTCGTTGTCGCTGATACTACGAAGAAGAAATAATATAGAAAGAACATGAAAGCAATACTTAAAAATTATCGTCAGTCGCCACGCAAAGTCCGCCTTGTCGCTGATTTAATAAAAAATCGTTCCGTTGTTGATGCGGCTGTAATTTTAAAAACTTTGCCGAAGCGTGCCGCGGAGCCTATGGCGAAGCTACTTAATTCCGCGGTGGCAAATGCAAAAGCTACTGGCGAAGATTTGAAAGATTTGGTTGTCGCCAATATTACCGTTAATCAAGGCGTTGTCTTGAAAAGAATGATGCCGAGAGCTTTTGGCCGCGCTTATCAAATCAAGAAGCGTACTAGTCATGTTTTAATAAATTTAAAGAAAGTTGAGAAGAAAGCAGAGAAAGTTGAAAAAGTGGAAAAATCTGAAAAGACAAAAACTGAAACAGCGAAAGTTGAAAAAATAAAAAGTGAAAAGGTAAAAAAAGCTAAAAAGAAATAATTATGTCAAAAATAGTCCATCCATATTCACATAGATTAGGAATCATTCGCGGCTGGCGGGCGCATTGGTTTGCGTTGCCTGGGAAAATGGCGGTCTTTTTGAAGCCGGACGTGCTTTTGCGCGATTATTTAGAAAATCGTCTGCGCGGCCTTTTTGTCGCCAATCTTGAAATTGAGCGCCGCCAAAATTATTTTAAAATCATTATTCACACTTCGCGACCGGGCGCAGTCATTGGCCGATCTGGCGAAGCGATGGCAAAACTTAAAGAAGATATTATTAAATTTATGCGCCATAAGAAGCTCACTTTACCGACCGAGCTTAAAATTGACGTTTTGGAAGTTGCTGATCCGGAAGCCAATGCCGCCATTGCCGCTTATATGGTTGCTGAAGGTCTTGAAAAAAGAATGCCTTTTCGAAGAGTTGTTAAGCAGGTTATTGAAAAGATTATGGCAACGCGCGGCGTTAAAGGTGCTCGTATTGCGCTCTCTGGCCGTATTGACGGTGCTGAAATTGCTCGTCATGAAGAAATCAAAAGAGGCAGTATTCCGCTTCAAACAATCCGGGCCGATATTGATTATAAACGCGAGCGCGCGCACTTGCCTTACGGCGATCTTGGCATTAAAGTCTGGGTTTATAAAGGCGAAATTTTTAATTAACCAATATGATATTCCCTAAGAAAGTAAAATTTAGAAAGTGGCAAACCGGCCGAAAAGACGTCAGCCGAATAACACCGGATACACGTGGCACGAAAGTTTCTTTCGGCAGTTTTGGGCTTAAAGCAACCTCCGCTGGCCGAATTCGCTCTAATCAAATTGAGGCGGCCAGAAAAGCAATCAGCCGTCTCGTTTCCAAGACCGGCAAAATGTGGCTTCGGATTTTCCCGGACCGACCATTTACAGCTAAACCGCCGGAAGTTGGTATGGGTAAAGGCAAGGGCGATACTACCGGCGGTTTAGC
>MFTL01000021.1:5249-6210 GCA_001786825.1 Candidatus Nomurabacteria bacterium RIFCSPHIGHO2_01_FULL_39_9
TTTGAAATCGATGGCGTTACGCCGGCAATTGCAAAAGAGGCGCTAACGAAGGCAGGCGCAAAATTACCAGTTAAGACAACTGTTGTTAGTCGTTAATTTTATTAATATGGCAAAAAAAATTTTAAAAGGAAAAGTAATAGCTCACAAAACAGACAAAACTGCGACGGTAAAAGTCGATCGTTTTATTAAGCACCCGAAATACAAGAAATATTATAAAGTCAGCAAAAAATACAAAGCCCATGATGAGAAGAATGAATTTGCTGTTGGTGACGCTGTCTTGATTGGCGAGTCGCGGCCAATTTCTAAAGAGAAGCATTTTATTGTTTTAAGTAAAGTATAAATATATTATGGTTCAAGCAGGCACAGTTGTAAAAATAACAGACAACACCGGTGGTAAGATCGGTAAGATTTTTAAGATTTTAGGTGGCTCGCGCCGACGCTATGCGGGTCTTGGCGATATTGTCGTGCTCTCGGTAAAAGTCGCCGAACCGCGCAAAGCAACTAAAAAACATGATGTTGTCCGCGGTGTTATAGTCCGCCAAGTCGCACCTCACCGCCGATCTGATGGTTCTTACATTAGATTTGATGATAATGCTGTTGTTTTGATTGACAAAACTAAGTTAGAACCGCTCGGCACCCGCGTTTTCGGTCCGATTCCGAAAGAGCTCGGCGAACGCGGTTTTCAGAAAATTATTTCTTTAGCGGCGGAAGTTTTGTAATGATTTAAATAATTTTAATAACATGAATGTAAAAAAAGGAGACACAGTAAAAATATTAAGCGGCGCCGATCGTGGCAAAAGCGGGAAAATTATCCGGGCTCTGCCGCGCTCAAATAGCGTTGTTGTTGAAGGAATCAATTTAAAGAAGAAAGCACAGCGGCCAAGAAAGATGGGTGAAAAAGGTCAGATTCTTACTTTTGCCGCTCCGATTAACGTATCAAAAGTTACAAAAGCATAAAAAT
>MFTL01000021.1:6287-8196 GCA_001786825.1 Candidatus Nomurabacteria bacterium RIFCSPHIGHO2_01_FULL_39_9
TTTTGAAAGTGGTCGTCAACGCCGGCGTTGGCAGTGGCATTAAAAAAGATCCAAAAAGATTAGAACTCGTTAAAGATCGTTTGACTAAAATTTTAGGCCAGAAGCCGGCTACCCGCGCGTCGAAAAAGTCTATTGCCGGATTCAAATTGCGACTTGGCGAGCCAATCGGGGTCGTTGTCACACTGCGCGGCAAGAGGATGTATGCCTTTTTGGATAAACTTTTTAATGTTGCATTTCCACGAACAAAAGACTTCCGCGGCATTAAGCGAAGTATCGTCGACAATATCGGCAATCTGACTCTCGGTATCAAAGAACATACGATTTTCCCAGAAACTCACGATGAAGAACTGCGCGATGTTTTCGGTTTTGCAATCACGATTGTCACGACCGCTAAAAGCAAGGAAGAAGCATTGGCATTTTTTGAAAATATCGGCGTGCCGTTTGCAAGTTAATTATGTTTGACCAGAGTATCTAAATTTGTTAATATCACTTATCTTTATGGCAAAAACTTCAGTTAGAGTAAGAGCAACAAAAAAACCCAAATTCAGTACGCGAGCAAAGAATCGCTGTTTTCGCTGTGGTCGTGGTCGAAGTTTTATGAGAGATTTTGGACTTTGTCGAATCTGTTTCCGGGAATTTGCCAACGAGGGCATGATTCCGGGCGTTCGCAAGTCTTCATGGTAATTTTATGGATCCAATTAGCAACATTTTAACAATGATTTTAAATGCCGGCCGAGTCAACAAAGAATCGGTCTCTGTGCCTTATTCTCGTTTATCACAGAACGTTTTGGAGTGTTTGGTGACGCGCAGTTTTATCAAATCAGTCGCCAAAAAAACAAAAGACGGTCGTCCGGTTTTGGAAATTGCACTCGATTATGTCGGCAAGGCTCCGAGGATTCATGAAATTGAAAGAATTTCCAAGCCAAGCCGCCGAATGTATTTGTCTGCAAAAGAAATTACACCTTTCAAAAATGGCCGTGGGGAATTAGTTCTTTCAACGTCGAAAGGAATTATGACCGGCCGCGATGCCAAGAAAAATTCTCTTGGCGGCGAGATCCTTTTTAGAATTTGGTAAATATATTATGTCACGAGTAGGAAAACAAAAAATAAATATCGGAGCTGGCACAACCGTTAAAATGGAAAACGGCAAAATTACCGTTACCGGAAAAGAAGGTACCTTAGTTCGCGATTTTCGACCAGAAATCGAAATCAAAATTGAAAATAATGAAATCACGCTTTTGCCTAAATCTGATGATGTTTTCTCAAAAAAACTCTGGGGTACTTATGCTGCTCATTTGAAAAACATGATCAAGGGCGTCAATGAATCTTTTTCTAAAAAACTTCTTATCGAAGGTATCGGTTATAAAGCCGAAGTTAAAGACGATCAATTAGTTTTAAATTTAGGCTTCTCGCACCAAGTTTTTGTGCCGATTCCTAAAGAGTTAAAGGTAAAAACAGAGAAGGGTGCTATTACTATTTCTGGTTCCGACAAGGAGACCGTCGGCCAATTTGCCGCTTATATCAGATCGCTTAAAAAGCCTGAACCATATAAAGGCAAAGGCATTCGTTATGAGAAGGAAGTTGTTCGACGCAAGGCCGGCAAGAAAGCGGCAGCATCAGCTTAATTTTTGAATATGATTAACAAAACAGACAAAAGAATAAGATTAAAGAAAAAAATCAGAGCCAAAATCTCGGGCACGGTCGTTCGGCCACGCTTGGCGGTTTTCAAATCCAATCGCTTTATCTATGCTCAATTAATTGATGACACAAAAGGCAAGACTTTAGTCAGCGCAAGCGATTTGAAACTCAAAGGCAAACCGCTCGAACGGGCAAAACAAGTTGGAGCGGCAATTGGCAAATTGGCAGAAGAGAATAAAATAAAGAAAATAGTTTTTGACAGAGGCGGATT
>MFTL01000021.1:8206-9529 GCA_001786825.1 Candidatus Nomurabacteria bacterium RIFCSPHIGHO2_01_FULL_39_9
GGTCGTTTGGAAGCATTGGCTCTCGGCGCTCGGGAAGCGGGACTTGAATTTTAATTTTATAATAAGACTATGAATCAAAACATGAACCAAAGACAACCTCGAGGAAAATCGTTCGGCCGCGAACAAGAATCTGAATTTGCTCAGAAGATTCTTAACATGGCTCGCGTTACCCGCGTTATGGCCGGCGGTAAGCGTTTTAATTTTTCAGTTCTGCTTGCCATTGGCGATAAAAAAGGCCGGGTTGGTTTGGGTCTCGGCAAAGCCATTGATACTCAATTGGCGATCAGCAAAGCATTTCGCAATGCCAAGAAAAATCTAATGACACTTCCGCTGACAAAAAACAATTCGATTCCTTTTGATGTGCTCGCTAAATATGGCAGCGCGAAAGTTTATTTGCGAAGCAATAAAGGCCGCGGTATCGTTGCCGGCAGTGTCGTCCGAGATATTTTGACCTTGGGCGGCGTGCGCGATGTTACTTCAAAAATTCTTTCCGGTACCAAGAATAAATTGAATTTAAGCCGAGCAACAATTACCGCCTTGGCAAAATTGTATTAATTATTACAGTTGAATTAATTTAAAAACATGCAGTTCAATCAATTAAAAAGAAAAACGCCAAATAAAAAGAAGCTTATTGTCGGCCGCGGCGGCCGTCGGGGCAAAACTTCTGGTCGCGGCACCAAAGGCCAAAAAGCGCGTTCCGGCCACCGTATTCGTCCTCAGACAAGAGATGTCATGAAGCGCTTGCCGAAGCAACGCGGTTTTAAGTTTCCAAAAATTGGTAAGAAGTTTGCAATAGTGAGTCTTGGTCAAATTGAGAAAAATTTTGAAAATGATGCGATAATTAACCCAGTTATTTTAGCAGAGAAAAAACTAATCAAAAAAATCGGCGACAAGCTGCCAAAAGTTAAAATTTTGAATAACGGCGAATTCTCCAAAAAAATTACAGTTTCTGGCTGCGCAACTTCAGCTTCTGTTAAAGAAAAAATCGAAAAAGCCGGCGGTAAAGTAGAATAAAAATAAAATGAATATTTGGCAAAAAATTAAATTAGCCTTGAATGATCCGGACCTTCGAAAGCGAATTCTTTTCGTGCTTTTTGCGCTTGTTGTATTTCGGCTTTTAGCTTCAATACCGATTCCCGGCGTTGACGTGATCAAGCTAAAACAATATCTGCTCGGCAATCAATTTTTAGGCCTCCTCAATATTTTCTCTGGTGGCGGCTTGTCGAATCTTTCAATCATCATGCTTGGCGTTGGTCCTTACATTACCTCATCAATTATTTTGCAGGTTTTAACGATTATTTTCCCAAGACTAAAACAAATCTA
>MFTL01000022.1:0-5069 GCA_001786825.1 Candidatus Nomurabacteria bacterium RIFCSPHIGHO2_01_FULL_39_9
AAGCGCGATCACAAAACCAAAAAACGCATTGATCGCGATCTTCTTGGCTTCACTGCGCTTGGCGTCTTCACTACCAAAGAAAAGCAGGAGAAAACCAGCATAAGCGAAAGCGATGGCAAAAATCGGAAAAGCGAGTTTGAAAATAATAAAATCGATAATAATGTTTATCATGATCATCAGTTGATTGAAATCGCACTTTGGCTGGCCAGTGCCACCGCAAGGCACTAGCCTGTCTTTATATTTTAATTCCTCGCGAGAAACAGTCGTCGTAGTTGTTGCCGGCGCGGTTATCGCGCCGCCGGTTGGCGTTTGGGTACCGATCGTGATAGTCCCCACCGGAATTGTCGGAATCCCTTCTACTGTTTGCAAGCCAATCGTTGTACCGGTTCCCCCTGTGCCGCCAGTTCCTCCAGTACCACCAGTACCGCCCGCTCCTCCAATGCCACCAGTTCCGGCCGGCGGCGCGGCGAGCGTTGAAAAGAAACGAATTGGACTTTCATTATCCTTCACCGAGATTGCGCCGGGCTCTCGGTGGGCGACTTTAATTTTGTATTGGTATTGAGTACTTGGTGTAAGACCCGTGATATCAAAAACAAACTTCCCTCTTTCGGTAGGAAGATATTGGCGGCTTAAAGCCGGCATTGAAAATTCTTTAAATGTACTTAGTTGCGCTATCTCAATAAGAAACGAAAAACCTAAAACAGAATCGTATTCGCCATTAATTATTTCAAAAACAACCTTTGCCGAATTATGAGTAACACGGGCCGACGATGGATATTGATAGATATAGCCAAGACCGCGGAGTTTGTCGTCACTATTATTAATATCAAAAGTTGCTATCGGACTGCCGACAACTTCCGAGGCGGAAGCGTCGCGAACTGAAACTGCAATATCGCCTTCGCCGACAACAGACTTTGTTTGGAACGAACGTGGAAAACTAAAAGTAGTTATTGACTGTTGTTGAAAATCAACAACATCATAAACATATTTTACGAGAATCTGATATTCGTAAACAGTATTTAACTTTAAGTCTTTCATTTCAACCAATGCCCCATATTTAGTACTTGGATCACCGCCAGTAAAAGGCAGCTCATAAACATCTCGCGCTGTTCCTAATTCGCCGAAAAGAAGATAAGATTTTAAGACATTACTATTAGTATTCACGAGATTTAAAACAATTTTTGCCGAGTTTGAAGTTATGTATTCATTTTTCACCGAATATTCATTTATCAAAAAATCAGCCACTGGCTTATCATCTTGATCGCGTATAAGAAAATAACTTATTGCCGGACCAGAATTTGTTAAAGGAGCTAATGGTGAAATTGTGACTTTGTGAGTGGGAGCACTGCTGTCTGTTGTAAAATTACTAACTAACCCTTGTAAAATTTGAGGGCTACCTACTCCAGCTGATTTTATATAAACACCTGTTTTATAATAATACTTTGTGGCGACATCAAGATCTAAAGCCTTTATTTCAAAAGTAAATTTTGCGCTTCCACTGATAAGATACAAATTTTTTAGATCTTTGGTTATATCAAGCGTGTAAGTAAAAGGACCTTCGGGTGGGCAATTCGCGCTTTGTTGGGTCTTCCCCAAACAAACTAACGCATAGGCTGATTCAATATTTTTTTGGTCATCTGGTGATTTGGGGTTAGATAATGAGATTAGTCCTCTAATAGTTGCGCCCGATGCCGAAATATCAGCCTCGTCTGCTTCTAAAGTAAAGACTTCAACATCAAAAGCTGCGCTGGCTTGTTTTGGTAAAATATAAAAAATAGACGAAACAAGAGCTAGCGAGATAAACAAAGAAATAAAAATTGAAATAAACTTTTTCATAATTTAATGACTTGCTATATATTTTAACACATTTTGGAGACTTTCATCTTTTAAATATTGTTCATAGATTCCCGGGTGCTTGGACGGTTTCTTTAAAATCAGCGAATCTTCTTCAAAAATGGATTGCGTTAAATTTTGAGCTGATTCAATAGAAATAGTTTTTTGATCTTCTGTGGTTTTTTCTTGAGTAAAAGCCGGTAAAGTTGAAAGAACAGTGGCGCCAATTAAAGTCGCTTTACGAATATTTTTTTCTACTTTCTCTCCTATTTTCTCAAAATTAAATTTCATTTTAAAAGTTTAAGATATTTATCGCGCGAGATTTTGGCAGTCTTAATGTTATTTAAAATTATAAAGATCGGAATTTCTGAATAGCAAGGAATAACAACGGGACGAATATAGCCGTCTTTTACATAAACCATATGATCGCCTTCTGTTCGATCAAGAACCCAACCATCCTTTTCAAAAACTTTAATTAGTTTTTTATAATGAATTGGGTTTATTTTTTTAGACATTTTTTAAACCTTTACTTCAAATGGGAAAATAATAATGGAAGGCATTAGCCAATCATTTTTTTCTTTAATAAAACCAGATTCCTTAAGAATTTGTAAAAGAGTGCCTTTCTTCTTAGCGGTTTCAAGGAAAAGATTAATAGCTATCTTTAAATTCTTTTCAGCCTCTTCCTTTGTTTTTCCTTGAGAAGCAACTTCAAATTCTGGAGAATAAGCAACAAACCAACGACCTTCTTTCCAAATTTTTGTAGTTAAAATGAGTTGTTTAACCATAATAATTAATTATATCATTTATTCAAAAGTACACCAATGTCGGTCGAGGTGTCATCAACCGCGTCTTCGGCATCAGTCCGGCCGGCGACGACGTCGGCAATCATTGTTTTGAAAATTTCTTTTGTACGCTTCGGATCCGGATCAAACCAGTTCTTTGCCTGAAGCGCGCTCGAATAAAAAATCGGCAAATAGCTGCCCGTCGGCCGCGCCGCCAGGAGATCACGCCGCGCCGGCGGCAATGAAAGTGCGTTGGCAATATTGCCGGCATAATCGGCGCCAGAAAAAGCATAAACAAAAGTCAGGGCCGCCGGAATATTTTTGGAATTCTTTGCAACTGCCAGCCCATAAACACGGCCAAATGTCGCTCTGTTGGCAGCAGGCAATTGCGGCATATCCACAATATCAAAATCTAAATTGGGATTACTGTCTCTAATTCTAAAAAGGTCAGAAGCGGTGCCAAAATAAATCGCTAAGTCGCCGGTAATAAAAGCATTGCGGCTATTAGGCAGTGACTCGTTCCAAGAATAAGAATCAGTAGCCGGATTGGCAAAACTTGTGTAGAAACTCAAAGCATTGCTCACCGCACTTGAGCTCAAAACCGCTTCAAAAGTGTCTTCTTCTCTCCGCACAATCGGATTACCGGCCTGCAAAACAAGCGCCGAAATAATTTCTTTCGCGTGCTCAATATTGCCGGATCCGCCCATACCAACAGCGCTTTTAATAATTCTATTATTTGAACGGCTCGTCAGTTGCGGCGCTAAATTCGGGAATTCATCCCAAGCTGTTGGCGGTCTTGGAATACCGGCATTATTAAAGAGCGTGCGATTGTAATACATAACAATCGGATCAACATAAAGTGGCAGAGCCAAAACACCGGTGTTAGTCAAATAAATTTCCGAAGCGCTTATAAAATTATCTTTATAAGTTTTTATCGGAAAATTTAAATATGGAATTTCAAAAATTTTATCGCGATTTTTAAAAACAAAATCACTGTCGAGCAAAAATACATCCGGGCCAGTACCAGCTGCCAGCGCCGCAACAAGTTCTTCGTCAAAATTAGCAGCTGATTTAGCAACGTAGTTGACTGCAATATTACGATTAACAGATTTAAAATTACCAATAAATTCATTTATATCTCTTGTCGGAATCGTGCCCCAAACAGTTATCTGCCCAGAAATTTGTGTCGCCCCGCCTTGACCTATAGGAATAAAGCCAGAGAAAATCATAACGCCGAAAATAACAAAAGCTATAAAAACTGCGATTAAAATTATTTGAAAATTACTCATGATTTTTTTGGTTTTTTGAAAATTATTCCATAATGATTCGTGCCAGCGTCAATCTCACGATCTTTCAAGAAGCCCATGCTGTAAAAAAGATCAAGCGCCGATGCTTTATTGAAAGTTGCTCCTCCACCCGGGAGCATTGTCTCCCAATCAATAATCAGTAACATACCGCCGGGTTTTAAAATTCTATTAATTTCTTTTGCAAAAGTTTGCCGGTCTTCTAATTGGAACATCACATTGGCCGCAATAGCGACATCAATAGACTCGTTCGCTAATTTTGTGCCGCCAATTTTTTCAACATTGCCCCAAATTGATTCCAGATTGAGCAGGTGCTCTTCTAACGCCGCGTTTTTGATTTTTTCGGCTAAATCTTTTTGCACTTCAAGAGCGTAGACTTTGCCGCGCGGCACTATTGCGGCCGCGGCTAGAGCGTACCAACCAGCGCCAGCACCGAGATCAGCGATAATGGCGTCTTCGCGAAGCTTCAGTTGTTTTAAATTTTCTTTTGGTTCGGCGAGCATTTTTCTTATTTTAACATATTTATTTGATTAACAACTAATTTAACTGTGTATTTCGACCATTACGGTTACTTGACTTTTATTTAAAAATATTATACTATACTAACTATAGTAGTTCTTTAATATGTTTGGTTATTTAGTTATATTTATTGGGTTATCTTTGCTTCTTTAAGGATGTAGAGATAACTCAATAAATATCTCACAATTAAAATACTAAACAATGAAAAAAATTCTTTTATTTCAGTTCTCTTTTATAGACAGTCCATTCCCAGCACGAAAATTGATTTTTAAAAAAGAGGTTACAGAAATTATTCCCATCGGGACTGAATATCTTCCTTTTGGAAACAAACTTCGTTCCGGAATAATTACTAGTCCACACACCATCAATGAGGAAACAAATGAATTCATAATGGTGGCTGTATCCGAAATGCCTTTTAAAAAGTATAATCACGAAGAAGGTGATTATATTCGAAAAAACATGAAAAAGTACAGTTGGTCAATATTTCTTGATGACATCGACCGTTTAGATTAAAATGTTCCAAAGAAAGAATAAAGCTGTGCGTGCAAACGTTCAGCTTTTTTTATTTCCAATCGAACGGCATTCAATTATTTGCTAATTTGGACAAGGTCGGACCTTGTCCTACAAATAA
>MFTL01000022.1:5144-5338 GCA_001786825.1 Candidatus Nomurabacteria bacterium RIFCSPHIGHO2_01_FULL_39_9
ATAACTCGGCCGATAATAAGCCGACCAGTCTTTGGCGTCACTTTCGCAGTTTTGATACCGGATCCACCACGCTTTTGAGTTTTGTATTCTTTAAGTTCAGTTTGTTTGCCCAAACCATTTTCAGAAATTGTCAGAAACGTGCCCGTGCTTCCCTTCTTAATTATATCAACACCAACTATCTCATCATTTTTATC
>MFTL01000023.1:0-4505 GCA_001786825.1 Candidatus Nomurabacteria bacterium RIFCSPHIGHO2_01_FULL_39_9
GCTTGGCCATTGCAGTAAACGAAGTAGCCAGTATTAGAAACTTTATGTTCATTTTGTCGAAGAAGCCACTGATAAACTTCCATTTGTCGTTTGTAACCAACTTGCCAGTCGGCATCTAAGTTTACTTCCGTGTCTTTGGCAGTGGCTTTGTAATCAACCACCATCAACTCGCCTTTAGAATTTATCCAAACGTCGTCAATCGCGCCGCTGATGGTTAGATTTGTCGGTTTATGCAAAAATCTCACACCTTTGAAATTTTCACGCCACTCTTCAAGATCTTCATGAGAAAAAGGCACAGCATCTATTTTATATGTTTCCATGAGAGGATGAGCGGATTTTGCCTTGCGATGAATATCAAATTCTTTTTTGAGTAGGCGATCAACGGCGGCATTTAAAGAAAAAGGGAAACCCGGTGGTCGGCCGACGCCAAGCCGGCGATCCAAATAAAAACAACAAGGACATTCGATAAAAAGATCGATTTTTGAGCGGCTGACGCCAAAAGGCTCGCTTGATTTTGGATCAAAAAGGTTACGAGTCCGCTTTGGATTGTAGTATTGAGACATTACGAAATAAAGTATACAATATAAGGCATGTTACATCAAAAGATAAGGGATGAAATAAAGGCCGCAATGCGCTCGAAAGACCAAGTCAAATTAGACACCCTGCGGGGTATTTTGGCGGCTTTTACTAATGAATTGGTTGCCAAGAAAAGAAAACCTGATGAGGAATTATTTGACGAAGACGCCTTGGTTGTCATCAGCAGATTAGCAAAACAAAGAAAAGATTCGATAGCTCAATTTAAAGCCGGCGGCCGGGAAGATTTGGCAAAAGAAGAAGAGGCGCAATTAAAAATTCTTGAAGTTTATTTGCCGGAAATGATGGAAAAAGAAGAAGTAGAGAAGATTGCTAAAGCGAAAAAAGAAGAGCTTGGTATTGCTGATGCTAGCAAGAAAGGCATGCTTATGGCGGCGCTTATGAAAGAGCTCAAAGGTAAAGCTGATGGAATGATGGTAAAAGAGGTGGTTGATAGCTTATTTAGTTAATTTAAAAACATGAAAGAAGGTGAAAAAAAATGGTGGTTTGCTCCGGAGGTAAGCGGTTCGGAAAAAGACAAGATTATGAAGCATGAAAAATACGGTAAATTTCTTGCTGATGATCTTGCTTCGTTATTAGAGTATGCGGAAGAAAAGAAGCCCCAATTGGAAAGTTTGGAAAACAAAGAAATTGTTGAAGAGGTAGATAAAAATTTAATTCTACAAGAACAGAAGTTTGATAGTCTCATTTTTCAAGTTCGGTCAAATGAGGATACTTATGAAAGATTGAATAAAAACATGCAAGAAATATCCGATCAAATTACTGAATTAGAAGATTATTACAAAAAGACGATCACAAAAAAAGAAGAAGAACTTGATGCAAAAGTAGATATATTTGTATTCGAAAAAGTAACTGAAGATATGCAGAAAAAAAGCTTGCCCTGGTATCGCAGATTTATTCAGAATGCAATTGATATGTTAAAAAAAGATGATGAAGAGTACGAAAACAAACTTAAAGAATTACATCAAGAAGTTAACTGGTTAAACAAGAAAAGAGAAAAACAAATACAAGAGAGAATGGAATTAATAAAAAAATATGATAAATTACAAGATGAAGTAATAGTAGTTTTGACAGAAAGAAAACCTTTATTGAATCAATTAGCTGATTTGAATACTAACGTCTTAAAACTAGAATACTTCCGCGAAAATTTGGAAGAAGGGAAAAAATTATCTTAAATATGAAAATAATCTTACAATGGTTAATACTATCGGCGGCGGTTTATGGACTTGCTTATTTTATTCCAAATATCGGAATATCAGTCTGGTGGATTGCGCTTTTAGTTGGCGCCGCTTTGACTGTTATTGACGTAATTGTTAAACCAATCATCAAAATTCTGACTTTACCGATTAATCTCATTACTCTTGGTTTATTTTCAATTGCGCTGAATGTTTTTTTCTTTTGGTTTCCTTCTAAAATTATAAGTGGTTTTGATGTTCTGACTTTTCAAAGCGCAATAATTGGCGCCGTGATAATTTGGCTAGTTAACTGGCTTTTTGACTTGCTCAAAGGCAAATAAAATATCTCTATGGCTAATTTTGACGTTTTGCTCGATCTTGTTGTTTCGTACCAAATTATTGCTTATCTTGTCATCTTTTTAGGCATGATTCTTGAAGGCGAGATTATTTTAATTCTCACCGGTATTTTGCTTCATTTAGGCGCGATAAATTTTTTACCAACGATAATTCTTGTAGCGTCCGGATTATTTTCAAAAAGCTTTATCGCTTATAACTTAGGAATTTTTCTTCAAAGAAAATATCCTAACAGCAAATTTTTCCGCTATATTCACCAGAAAGTTATATATTTTTTCCCGCACGTTGAAGCGAAGCCATTTTGGTCTATTTTCGTTTCTAAATTTTTGGTGGGCTTGAATAATTTTGTGCTTATTTTTGCCGGTTATCTACGACTTGCCTTCAAAACTTATTTAAAGGCGGAAATCTTCTCGAATATTTTATGGGGTAGCATTGTTCTCTCACTCGGTTATTTTTTCAGCTTTGCCGCGTTTGCGATTACCAAAGAATTTAAAAAATTTGCTTTAATTGTTGTTTTGTTTATAATCGGTTTTGTTATCTTGGAAAAGGTAATCACTTTTATTTATGAAGTTTTTGAAAGATTTATTCACAGCCATAACGGGGATATTTCGAAGGAATAAGCTGATCGTTACTCATAGCGGCAATTTTCATGCTGACGATGTTTTTGCGGCGGCAACTTTGTCAATTTTATTTAATAACAAAGTTAGAATAATCCGCACTCGCGATCCCGAAATTATTGAGAAAGGCGATTTTGTTTTTGATGTTGGTGGGGTTTATGATCCAGAGTTGAATCGCTTTGACCACCATCAAACAGGCGGCGCCGGCGGTCGTGAAAACGGCATTCCTTACGCTTCTTTCGGTTTGGTTTGGAAAAAGTTTGGCATTGAGATTTGTGGTTCGAAAGAAACCGCTCTATATATTGATCGCGAGCTAGCAGAGCCAATTGATGCGATTGATAATGGTGTTGAAATTTCGAAACCTTTTTTTTCTGATGTTTATCCTTTTACTGTTACGGACGTTCTTGATGCCTTTTTGCCCCTTCCTGGCGATTATAGTCAAAGTATCGATGAAATTTTTCTTGATGTCATGAATTTAGCAAAGCGGATTTTAATCAAAGAAATCGAAAAAGAAAAGAAGAGACAAGAAATTTTTCCAAAAGTTAAAGAAGTCTATGAAGTCGCGCCTGATAAAAGAATTATAGTTTTTGATAAAAAGTTACCGGCCGGGCTTTTGAGTCGTTTTCCAGAGCCTCTTTTTGCAATTGTGCCGCGCGAAAAAGATTGGCTTCTGCTTACAATAAGGGACAATCCGAAAACTTTCGCTAATCGCAAAGACCTTCCGAAAGAGTGGGCGGGCCTTATGAATGAAAAAATGGCGGAAGTTAGCGGAGTTATCGACGCGACTTTTTGTCACAATAATCTCTTCTTGGCGGCTGCCAAATCGAAAGAAGGGGCAATAAAATTAGCAGAGTTAGCCTTAAATAATAAATAATATGGCATTTGTTGATGAACTTAAAATTTATGCAGAAGCAGGCAAGGGCGGCGATGGCGTTGTCCGCTGGCGACATGAGAAAGGTAAACCCTTAGCAGGGCCGGCTGGCGGCGATGGTGGAGCTGGTGGTGACGTTTACGCGAGGACCAGCCGTGACATTACACTTCTTGCTAATTACCGCCATCAGAAAGAATTTAAGGCAAAGAATGGTGAGCCGGGGGGCAGTAAAAGCATGCATGGCGGCAATGGCGATGATTTGATTATTGACCTGCCGCGTGGCAGTGTTATTACAAACAACAGTAGCGGCGAGCAGATTTCTTTAGAAAAAGAAGGCGAGAAAATTTTACTTCTTAAAGGTGGGCGCGGCGGCTTTGGCAACGAACATTTTAAAAGTTCTGTAAATCGTAAGCCAAAAGAATGGACACCCGGCAAAGTCGGGGAAGATTCCGAATTTTTCATCGAACTTCAACTTTTTGCCGATATTGGTCTCGTTGGGCTACCAAACGCTGGCAAATCAAGCTTACTCAATGCGGCAACTCATGCGCAAGCGAAAGTTGCCAGCTATCCATTTACGACCCTTGATCCAAATCTTGGCGATTTTTACGGTTACATTATTGCCGACATTCCCGGGCTTATTGAAGGCGCGTCAGAAGGGAAAGGCCTTGGCACTAAGTTTTTGCGGCATATCAAGCGCACTAAAATGCTCGCCCACCTTGTTTCTTTCGAAAATGAAAATATGATGAAAGTTTATAAAACGATTCGCAAAGAACTTAAAAATCACGATCCGGAATTGGCCGAGAAAGATGAAATTATCGTGCTTACCAAGACTGACGTTGTTGATGAAAAAACTGTTGCGAAAAAGATAAAAGAATTTAAAAAATTAGAAAAGCC
>MFTL01000023.1:4568-4694 GCA_001786825.1 Candidatus Nomurabacteria bacterium RIFCSPHIGHO2_01_FULL_39_9
AATTCTGAAAAAGAAGCCATAATTTTGGTATACTAATTAATATGTTCAAAACTTATTATCCAACAATAGGCCTCGAAGTTCACGCGGAATTGAAGACAGAAACCAAAATGTTCTGTAATTCCAAGA
>MFTL01000023.1:4853-6719 GCA_001786825.1 Candidatus Nomurabacteria bacterium RIFCSPHIGHO2_01_FULL_39_9
AATTTGACCGGAAAAATTATTTTTACCCCGATATTCCGAAAGGCTATCAGATCAGCCAATATAAATATCCGATTGTTTCCGGTGGATTATTGAAAGGCGTTAAAATAACTCGGGTGCACTTGGAAGAAGACACCGCCACGAGCATTCATGAAAAAGACAGCACGTTGATTGATTTTAATCGGGCTGGCTTGCCGCTCATGGAGCTTGTGACCGAACCGGTTATTAAAAGCGCGGAGGAAGCTTCTAGTTTTGCAAAAGAATTGCAATTACTTTTGCGCTATCTTGGCGTCTCGGAAGCCAACATGGAAAAGGGGCAGATGCGCGTTGAAGCGAACATTTCTATTTCGGAAGATCCAAATAAATTTGGCACGAAAGTTGAGGTTAAAAATTTAAATTCTTTCAAAGCCGCCGAAAAAGCAATTAAATACGAACTGAAAAGAATGGAAGAATTAATGGAAGAGGGCAGAGGCGATGAAATAGTCCAGGAAACTCGCGGCTGGGACGATGACAAACAAGCGACTTTTTCTCAAAGAAAAAAAGAAACGTCCGAAGATTATCGCTATTTTCCAGAGCCGGATTTGCCAAAACTATTTTTGCAGGAAATTTTTAATATTGAAAAACTTAAAAAAGGTTTGCCGGAATTACCTGCAGCTAAGCGAGCTCGCTATTTGGCTTTTGGTATAAAAAATGAAGACGCTGAAATTTATGTTGATAATAAAATGCTTGCGGAATATTTTGAAAAAGCCACTACGCCTTTTCACAGCGATTTGGAGAAAATAAAATTAGCGTCAAATTACATTACCTCTGACCTTTTGGGCCATTTGAAAAATAAGGTTGATTATACTTTGCCGCAAGCGGGTGACTTCAGTCTTCTTATTGAAATGACTTCTAAAGGCGAGGTTTCTTCGCGCGGCGCTAAAAATATTTTGGAAGTTATGCATGGCAATTCAGACAGTCCTAGAAAAATTGCAGAAGAAAACGGCTGGCTTCAGGAGTCCGGTGTTGACGCGGTTAAAAAAATAGTTGCTGAAGTGATCAGTCAAAATCAAAAAGTTGTTGAAGATTATAAAGCGGGCAAAGAAGCCGGATTGCAATTTTTAGTGGGGCAGGTGATGAAGTTATCTAAAGGCTCAGCCAATCCGCAGGTGACTTCGAAATTGCTTAAAGAAGCGTTGAACTAATGAAGCCTCAACATGTTTCTAGTTAATAAAAAAAGCCCCCGAAAAGAGGGCTTTTTAAAAAGTGAATTAATTTGAAAATTCACGAGTGACTTAGAACCCCAATGCCTGGGCAGCTTTTGCAGTAGCAGCAAGCAGCACTACTACGCCTGCCAAAGTTACGAGCGTGAGCCCGAAATAGTGGTAAAAATTAGTAATGACTTTCTGTTGTTGAACTTTGTTTTTCATAGGTGTTGTTTTTTGGGGTTTTTAATTAAAGAACTGACAGGTTAGGAATGATATCATATAGGCAAAATTCTGTCAAGCGCCATGGACAGCTTTTTGCTTAAAAGAGGTGATGCAAAGGTATTGAACTATTACGTTATATTGACAAATAAGGGGATATGTGCTATACTTCTAACGGTTTTAGCTCATTAATATATGGTTTTAAAGAAGGCACGAGAGGAATCTCTTGGGGATTCCACAATTTAATATTAATTTTTAAAAAAATAAGCGAATCCCCAACAGAGTCCTCTTGTGTTTAAAAATATTTAAAATATTTTGTATGAAAACATTGATTTATATTTCTGCGATTCTGGTTATTGAATTGGCAGACAAATTATTTCAGAGAATCTGTAACGAAATAATAATTTTAATTATTTATCCAATTGTTTGGATTAAGGAAAAATTCAAATGTAAAAACTAAAAC
>MFTL01000024.1:0-578 GCA_001786825.1 Candidatus Nomurabacteria bacterium RIFCSPHIGHO2_01_FULL_39_9
GCCGACCGGGCTGGCACATCGAATGTTCGGCTATGAGTATGAAGTATCTCGGTGAGAGTTTTGATATTCACACCGGCGGTGTTGATCTTATTTTTCCGCACCATGAAAATGAAATAGCGCAATCAGAAGCCGGCACAGAAAAACCTTTTGTAAAATATTGGCTCCATAATGAATGGCTCTTGGTTGACGGCAAGAAGATGTCAAAATCATTAAATAATTTCTACACACTTCGAGATTTAATTAATAAAGGATTCTCCCCGCTCTCCTACCGCTACTTCCTGCTTGGCAGTCATTATCGAACTGTCGCAAATTTCAGCTTCACAACTCTAGAAGCCGCTCAAAACGCATTAAATCACTTGTATGAGTTGTTTTATGATCTTGGTGAAGTATCTGGTGAAATTGATAAAAATTATCAAAATAAATTTACCGAGCTAATGGACAACGATCTTGATACGCCCGGCGCTCTCGCCACAGTCTGGGAACTTCTTAAAGACCCAAACATAAAACCGGAAGTGAAAAAAACCACCGTGCTTGATTTTGATAAAGTGTTTGGTTTGGGATTGGGGGAAATTAAATTT
>MFTL01000024.1:598-2196 GCA_001786825.1 Candidatus Nomurabacteria bacterium RIFCSPHIGHO2_01_FULL_39_9
TCGGCTTTGATCTCAAGGATACAAAAGAAGGTCCAAAAGTGAGACCGAAATTGATCTAGTTAACTACTTTCCGGCTTAGAATATTCACCACTATAAGGATTTTTATGCAAACCAAGGCGGCGCTCCTCCGCTTGAATTTTTTCTTTCATCTTTTCTTGAGAATCCTTAGCTAATCCGTTAAGCGCGTCAATTAATTCCTTATTGGTGTTTTCAACTTTCTTGAAATACTCTTCATGTAATAGCTTTTCAGATGATTCTGTTAGCCCTCGGGCAATAAGATTCCCCTTTGCTTCGTCATATGTTTTAGCTGCTCTTGCCGCGACAACACCAAGTTCCAGAATTTTCTTTTTTTCTGAAGTCATTGCGTCTTTGTCTTCTATATTTTTTTCCGGAACTCCCACTTGCACCTTATTTGCTTCCATCCATCTAAAATCAATTTTTAAACTCTTCGAATTAATTTCCAAAAACTTTTGGATATTTTTAACTTCCGCTGGGTTAATATATAAATTATAAAAAACTTTACCGGGCTCATCATCATATCTTTTCCGCTCTATTTCTTTAGACGAATCAATGTTTGTGGTTAAGACGTTCGTTCCCAAAACCTCAACAAGATCATCCGCTGTAGGTTTTTTTTCTTTCTTTTCTAATGTAGCTGTTTCTATTGTCATATATATATTAACTAATTATTAGTAATTTAACTAAGCACCAATCTGTTCAATCGTGCCTTTAATCGCTTGGGCTAAGACCCACGCGCCAAGGAGAATCGCCGCGCCAATGATTGTGTAAAAGAAAGTTTCTTTCGCTTTCTTAAGATCTTCTTCTTTACCTTGCGCTTTGACGAAAAGAAAGCCGGAGTAAATGATAGCAAGAGCGACAATCGGTACGCCAATAGTCAGGATAATATTTAAAAGATCTTTGATGAATGTATCGAGTCGGTCAGCTTTTATTGGATTGATGAGTTTGACGTTGATGTTGACGCCTTCGGAGGGCGTTTGCTCAAGGTCGGCTTTACAAACAAGTTCACCGGCCTTGCAAGCATATTCTCCCGCTTGACAAGATGGCGGCGTTGGAGCATCTGCCTTACAAGCCACTTCACCGGCTACACAGGCTAACTTTTCACCAGCTTTGCAAGCGCTGGTTCCTGTCCCACCATCTGTTCCTCCTGTTGTTGTTGAAGCAACAACGGTTATTATAATTTTACCTTTAGCTACAGATAAACCAAACGGTTCAAAAACTTCATAATCTATAGCATAGTCTCCTAAAATTACGGAACTAAAATAAACAGAGCAAGAGCCAACAGTCGTTATAATACAAAAGTCTGGATCTATTATACTATCGCCATAACTATTAAAACTCACATTATAATCAGCTGGCCCTTTTGCTGTTATTATTGCTATTTTATCATTGGTAATTGTTGTTTTGTCCGCAGTGACAGAATAAGAAGATTGAACGGTAATCTTTAATGAAGGGAAAGTAAAAAAATTACCATCATTATCGGCATATTTAGCAATAATATTATAATCGCCCCCTTTTACAGCAGAAAAATTGACTTCACAAGAACCATTTGCGCCAGTTGTGCATAAACTAGGTTCAATCTT
>MFTL01000024.1:2213-6685 GCA_001786825.1 Candidatus Nomurabacteria bacterium RIFCSPHIGHO2_01_FULL_39_9
CTGCGGAAGATATAAATATAACTTTTGTAAGGGGTACTGAACCGAACCCTTCCCCAATTTTCGCTTTTATTTTTGCCGTTTGGCCAGTTATTATTGTTGATGGATTTGCGGTTAAAAATAATGCCGTTTGCGCTTCAACAAAACTCCACCTCACCACAAACGGCAAAACCAAAACCATCAAAACTAAAATATTAATCGCTAATTTCCCTAAAAACCGGAATCTTTTATTCTTCATAACCCCTTTATTCTATCTCATTTAAAGGCAAATCCGACCTTGACAAAATGCCTTTACTTTGATACACTATAGAAGTAAAAATGCTCTTTAATTAACGAATATTAACTAAAACTAAATACCATAACTCATGAAAACTCCACTTCACATTACCAGCATTAATCATACGCACAAAGACAAAGGAGATGGCGGGTTCATTATTTATATTTATGGACCAAGTTTTTCTCCTCTTTCAGAGGGTGCAAAAGCGTTTTGGATAGAAGAAAATAAGGAAACGGTACTTGAAACAGAGTATGTTTCCCAAACGGAATTGAAATCAGCAATTCCTGCGCCACTCCTTGCCAAAAGCGGAGTGTTCGGAATAAAAGTTAAAGACGGAGACAAAGAATCAAATGTTCTTGAGTTTTATGTTGGCACACCCGTGCCGACAATCACGAAAGTGATTCCGGGTAAAAAGACAATGAACCCGAATCAAACCAAAACAATGACAATCTATGTCAACGGAACACACTTTTTACCGGATGCGGTTATTTTAGCCGAAGGCGAACCAGTCAAGGCGGTGCGCATGAACAGCCGCGCTGTTGTAGCAGAATTGCCGGCAGAGTACATCAAAAAAGCGCAAAAAATTACCATTACCGCATTCAATCCGGGAACCGAAGCCGATGAATCAAATCTGATGACGGTTGAAATTTTTGACCCAGCGGCAATTCGCGAAGAAGAGCCCAATGGAAATCAGAACCAAAATCAGAACATCGGTGCCAACAAATTTATGAACTGGCTCAACAAACATTGGTTCAGCACTTTAATTTTAGCGCTTATCCTTTTCTTAATCGGTCTTGTTTGCCGAGAATGCTCGGGAGACAAAAAAGAAGCACCGAAAGAAGAGGCAAAAAAATCAAAAACCGAAGTAAAAAAAGCGGACACCGAGCGATATCTTACTCCCGAAAAAGGCATTATTGATTTATCAATATTGGAGCCCGGGGAAAAAGGTATTCTTTGGTTGGACACAGCCGGTTATACGATTATTGAATCAATAGAAAACGGCAAACCTATAAAATGGTGGGGATTTGAAATAGAACCAAATTCAAAGGTTCTAAGAAAATTCAGTTCACCAAGCGGTGTTGTTGTAGATACTATTGTTACCAGTGCCGATATTCAATTAGGCGCTAACGCAAGGTTTTACTTCAAAGGAGTTGGCGGCAATGATGACGGTCATGTTGACTTTATCATCAGGCGCTGTCCCTGCGAGGATTAGCATTAGTTAATGTTATTACACGGGAGCAAAGTGCTCCCGTTTTTTTATTACCTTTTCTCCTTGACTTCCCTGGCCGTCAGTAATAATATCCAATCAGAACCTTTAAAAAAACCATCATTATGACAGCAAATCATGAGCTTATTTATTATCTGGCCGCTGGTTTTGTTCTTGTTCTTATTTTTCTAATAAGAACAGAGCGAATCAGTAAAACGCGAGCCGTGGCGCTCCTTGGCATCTTTGCCCTCTTCCCTCTTTTTATTTATTTGCTTGACCGATTTTTCGCGCCCGGCTTGTGGGAGAAACTCGTCTTTCAAAATTCAGTGGAATTTTGGATCGCGAGAATCGCTTACAGTTTGGCCGTGCTTGGCGTTGGATTTAACATCATCTGGCTGTCTGTCGGTGGCACTGTAGTTGCTGGCGGAATTATTTTATTTTCCGCGAACGAAATCATCGCAGTCAAAAAAGAAGCCGCGCAGAAAGAATTTGAAAAACAGCAAATTGTAAAAGATTTTCAAAAAGAAAAATCCGAAAACAGTTTGGTGCCGGGCGGAACTTTAGACATTTCCTCAATTGAACCGGGGACTTATAAAATTGCCGTTCTCAACCAAGAAACAAATTATCTTATTGTGGAAGGCGGTGACTGGACAATCAATTTTCGAGACAGTTTGCTTTTGCAAACTAAGGACGAATACGGCAATTTGAATCAGGCGGTGACGTTTAAGATAAATAGTCGAGGCATCACTTTAACACCGGGTTCGCGATTTGAAGTACCTTGGCAATTAGGAAAGTACGACAAATTCTACATTATTATTGGGCGCGTTGGACCAAAAGCTACTTTAGCAGACGAAAAAAATGTTATCGCACCCAGCGCTTGGTCGAACAATCAGAAACAGGATTTTATCCTAACTGCGGACAACGATTACCTTATTGTGAGCGACTATAATTGGCTCTTAAATTGGCCAAAGAATGACAGTTTGCTTTGGCAACAAAAGACGCCTAACGGAAAATGGCAAACGGTTATGGTGCTCTTTCATCACGATTTAGGTAATTATAAACTTGAAGCAAATTCAAAATTCAAACCAGCGCGATTGTTAAAGCCAGGCGAAACTTTCAAAATTACCATCACAAAAGTAAACATCTAAACGGGAGCAATCCCGTTTTTTTAATTTAATTTTTTTAAGCCTTAAACCGCTTTAGTCTCAACGAATTTAAAACAACCGAAACAGAACTGAAAGCCATAGCGGCGCCGGCAAGAATTGGATTTAACAAAAGTCCGAAAATTGGCCAAAGGACGCCAGCCGCCACTGGAATTAAAACTATGTTATAGATATACGCCCAAAAAAGATTTTGTTTTATGTTTCGAAGCGTCTGCCGACTTAATTTTATCGCCTCATAAATACCCAGCGGATTGCCAGAGATTAAAGTGATATCGCCGGCTTCAATCGCAATATCGGTGCCTGTGCCAATCGCAATGCCAATATCGGCGGCAGTGAGCGCCGGCGCGTCATTGATGCCGTCGCCGACCATTGCCACGCGCTTCCCTTTATCTTGAAGTTCTCTAACTTTTTTACTTTTATCTTCCGGCAGAACGCGGGCCAGAATATTCGTAACGCCAACCTTGTCGCCAATTGCTTTTGCAACGCGTTCATTGTCGCCGGTTATCAGCCAAACTTCCAAACCAAGATCTTTGAGTCGAGCAACAGCTGTAATCGAGCTTTCTTTTATTTTATCGGCAAGCGCGATCAATCCGATAATTTTTTCTTCCGTGAAGAGGAAAATAACTGTTTTGCCGCCCTCCTCCAGTTCCCCCATCTTTTTTTTATTATCTTCTGACAAAGAAAGTTTAAATTCCGAAAGCCAATTTTGATTGCCTAGATAATAATTTATACTGGCTATTTCCCCATTGATGCCTTTACCAGGATAATTTTTGAAATTTAAAACTGACAATTTTTTTTCTTTTTCGGCCGCTTTAGCTACTGCAATATCAAGCGGATGATTATCAAGCCGGGCTAAACTGCCGGCAATTTCTAAAATATCATTTTCGCCCAAAACATCAGTAACCGATGGTTCGCCTAAAGTTAGGGTTCCTGTTTTATCCAAAATAACAGTGTCGATTTTACCCGCAAGTTCAAGCGCTTCAGCGTCGCGAATGATTATTCCGCGCTCCGCCGCAAGGCCCGTGCCAACCATTATCGCGGTTGGCGTTGCAAGACCTAACGCGCAAGGACAAGCGACCACAAGCACAGCCACGGCGTTAATAAGAGCAAAGCGCAGACTTGGCTCCGGGCCGGCAAAAATCCAAGTTAGAAAAGAAATTATTGAGATGGCAAGCACAATTGGTACAAAATACTCGGTAATTTTATCAGCCAACTTTTGAATCGGAGCACGAGAGGCTTGAGCATCTTCAACCATTTGGATAATGTGAGAAAGAAAAGTATCACGGCCGACTTTCGTCGCTTGCATTTTGAAAGCGCCGGTTTTATTGATCGTCGCGCCAATAACGCCGTCGCCTGTTTTTTTATCCACCGGCATAGATTCGCCAGTAACCATTGATTCGTCTAAGCTAGAATTTCCTTCAACAATCAGGCCGTCAACTGGAATTTTTTCACCCGGTTTAACTAAGAGTATGTCGCCAACTTTGACTTCTTCGACTGAAACATCCATAACGTGACCACCTTCATGGACAATATGCGCCACTTTTGCGGCAAGACGCAAAAGTTTTTTAATCGCTTCACTCGCCCGTCCTTTTGCCTTCGCTTCCAAAAATTTGCCTAGAATAACAAGAGTCGTAACAAGCGCGGAGACATCGAAATAAACATCGAGGTCTGTTTCGCTCGTTAATTTCAAAATTGTAACAATAGCGCTAAAGAAAAATGCGGCGCCGGTGCCAAGAACAACAAGCGTATCCATATTGGCTCGAAAACCCTTAAGACCATACAGCGCGCCACGCCAGAATTGATAACCAACCCAAAATTCAATTGGTAA
>MFTL01000025.1:0-3296 GCA_001786825.1 Candidatus Nomurabacteria bacterium RIFCSPHIGHO2_01_FULL_39_9
AAAACGATGCACTTCAATTTAAATGCTTTGAATGAAGGCAAGCACATAAGTGGTGTCGGCTTGAGAAACCGAGGCGGACAGGCGGATATCTTTATGACAGGCAAGCAGAGAAGGCGCCTGCAAGCGTTGCTTCATCGGGCAATCTCTAATAAAGGAGTAAACTATTTTGAAATAGAGGGGCTTATGGGTTTATTTAAAGTAAATACCCAGAATTCCCGAGGTTTGCCGGACTGGACAAAAGCCGAACTTAAGGTTTTTAAAATGTATCGCCAGTTTAAGCGGACTAAAAAGAAAATTAGACTGATTTCAGGAAGGTTTGATTGGCATGAGGCATCAAAAAAATGGTTGCATCCGCCTGAAAAAAGTACTTAGCTTGGTCTTCACAGATCAAGCTATTTTTATTGGTTTTTAGGCTAAAATTTAGCAAAAATCTCTTGTTGGCAAAAAAGTTTTTTGCTGATAGTATGGAAACAAACCTGCTCTTTTTTACGCACTGATTCTTTTGGCTTATCATCATTTGATGAGTCGGGTTTTCCTTCGGAACTTTTCTAAGGAAGATTCATACGAGAATCCTCATCGTGCGCCCGCTTCCCAAAAAATGGCAGTCGCGGGCGGGAGTAAATTTTCATTTCGGTAAGCACTTCGTGTTTTATCTTTTAATGAAATCCTTACTCCCACAGTAAGCAAAGTCAGTTTGTAATCTTCATTTCTATTTTTTTCTGCTTTCTCTCCTTTGGCTTCATGCCAAAAGAAGAAAAACCTTTTATCACTGAACACCGTGAAAAAAAGACAGACGATAATGGACGATGGCGATACTGCTCGGCTTTGCTTGAAAACAATTAACCAAATATATAAACCTGTTCTTTAACTTTTAAAAACCTAAAACTAAAACCTATGACAGCAACAGACACCACTTCTTTTATCGAAATTCGGGATGCTATTGTAGAGCGTCTCAAAGAAACAAGTAAAAAAATCCAAACAATGTCTTTTCCGGAAGCCCTCACGGAATACAAAAATCTTTTCCAAGCACTTATCAAAGAATACGGACTTGATGCCAAACTTTTAAAAACCCGAGGTACTGATGAACCTCATGAAGGACAGCCGGGGTTGAACCATTGTTTTCAACAAATCCCTGCCGACCTGGCAAGTGCATTTATGAAAAACTGGGAAAAATCCACGGATGCTGAAGAATTTTTCCGCTACTTCAATGAGTTTGATAAATTATGGAATGCGCTCGGTAGCGAAATGCGAAAAACAATTTCTTCTTCCTGGGATGTCTGCGAAAGATTTTTTGCGCGCTGCACGGGCGTGGATAATATAAAAGAAACGCAGAGATTTTTGGCCGGATTAAATTTATTACAACTATTTGAACTTAAAAAATTTCTTAACGGAGAGTACTATACGCTGCTCATTAATGAATGTTTGGATAAGGAATTCAAACTGCTCAATTTAAGCCAGGCGTATAATCTGTTAAACAGCTCCGGTTTCTCTGCTCGTGAAAAAGAACTTTTATGCAGACATCTTGTCACAAGAGAAGATTTTAAAAAAATTTCTCCGAATGTTATGATGGACTGGATAAAAATGACTCGTTCAGTGGTTTTAGTGGAAGCGTTTCTTGAAAGAAATGACTTGCCGGTTGAATTTTTTATTCTGAAAGTTGCGATGAATCAAACACGAGTACAGACATTCAAGCAAATAAAGTCATATTCAGAAGAAAAGAGAGAAGGTTAAAAATAATTGCAAATAAAAATATTTGCAAAAACCACCAGATGTCTGGTGGTTTTTTAATGTCAATAAAGTTCAATAAAGTATATTTTGTCTAAATTATCTTCTACCTCGCGTAATCTATTACTCTTGTTTCGCGAATGACGGTGACTTTAATTTCACCGGGATATTTAAGTTCTTGTTCAACTCGAGTAGCCACTTCGCGAGCAAGGCTCTTCGCTTCCAAGTCAGAAATTTTCTCCGGCCGCAAGAACATTCTGATTTCTCGGCCAGCTTGAAGGGCATAAGATTTTTCAACGCCTTCGAAAGAGTTGGCAATTGCCTCAAGTTCGCCCAAGCGCTTCAAATAATTTTCAATACTGTCGCTTCTAGCGCCCGGTCGGCCACCGGAGATGATGTCGGCCACTTGAACGATAACTGCTTCAAGAGTTTCGTGGGGGCAATCATCGTGGTGGCTCTTCATGGCCGTAATAATTCTTGGGTCAGCGCCAAATTTTTGCAAAATTCTCATGCCAATTTCAATATGAGTGCCTTGGATTTCATGGTCGAGCGCTTTGCCGATGTCATGAACAAGAGCGCCGGCTTTGGCCACAGTTGCGTCAGCGCCAAGTTCTTCGGCGAGCATGCTTGCAACGTGAGCCATTTCAATCGAATGTTGCAAAACATTTTGGCCGTAGCTTGTGCGGAAATAAAGACGACCTAAAATTGCGACAATTCTTGGGTCGAGATTGAAGATACCGCATTCGTAAACTGCTTGTTCGCCTTTTTCTTTAATAATACGATTGATCTCCTCTTTGGCCTTGGCGACCATTTCTTCAATTTTGGCTGGTTGAATACGACCATCCATAATAAGATTTTCAAGGGCGAGTCGGGCGATTTGGCGGCGTACCGGATCAAAAGAAGAAATAACAATCGAGTTGGGCGTATCGTCAACGATAAGCTCCACGCCGGACGATCTTTCAAAGGCTCGGATATTGCGGCCTTCTTTGCCGATAATTTTACCTTTAATATCTTCCGAAGGAATATTAACCGAAGTAGTCATAAGTTCCGGCGCGGTCGAAGAAGCAAGTCTTTGGATTGCTGTAGCCAAAATATCTTTGGCGCGGCGTTCGATTTTCTCATTTAAAACAGTTTCTAATTTTTGAGTTCGGACAACCAAATCTTCTTCTGATTTGCGCTCAATTTCTTTGACAAGCATTTCTTTGGCTTCCGCTTCCGTGAGCCGGGCAACTTTTTCAATTTCGGCCACTTTTTCTTTTTCCATTCCTTCGACTTTTTCTTTAATTTTTTTGATTTCTTCTATTTTCAACTTGATATTTTCTTCTTCTTTATCAAGTTCAGTTTGGCGCGCGTCCAAAAGACCTTCTTTTTTTATAAGGCGCTCTTCTTTTTCTTTGAGGCCTGTCTCTTTCTTTTTTTCTTCTTCGCGGACCTCATTGATTTTATCTTCTGCCTTTTTCTTTGACTCGTCGGTAATTCTTTGAGCTTCCTCTTTGGCAGAGAGAAGCAGTTGTTTAACTTCTAATTCGATGCCCTTCTTTTTCGACAATGCGTAGAAATAACGCAGGTAG
>MFTL01000025.1:3304-4289 GCA_001786825.1 Candidatus Nomurabacteria bacterium RIFCSPHIGHO2_01_FULL_39_9
GACGCCGCCCAAAATGAGCGCACCGATTGTGATAAGTAATTGATTCATAAGCCTTCTCTTTTTTACGAGAAGTTGCCAAAGTGTTAAAAGGCCTTATTAAAAGGTTAGTTTTTTAGTATTGAAGCAAAAATGTTTATATTTTTAACTGAAATTAAGGCTAATTCGGGTAGTTCTTTTGACACAAGGTTTCTTCTCATAAGTTTCAAAATTATTATTAAGTTCTATGTTTGCATCATAACAGGTGGTTTAAATATTGTAAAGAGTTGAAGTTTTCTGGTTAATAGTCTAATATCGGGCTAATTCTGTTTTTTAAAAAATTTCAAAAATCTTAAAACAATAACCAATGAACAAAACGATCATTTACAGCCCATTCGTAGATTGGAAACTCTACGCTCTCTTTGAACAAAAAGCCAAAGAAATTCTTGCCGAAGAAGGTCGGTCAATTGATTTTTCAAAATTCAGTTTGGAGGCAAAAACTCCGCTGCAGGAGTTTATTAAAGCGCTTAATTTCAGCGAATTGCCGGAAAAATTTGATAATTTCTATCATGCAGCCGGAGCATTTATTTCAAAAGAACAAATGGAATTGAAGGAATTTTTGCAAAAACACGATTTTTCTTTAGAGCCGCCAATGCCGACCGATTCAAACGGCCCGGGTTATGAAAAGAAAGGCATTACAGTGGCTGCAGTGATGGAACTGATTCAAGAATGGCCGGAAGGTTACAATGCTCGCAAAGATGAATACGATATTGAGCCGGAATTGCTCGTTTCAAAAGAAGAAATCAGAGTGAAGGGTTATCGGCTCCGCAATATGAAACTTTTCCATAAAAGTGGAATTGAAGTGATTCACTCCAGACAATATTCTTTCCCGGATTGCCAAAGCGCCTTAATTAATCTAAATGATGAAGACGCTGATGATTTTTCAATCGTGCTGACGGATATTTCTTTTTACGCGCAAAGCATTGAAGAATTTGAAAAACAAGTTACT
>MFTL01000025.1:4303-6084 GCA_001786825.1 Candidatus Nomurabacteria bacterium RIFCSPHIGHO2_01_FULL_39_9
TCCTGCCTTCGCTTGAAGAACAAAGCAAATTATCAGGAAATCTTGTCGGGATGAGTTATCAAGATGCCAGAACTTTAGATGGCGCAGAAATAACCGGTTCGGAAATGCTTTCAAAACTTCGATTGAACGAAAAAGGCGTTTACGCTCGTTCCGAAGGATGGGCGACCGGTCATGTGCTCATCACTGCTTGCGCTCACGATATTCCGGACAGTTGGACTTTTTCTTTAACTGTCAAAATGGGACTGGTTGTTGACATTCGTTTCAAAGGCAAAAGTATTTTTCTTGCCTACATTCCTCAATCCCGTTTTCATCGGTCGTAACATTGTTTTGGTTTACAAATTGAGAGGCCGCGCAAAATTTGCGCGGTTTTTTTAATAAAATTTCTTAAGTTGCTCAATTTATTAAATTATGATTAAATACGAGCTGATTTAAGTTCATTTTTAAAAACAAAATATAGAAAATATGGAAGAAACAACCGAAATACAAAAATCGATAAATGGCTATGGGGTGGTTGAGACATTCTCCGATTCAGATTTAATTAAATCATTAGGTGAAACTTATGTGATCTCACACATGAGAAGCGAATGGTCAAATTTTGTTTATAGAAATTATAGAACCAATCCAGTTTTGGTTTGCAAATGCTTCAATATTCTTAAAGTTTTGAGCAAGAAAAGATCCATTAACGCAGCTATTGAAGAAGCGTGTAGTGCAAATTGCGTAGTCACCGTTGGTGAAATTGGAGAAGTTGTTCTTGTTGTCAAAAAATTTCATGAGCGGGGCGAACATTTTCAGAAAAGATGGACTTAAAAAGATAAAATCAAAAGCACTTCGTAAGAGGTGTTTTTTAATTTTTTACAAATAAAAAAGGAGGTTGTTTTACCTCCTTGCCAATTCATAATTAGAAAAATCTTTTTTTGTGGTAACATCTTCCAACACTTTAATAAATGGCGGAATTTTTACACTATCTTGTTCTTCGGTGAGCTCAATCTCCAATAAATGAAAATTCATCGGTTCTCTTTCAATGATATCCAACTCAAAATATTGATTTTCCCAAATAAAGCAATATCTTTTTTTGATAATTGGATTAAAATTGGGATCCTTTAATTTGAGCAAGATGTCAAATTCTTTTCTGGAAATCATGCGCTCTGTTTCAATTCTTACTCCCGGCTTAGATTGTCTTTTACTTGTTAAATAATAAACAAAATGCTCATTTTGACCTCTTTTGCGCAAGCGCATTTCTTCTTCACTGTCGGATTTAAGATAATGCTGTTCAATCTCTATTTCCTGATATGCTACCGGTAAATCCTTGGGCTTCATTCTTCTAATCAGATATTTGCGTTCAATCTCTAAAGGCACCGGAATTTCCAAGAATCGACAAATAGTTTGAAGAGTTCTGCGCATTTTACCGGCAAAATCAGTGCCATTGTCGATAACTCTTAATTTCGGATGACCATTCCAAGCCAGAAGCGTTTTTTCATCAAGGGCCCGCGCTTCTTCTATCGTTTCTTTGCGCGCAGAATTATTAATGAGAGTGTAGAATTTTTCTGCTCCCAAAGCAGCTGTTCTCAAATGAATAATTCCTCCATCGTAGCGTCCATCCCGCAAATCAACAATGCCGTAACCAATATCTCTAACAAGTTCAATAAAAATTTCGGGCGCAATGTAAGCCATGCCATCCATCGCCCCCCGATCACATAAAAGGACTTTTTTCTGATTAGGAAAATATTTTGCAGTTTCTTCCCAACGATTCTCTCTTTCCAGAATATTCATCATAATACTCT
>MFTL01000025.1:6113-6584 GCA_001786825.1 Candidatus Nomurabacteria bacterium RIFCSPHIGHO2_01_FULL_39_9
TGAAGATGAAAACCAGATTTAATGATATCTGTTGCAACTTCCGGCACAACAAAAGCTTGAAACCCATAATCCGCCAATTTTTCTTGAACATAAGAAAGGCCGGTTGTTTTTCCGGAACACGGCCCACCAGTGAAAACGATTTTCTTTATTTTTTCTGTTTTTTCCATAAAAAGTTGTTTTAAGGTTCATTTATAATTTAAGTTACATTTTTTTCTAATGAAAAGCAAGCCCAAGCCAAAGGCTTTTAGATCAACAAAAAAAGCACACTTTTTACAGCGTGCTTTTTTTGTTGATGAATATTTTTAATTAGAGAATTGCGTCCTTGGCGGCTTTGGCAACTCGGAACTTAACGACTGTTTTTGCCTTTATTTGAATTTGTTCGCCAGTGGCTGGATTTCGGCCCATTCTAGCGGCTCGATGCTTTTTTAAAAGTTTACCAAGACCAGGAATTGTAAATTCGCCTGATTTCTT
>MFTL01000026.1:0-994 GCA_001786825.1 Candidatus Nomurabacteria bacterium RIFCSPHIGHO2_01_FULL_39_9
AGACTTCAGTATTTCTCGGAGTCGCGAGCGAGCTCGTGGCTGGGGCGTTCCTGTGCCTACCGACGAAAGTCAGATTATGTATGTTTGGTTTGACGCGCTTTCAAATTACATCAATGGCTATAATTGGAAAAATTGGCAAAAAGCTGACAAGTTAATTCATGTAATTGGCAAAGGCGTAATCAGATTTCATGCAATTTATTGGCCGGCGATGCTTCTCTCGGCCGGTCTGCGTTTGCCTGATGAAATTTTCACCCACGGTTATATTACAGTCGAAAATCAAAAAATTTCAAAAAGTCTTGGTAATGTTATTCATCCCAAAACAGTTGCGGATGTTTATGGCATTGAACCTCTTCGTTACTATCTAATCAGAGAAATTTCTTCTTTTGAAGATGGCGATTATTCGGAAGATAAGTTTAAAAATTCTTATAATGCTAATCTTGCCAACGGTCTTGGTAATTTAGTTTCGCGTGTTATGAAAATGGCGGTGGATTATAAAGTAGAGTATAAATTAGAAAAAGTTAATTTACCTAAAGAATACATTGAAGCTTTTGGGAATTTTAACTTAAAAAAAGCAGCCGATTTTGTTTGGGGTAAAATTGGCGAACTTGATAAATATATTCAAGAGACGACACCGTTTAAAACAATCAAAACAGATGAAACTAAAGCGGCATCCGATGTTGCTCATTTAGTTTTAGGGCTTTGGGAAATTAGTCATTTATTAAAACCAATTATGCCTGAAACCGCCGAGAAAATTATTGAATTAGTTGAAAACAAGAAAACGCCCGAAAAACCACTTTTCTTGAGAAAATAAATTTTTAATCATGCTCGAATATTTTGATTCACATTCACATTTGAATTTATCACCGCTTCGCGAAGAGAAAGAAAAGATTATCGCGGAATTGGCTCGTGAAAAAATTGGAACAATTACCGTTGGCACTGATTTTCAAACTTCAAGAGAAGCGATCGAAATTGCAAAAAATAATCCTAACATCTG
>MFTL01000026.1:1036-1657 GCA_001786825.1 Candidatus Nomurabacteria bacterium RIFCSPHIGHO2_01_FULL_39_9
AAACTTTTAGCTAGTGAATCAAAGGTTGTTGCGATCGGCGAGTGCGGCTTGGATTATTTTCATCCCGGGGACAAAGAAAAACAGAAAGAAATTTTTCTTAAACAAATCCAATTGGCAAATGAAGTTAAGAAACCGCTGATGATTCATTGCCGACCAAGCAAACGAACGGTCGATGCTTATCGAGATCTCATTTCTATTTTAAAAGATTATCCGAGCACAAAAGCCAACATGCATTTTTTTGGCGGCAATTTGGAAATTGCCAAGGAACTGCTTGAACTTGGTTTTACAATCTCTTTTGCCGGTCCTATTACTTTTGTGCCTGACTATGACAAGGTTATTGAATATCTCCCGCTTGATATGATTTTATCGGAGACCGACGCACCCTTTGCTGCGCCGGCGCCTTTTCGCGGTCGGACTTGCTATCCTTATTATGTCAGCGAAGTTGTTAAAAAAATAGCCGAAGTCAAAAAGATTGATTTGGAGGAGGTAAAAAAGCAGTTGGTAGCCAATGTAAGGCGGGTTTTTATGAAATTTTGACATTCGCAGAGAGAGATAGTATCATATAACATATTAATATATTTAATGTTCACATTTTATGTTAAAAGAAAACCCACAAATTGA
>MFTL01000026.1:1672-5181 GCA_001786825.1 Candidatus Nomurabacteria bacterium RIFCSPHIGHO2_01_FULL_39_9
AAAACAAGAAACTAAAGAGATCAGCGCCAAAAAATCAGAAAAGAGCCCAGAGCAAGAAGAACAAGATAATATTAACAAATATAAAGATTTAGCTGAAGAAGCTAGCAGGCTCTTTGATGAAAGATATAAAGTTGGGACACGATTAACAGAGGAGATTGGAATGAAAAGGGGAGTGTATTTAGAAAATATTAAAAAAGAAGATCCCCTAAAAGGTGCGTTAGCCGAAGCGCTTATGAATGAAAGAAGGCTTTTAAATGAAAGACAGGAGAAGGCTGAAGAAAAGATGCGTGAAATACAACAAAAGGTTTCCTGGGAAACTCGAAATAAATTACAAGAAATTTACAAAGCAACACGCAGTCATTAGCCCAGCCTTACCATTTTTTTGTTCAGCAATAAGGATTTAATATGTTTTAGAGGTTCGTCTTTCTACACCAAAAATCAAAATTATCTTTTCAACAACCTTGATCTTATAGAATATGCGATAGTTTCCGATTCTGCGTCGCCAAGTGTTATTTTCATCCTTCATTTTCTGAATGTCTCCGTAGTAAGGATTTATAGGCAAAATCCTAATCACTTCTAAAATTGCCTCGGCATAATTACGGGGAATTTTCTTTAATGTTTTATAGACCGAGGGATCAATTTGCAAATCCCAGTTTTGTGCGAAGCTCATTATAAGAAAAGTTTTTTCCTTTTTTAAGATTTAATTCCGCTTTTATTAAAGCCTTTTTTTGGGCTATTGTCGGTTTAAATTCTTTAATTTTTTTAAAACTAAAAAGCGCCTCATATTCTTTACGAGGTAGTACTACCAAATCACCCATTTTGACTAAGTTTTTTGGGATCGTAATAACATTCATATTATCAATGTAGCAAAATTTAATCTCTAGCGCAATGCTATAGGCATAAGTTTTGACATTTAAATTGTATTTTGCTAACATAATCGACATGTCAGAAAACAAAATTTACGAATTGAGCTATCTTTTAACGCCCGTTATGACCGATGAAGAAGCGGTTGTTTTTGTCGGTAATCTAAGAGCTTTAATCGAAAAATTCGGCGGCAGTATCATTTCCGATGAAGCGCCTCGCGCAATCGGGCTTGCTTACACAATGGAAAAGACCGTTAAAAGCCGAAAACAAAAATTTGATCAAGCGCGATTTGGTTGGTTTAAATTCGAACAAGAAGCGGCTGTTTCCGATGAACTCAAAAAAACTTTGGATAACATGCCAGAAATTATCCGATTCATGATTATTAGCACAGTTCGTGAGAACACTGTCACGGGCCATAAGTTTGTGCCAAGAAAAAGAGAAATAGAAAGAGTAGCAGAAGTGAGTACGGCAACACCCGAAGAGATTGATAAAAAAATTGAAGAATTAGCAATTTAAAATTAATAATTTAACAATTATTACAAAATAATATGTATTTAAATAAAGCGTTTGTCATTGGAAATTTAACTCGCGATCCGGAATTAAAAGCTCTGCCTTCCGGAATGAAGGTGGCGACTTTTGGTGTTGCGACCAATCGTGTCTGGAAAGATCAGTCGGGCGCTAAAAAAGAAGCAACCGAATTTCATAATATTGTTGTCTTCGGCCGCCAAGCGGAAACCTCCGCTCAATATTTAAAGAAAGGCCAGAACGTGCTTGTCGAAGGCCGTATTCAGACCAGAAGTTGGGAAGGAAGTGATGGTCAGAAAAAATATCGCACAGAAATTCTCGCTGACCGAGTTCAGTTCGGCGCCAAGTCGGGAGGCGGCGTTGGCGGCGCAAGTAGCGCTCCGGCTCCGAAAGAGGAATCAAGCGAGATCGATACAATCCAATATCCGGAAGAAAATATCAACACCGAAGATATTCCATTTTAATATTTTAAAAACAACATTTAATCAACATGATGAGAGATTACTTTTTAACCAATAATATTAACTACATCGATTATAAAGACGTCGATATTTTAAGGAAATTTATTTCTGAAAGCGGAAAAATAATGTCGCGCAACAAAACTGGTTTAACAGCCGGTCACCAACGCCAATTAACGTCCGCAATCAAACGCGCGCGCTTCATGGGCCTTTTGCCATTTATTGCTAGATAGTTATGCTAGATTACAACGAAATAAAAGAAGGGAAAATAATTATTTATGAAAATGAGCCTTTTGAAGTGCTCACGAGCTGGGTTTTCCGCAAACAGCAAAGAAAGCCGGTTAATCAAACAAAGTTGAAAAATTTAATTACTGGCCGCATTGCGGAAGTGACTTTTCATGATTCTGATAAAGTTCGCGAAGCGGAAATTGAAAAAAGGGAAGCAAAATATCTTTATAGCGCCAAAGGCGAGATTTGGTTTGTTGATCCGAAGAATCCAAAAAATCGATTTACACTTTCCGAAGTTTTAATTGGCGATCAAAAAAAATTTCTCAAAGAAAATACGCTGGTGACAGTTTTGGTTTTCGTTCAAAATGAAGAAGAAAAAATAATCGGTGTTAAGCTTCCGATCAAAATGGATTTTCGCGTTGTTGAAGCGCCGCCTTCAATTAAGGGCGACACGGCCGCTGGCGGTTCGAAGCAAGTCAAATTAGAAACGGGTGCCGTGCTAAATGTTCCGCTTTTTATAAATGAAGGGGAAGTTATTCGAGTGAATACCGAAACAGGGCAGTATGTCGAACGTACGGAAAATAAATTTTAAACTTCTGCTTTTATTTTCTCCTTTATATCTTTGAATAGTTGATTGGCGATTTTTGAATTTTCTTTGAGATATGTTCGGGCGGTATCGTACCCTCGGCCAAGTTTTCCTTCATCGCCAAGAGCTTTCAGTGTATAGCTACCACCGCTAGACTTTTCAACCAAACCATATTTTTCGCCTAAAGCGAGTAATTCGCCTTCGCGAGAAATTCCTTCATTATAAATGAGATCAAATTCAGCCTGGCGGAACGGCGCGGCAACTTTGTTTTTGACCACTTTAACGCGCACTCGGCCGCCCACGATCTCTTCACCTTTTTTAATTTGAGCGATTCGGCGAACATCAAGCCGAATAGAAGAATAAAATTTTAGCGCTTTGCCGCCCGGCGTCGTTTCTGGATTACCGAACATTACACCGATCTGCATTCTTATTTGGTTAATGAAAAGTAAAACAGTTTTTGATTTGGCGACAATAGCGGTAAGCTTGCGGAGTGCTTGACTCATGAGCCGCGCTTGCTTGCCAACGTGGTATGCTCCCATCTCACCTTCGATTTCATCTTTTGGCGTTAGCGCTGCAACCGAATCAACAACAATAACATCAATTTTGCCGCTTCGGATAAGACTTTCGGTAATTTCGAGAGCTTGTTCGCCGGTGTCGGGTTGAGAGATGAGCAGTTCATCAATTTTAACGCCGAGTTTTTTTGCATATTCCGGATCCATGGCGTGTTCGGCATCAATATAAGCGCAGATGCCACCTTTCTTTTGCGCTTCGGCAATTGTGTGCATGGCGAGCGTTGATTTGCCACCTGACTCTGGTCCGAATACTTCAACAATGCGTCCTCTGGGGAA
>MFTL01000026.1:5204-9165 GCA_001786825.1 Candidatus Nomurabacteria bacterium RIFCSPHIGHO2_01_FULL_39_9
CAATATCAACTTTCGGCGCCTCGCCAAGCCGCATAATTGAACCTTCGCCGAATTTCGCTTGAATGCTTTTTAGAGCATCTTGTAGTGCGCCCGCATTTTTCGTCTCTTTTTTTTCTTCACTTTTTTCCTCTTTTGTTTTTTTCGCCATATTATTTATTATAAGTTACTTTATAAATTTTCTCCGTCGCCTTGCCAAAGCGATCGACTGCTCTTATCGTAATTATATTATAACCCGGCAGTAAAATCCGTAAATCGCGAAAGGTGCCTTCGGGGGAGATAAAAATTTCTTCACCATTTATTGAAAGATTTTTTGTTTTTCGAGCCAGGCCGGTAATTTCTACGGCCGGCTCCGAATAATTGCCATTATCAATCAAACCATTGATTTGAAGCGAAACGCCGTGAAATAGATCTTTAGTTTTAAAATAAGCATAGCCGACAACGACAACGAAAAATAAAGCGAGCGCGCCGACTTTTAGAATTTTTCGAAATTTCGTGTCCATATTAGATTTTAATCACGAAATAATATTCTGAGCAGAGACTAACGAGGCCGACGGGCCGAGTTCCGAGGATATTTTCTAGCAAGAAAATATCCGTGCTCTGCGAGGAATGATTATTTTGTGATTTATAATATTATAGCAAATTTTCTTCGGAAGATGGTTCGTCGCCGCCACTTAAAACCTCTCTCGGTTTCGAGCCATCGGCAGGGCCGACAACGCCGCGCTCTTCTAGTATGTCGATAAGCCGCGCGGCTCGTGAATAGCCGACTTTCAATCTTCTTTGGAGATATGAAGTCGATGCTTTACGAGCTTCAAGGACAAGTCGCTTGGCCTCATTATAAAGCTCGTCGTCATCGTCATCATCAGCAAGGCCGCCTTGTTCTAAATTCATTGATACAGTCAAGGGCGCTTCTTGGCTGCCTTCCGAGAAGGAGAGCACTTCGTCGTCATTTGAATTATTATCCGCCAAGAACTCCACAATTTTTTTAACCTCGTCTTCCGTAATGAAAGCCGACTGGATTCTTTCCGGCTGTTTTGATTCCGGGCCAAGATAGAGCATGTCGCCCGAGCCTAAAAGTTTTTCAGCGCCGGTGCCGTCTAAAATAGTGCGCGAATCAATCTGACTTGAAACTTGCAAGGCGACGCGGCTTGGAATGTTGGCTTTGATGAGGCCAGTGATGACATTAACCGACGGTCTTTGAGTTGAGAGAATCAAATGAATGCCAACGGCGCGCGACATTTGGGCAAGTCGGACGATCGCCGCTTCAAGTTCTCTAGGGTAAGTGGTCATGATGTCGGCGAGTTCGTCAATGATAATGACAATGTAGGGCATCGCCGGCTTGTCCGTTTTGCCTTTTATCTTTTGATGATAGGAGGTGATATCGCGCACCGATTCGTTTTCAAGAATCGTATAGCGGCTCTCCATTTCTTTGGCGGCCCAACGGAGCGCCAAAATTGCTTTCTTTGGATCGGTGATTACCGGCGTCAGCAAATGGGGGATCTTATTATAAAAAGTCAGCTCCACTCTTTTCGGATCAACTAAAATAAAACGCAAGCTGGCCGGGCCATATTGGTAAAGAAGAGAAACAATAATAGTATGAATGGTGACAGATTTTCCGCTACCGGTAGTGCCGCCGATAAGCATGTGCGGCGCTTTGACGATCGAGGCGAACGTTCCTTTTCCAGAAAGGCCGCGGCCAAGCGGGACAGTCAGCGGCTTGGTAGATTTTTTCAAGCCTTCTTCAGTTAGTAAATTAGCCAAACCAACAATCGATTTCTTTTTATTTGGAATTTCAATGCCGACTAAACTTTTCCCTGGAATTGGCGCTTCGATACGGAGCGGGTGAGCGGCGAGTGCGAGCGCAAGATCGTTTTGAAGCGCGACAATTTTAGCGAGCTTAACACCCTCAGCCGGCTTAAGGGCGTAACGAGTAACTGAAGGGCCGACGGTAACCTCATCCATTTCAACATTGATGCCAAAATTCGAAAGTGTGCGCTTGATGATATTTAAATTCGCTTTGATATCGCCGACGTTCGGCTCGCCGCGGTCCGTTCCTAAGAGTTCGAGTGGCGGGGGAGTGTAAGAACCTTTTTTATCAAAAATTACAAATTCCGATTCTTCACTTTCTGTTTCTTTTGCTTCTTTTTTCTTTTTATTAACTTTTTCTTTTTTTAGTTTTTCTTTCTCTTCTTCCTCTTGGGTTTCTTCAAAATTTTCTTCCACTTCATCTTTTACTGATTTAACGGCGAGATTAACGATCGCCTCATCATCTTCTTCATAATCTTTTTTTGCAAAAAGATTAACAAATTGGTTCCAGATTTTTTGAAAGAAAAGAAACATTGGCATCAAACTCAATTTTTCTTCAAAGATAAGTAAAAGGGAAATAATTAAGATTGCTGAAAGAAAAATAGTGCCGGCATAAGCGCCGAAAAGTTTTTCAAAAGGCCAAGCGACGCCATTGCCGACCACTCCGCCAACTTCTGCAACAATATCAGTAATGCCTAAGGCGGCGAGTAGGAATGCAAGTCCGGCAACGAGATGAATCCAGACAAAACGAAAAGTCTCGCCGCGCGAAAAAGATACGCCAAGCAAGATAAAAAGAAGGGGAACAAAATAATAACCGAAGCCAAAAAGCATCCGAAAATTTTTAAAGAAGAATTCGCCGCCGATACCCGCGACATTGATTGCCGCCAGAAGCGAGAAAATTGCAATCGCAAAAAAAACTACCGCGAAGATCCGCAGTTTTGTTTTAGGCTTGATGCCCCATTCCTCACTCAAAGTCTCGTTGCCATTCTTTTTTGCCATGTTAATTAAACTCCGACTTTCTCTTCCAAGACTTCAATTCTTTCGTGATGGTCAACCACAAGTTTTGTCAGGTCATCGATCTTTTCGTTAACCTCTTCAAAATTTTCTCGAGTTTCTTTTTTGAAATCGCGCAAGTCAACTCTAATTTGTTCCAAGTCTGTTTTAGTCGCTAAACCTTTCAAATCTTCTTTGGTTGCAAAACCTTTTAGGTCTTCTTTAGTCGCTAAACCTTTCAAATCTTCTTTGGTTGCAAAACCTTTTAGGTCTTCTTTAGTCGCCATTACCTCAAGTATTTCTGCGGTTGTTTTTGCAATTAAGTCGACAGACTTTGTTAATTGTTCTAATTCGTGAGCCATATAACCATTATAACATTTCTTTTGTAATTATAGAGTTTAAAAAGGTTGCAAAGAATTATCAAAAAGGTGTAGAATAACAATCTCAAAGACATAAAAGACATCTCTATTCAATACAAAAAATTTAAAAGACATCATGCAAAACAATAACGGACAAAATAACAAAAAACCTAACGGACAAACTAATGGTCAAAACATAAAGGACATCGCCCCCTTCAAGCCGGTCTTTTTGTCTTTTAATAAGATGGAAAAGATAACGACGGCCGTTTATATCGTCACGGACAATATGGAAGATCAGATGTTAAAGAGCAGAATTAGAGCAAACACAATAGAACTCCTTTCGATCAGCCATTTTCTCGACACATTGCCGGAGGAAGAATTGAATCACATCAAATGTCTTATAAAAGAGACGCTTTCTTTTTTAAGCGTCGGCGTCGCCATGAACTTCATTTCTCAAATGAATGGGGAAGTAGTCTCGGCTGTTTTTTGCGAGATGCTAGAAATGATTAATAATTATCAAAATCAATTTGTTGCAATTGATATTAGCAAGTTCTTTGAAGTTGAGAAAAAGCAAGAAAAGAATAAGCAGACTGGTCATGACAGCCTTCGCTCACCTGGACAGCCATTAGGGAACGGTTCGGAAGACTATCATGACCAGTCTGCTAAATCTATTGAAAAAAATGGGAAAGATAAGCAGATTACTAAATCACAAGGACAAAATAATAACGGACAAAGTTATCAAGGACAAAAAGAACAATCTAAAGGACAAGCTAAACCAGTTGTAATGGGTAAAGTATTTGCCCGAG
>MFTL01000027.1:0-8541 GCA_001786825.1 Candidatus Nomurabacteria bacterium RIFCSPHIGHO2_01_FULL_39_9
TAGTTCAATTGTTGCAGTCTTTAAAAAAATAAAAATTATTATTATTAAACCACCAACCGGTGGTGGCGACGAACCGCAAGTCGGTTATATAAAATTAGTTGTAGGTTCTGGATCAATTGGCGCACAAGGTCATCAACTTGAAGCGAGAGTAAATCCTGCTGATATAAATGCTAAGAAACTTTGCAGTGCTTCAAATGGCTATGTTCCACAATCCTGCCTTTTCACTTATCCGGCTGGCACAACCGTTAAATTCTATCCCCAAATATTGCCCCCACTTCTTGGGGCAGCTTACCAGGGTGGCTGGCTTCAAACAGGCGCTAGTGGACCTAATCAATGCGCGATAACGCCCGGAACTCCATTGCCTAATGATGCTCATTATTGTGGAGACGTTGGCGTCCTCGCTGGTCAAACAAAAACAGTAGAGCTTAATCTTCGGTTAGTTAAATAAACTATATATTTTTGATTAATTTTAATTATTAAATTATAATTATCATATGGCTAAGCAAAAAAGCAAAAAAGCAACTTTAGAAGATATTAATTATTCCATTGAAAATTTAGCTGTTGCGGTTAAAGTTGGTTTCGACGAGGTAGATAAAAGATTTAATGAGGTGGATAAAAGATTTGACGAGGTTGACAAGAGATTTGAGAAAACAGACCAACAGCTTTTTGAAATAGATAGCAAGGCAGAAAGCATAGATCATCGTCTCAAAGAAGTGGAAAAAGCTTTAGCGCCACTTGTTTTTTCCTATGGTATTTTTCAAAAAGAGATTAAAAATCTTAATTTTCGAATTGAAAAACTTGAACGAAAAGCTAGTTTTGCTAAATAAACTATATTTGTAGCAAATTGCTACTTTCAGTAGCAATTTGCTATTGACTCATTTTTCTCTTTGACTATAATAGATAGGCTTTCTTTGACAATTGAAAAACAAAGGAAATCAGTTGAAAATATGGTTTCTTTTGTTCCGTTTGAGTAGGATTGCCAACTAATACTGGGCAATTCTTTTTACTGAGAGTTTGATCCTAGCTCAGGATGAACGCTGGCGGTGTGGATAAGGCATGCAAGTCATACGGAACATTCTTCAGATTACATCAAAAGGAATGTTTAGTGGCAAACGAGGCAGTAACACGTAGGTACTTCCCCCAAAGTCAGAAACAACTAGTCGAAAGATTAGCTAATATCTGATATGTCTTTGGATGAAAGAAGCAATTCGCTTTGGGAAAGGCCTGCGGGCTATCAGCTAGTTGGTGGGGTAACGGCCTACCAAGGCTATGACGGCTAGGAGGCGTGAGAGCGCGACCTCCGTCGATGGGACTGAGACACGGCCCATACACCTACGGGTGGCAGCAGCCGAGAATATTCGACAATGGGCGAAAGCCTGATCGAGCGACACCGCGTGACCGATGAAGTCCTTCGGGGCGTAAAGGTCTTTTATGAGGGAAGAAGGGGTAAAACCTTGACGGTACCTCATGAATAAGGGGCTCCTAACTCTGTGCCAGCAGGAGCGGTAAGACAGAGGCCCCAAGCGTTATCCGGAATTACTGGGCGTAAAGGGTGAGTAGGCGGTTTTATTAGTCTTCGGTTAAAGACCCGAGCTCAACTCGGGAAGTGCCGGGGAAACGGTAAGACTTGAGGGCGCAAGAGGTGCACGGAACTCATGGTGTAGGGGTGAAATCCGTTGATATCATGGGGAACACCGAAAGCGAAGGCAGTGCACTGGTGCGTACCTGACGTTCAATCACGAAAGCGTGGGCATAAAAAAGGATTAGATACCCTTGTATTCCACGCCCTAAACGATCTTGACTGGCTTTTCGGAGTATCGACCCTCTGAGAGGCGAAGCTAACGCGTTAAGTCAAGCGCCTGGGAAGTACGATCGCAAGATTAAAACTCAAAGGAATAGACGGGGACTAGCACAAGCAGTGGAACATGTGGTTTAATTCGATGGTAAACGAAAAACCTTACCAGGGCTAGAAATCCAGTCGAAGAGTAGAAGAAACTTTACTCGTCGCAAGACGGCTGGACAGGTGCTGCATGGCCGTCGTCAGCTCGTGGTTTGAATTGTTCCCTTAAGTGGGGTAACGAGCGCAACCCTCGTTGTGTGTTATACGTGTCACACAAGACTGCCCGGCCCAAAGTACATAAATTTATTTTTTGTGTTTTTTGGGCTGGGAGGAAGGAGAGGATGACGCCAGGTCAGCATGGCCCTTTGATGTCCTGGGCCACACACATGTTACAATGGCTACTACAACGGGACGCAATGGTGCGAGCCGGAGCAAATCCTGAAAGGTAGCCTCAGTTCGGATTGGAGTCTGCAACTCGACTCCATGAAGCCGGAATTGCTAGTAATCGCGGGTCATCATACCGCGGTGAATACGTTCTCTAGTCTTGTACTCACAATAAAAGCGCGCAGCCGCTTAGTTTTCTAAATGGTTAAAATCCATTCCTCCGATCAGTCTCGGAGCGTAGTTAAAAGATAGGTCTTGTATCGCGAGATAAAGACCGAAGGATCTTAAGACAAAAGGCAGCCTAAACAACAAAAGCCCAATCGACCCGTTAGTGGGTGGTGAGGATGGGGAAGATTAACAAAAAGGCCGTTTAGGATGTCTGGAATAGAAAATTAAGTAACCTGTGGAGATCTGACGTTGATATCTTACAATAGGCAAGATATAATTAAACTTACGCAGCGTCAGAAGTCAGCTGAGTCATAGTACCTAATAAAGGGAAGGACTCACTCATATGCAAAATCTTAACCCAGATTATATTGTTGGTCTTGTAGATGGTGAAGGAAGCTTCACGGTTTATATTCGTGATCCAAAATTACCACGTCAAGCAAAACGAAGAGTGACTGTAGAACCAAAGTTCTACATTAAGCTTATTGAGCGAGACAAGGAAATTTTGGAACGATTACAGAAGTTTTTTGATTGTGGTAGCGTTTATTTTCAAAAAGATAATCGCCCCAATCATCAACATTGTTATCGCTACGAAGTCTACAATAGAAACGATCTTCTTAATAAAATTATTCCATTTTTCAAAAAACATAATTTGCAATTTAATTCTAAAAGGAAAGATTTCGAATTGTTTTGTAAGATGATGGAGATGATTCAAAAAGGTGATCATTTGTCTGAAAAAGGATTAAGATCGTTGTTTAAGTTGAAGCAACAAATGCATTAGAGCTCGCGTAGTGCGGGAAATCCGCTCGCTACGTGGGAACGTCAATTCGAAGTTTATCGAAAACAATCGCCCGTCAACTCAGGGAATCTGGTGGTACCCGAAATCTCACTTTACTGTGGGCCTAAGGTAAAATCAGTGACAAGGAGTAAGTCGTAACAAGGCACGGGTAGCGGAAGCTGCTCGTGGAAAAAATTCTAACTAATCTCAACTTCTTAGGAATAGAGATTATAGGTTGATCTTCTCGCAAGAGATGAGTTTGATTGAGTCTCAAACAATCTGACAGTGGGTAAGACTACTGACCGCAGGGAAAGGCCTGCCTCAAACGGAACATAAGAAAATATATTTTCTATGTTTTTGTAGTATAATTTATTCATGGCTGGGAATGACAAAATAAACTTTTTTGGCGAAACGGATTTCCGTGGGAAGCGGCTTCGTTTTGGCATAAAAGAGCTTGATCGGGCCAAACATCTCTACATTATCGGCAAAACCGGTATGGGCAAATCAACGATGATGGAGAATATGGCAATTCAAGATATTCAGAATGGCGAAGGACTTGCCGTTATCGATCCGCACGGATCTTTTGCGGATAAAATGATTGATTACGTTCCGGAAGAAAGAATTGGCGATGTGATTTATTTTGCTCCTTTTGATACGGGCTTTCCAGTTTCGTTTAATGTTATGGAAGATGTTGGCAGAGACAAGCGGCATCTTGTCGCTTCGGGGCTCATGAGCGCCTTTAAAAAAATCTGGATTGATGCATGGAGCGCTCGTATGGAATACATTTTAAATAATACTCTACTTGCGCTTTTGGAATTTCCCGACGCCACTATTCTTGGCGTTAATCGCATGCTCTCCGACAAAGATTATCGTAAGGCAGTAGTTGATAATATTAAAGACCCGTCAGTCAAATCTTTCTGGAAAGATGAATTTGCAAAATATGGCGATAAGTATATGCAAGAAGCCGGCGCCGCAATTCAAAACAAAGTTGGTCAGTTTACATCCAATCCGCTCATTCGCAATATCATTGGCCAACCAAAATCAACTTTTGATTTTCGTCGCGTTATGGATGAAAAAAAGATTTTAATTATAAATCTCTCTAAAGGCCAAGTTGGCGAACAAAATGCTAGCCTTTTAGGCGGTATGCTTGTCACTAAAATTTATTTGGCAGCCATGAGTCGGGCTGATGTTCCGCCGGAAACTCTTCGTTTTCTGCCGAGTTTTTATCTGTATGTTGACGAATTTCAATCTTTTGCCAATGAATCTTTTGCTGATATTTTATCCGAAGCGAGAAAATATAAATTAGCGCTGACTATCGCGCACCAATATATTACCCAAATGGAGGAATCGGTTCGTGATGCTGTTTTCGGCAACGTCGGCTCGACTGTTTCTTTTAGAGTCGGCCCTTTTGATGCCGAGGTGCTCGAGCGCGCTTTTGCGCCGACTTTCACTCAAGAAGATCTAGTTAATTTAAGTTTTATTCAAATTTATTTGACACTCCAAATTAACGGCATTGGCTCTCAACCTTTTTCCGCGACAACCATTGGACCATTTCCAAAACCAAAAATTATTTTTCGAAAAGAAATTATTGAAAATTCCCGTAAGGTTTTTGCACGACCGAGGGACGTCGTCGAGCTTGAAATTGAAGCTTGGCATAATAAGAACTATGCTGTGCCAAAAGAACCTAAAGAACGTGGAGAATTTAGAGAATCAGGCGAACTAAGAGTAGATAAATGGGACGATCAAAGGCCGCCGGCTAGACGAACAGCTCCCTTTCGAGATCGCATGCCTATGAGATCATACGATCAAAAACCACCATCTAGAATTAGAATACCTGAATTTAAAGAAGCGAAAGAGGTCCAAGAGATGCCGCAAGAAAAACCTGTTCCGCTTAGCGTGCTCAAAAAGAAAGTTCCGCAGACGAAAAATGTTTTAGAGCTCCGCGAACTCTTGTCTAAAGTCACAACTAAAGAAGAAAAGCCTCAAGCGCAAATTGAACATCCAAAAAAAGAAGAGAAAAAAGAAGAAAAACCTCAAGCAGAGTATGTTCCGCCAAGAATTCCGAAAGAAGTGCCCAAAGACGTTTTGCAGAAAATTTTGGAATAATTTTATGAATAAAAACTTAGAAATATTGTCTCGCAAACCACGAAAATTTCTTGCTAGAAATTTTCTCTGTCCGTCGCCGTCGCTCCTCCCAAGGGTTTGCTCAACAACATTTCTAAGTTTTAAAATTTTTGCACGTGGTTTTCGATGGATGTTTCTTCTGATTATCAGCTTTTATTTTCTTATAACATTTCAAATTCACGCGCAGGTTGCTATTTCAGAAATAATGTACGATCTCGAAGGTTCTGATTCTGGCCGCGAATGGATTGAAATCAAAAATACTTCTTCCAGCGATATTGATTTTTCCGAAAAAGTTTCGGGCGATAGCCGCTGGCGTGTATCGAAAAAAAGTGGCAATCATCAAATCACGCCTTTTGGAGGCGGCGACAAACTCTCCGCTGGCGCTTTTGCTGTTATTGCGCTTGATCCAAGTAAATTTTCTTTAGATTGGCCAAATTTTTCCGGAATAATTTTTAAAAGTAGTTTTAATTCACTAAATAACGCGGGCGAAACTGTTTCTATAAAAGACACTTTAACTGATACGATTGTCAGTGGAATAACCTACAATTCTGACATGAACGCGGCGGGTGATGGTAAAACACTTGCATTAATAGGTAATAATTTTAGCGCTCAAAATGGAACGCCCGGCGCGGAAAATACTGGTAGCAGTAATGTGCAAAGTCAAAATCAAAACACAAATCAAAATACAGATGAAGAAGACATTTCCAGTGTTCCTAAAACAACTATCGAGATCATTGCCAAGAAATCTGGTTTAGCGAAAGCGCCAATTAGTTTCAGTAGCCGTGTTACTGATCCCAGCAAAAACATCTTAACAACCGGAAAGTTTGTCTGGAATTTTGGCAATTTAGTGACGAAAGAATTTAATCAAAATCAAAAAGTTAAAAATACTTATGATTATCCCGGCGAGTATGTTGCGGTGCTTGATTATTATCGCAATGCTTCCGATACGGAGCCAGAAGCTACGGCGCGGCTTGTTGTTAAAATATCAAAAGCTGAACTTCAGATCAGTAACGTTGTAAACAGTTCGCCCGAAATTTATAATAGCGGCGCCACGGAAGTTGATTTGTCTAATTGGATTTTGACTGACAGTCTTAAAAACTTTGCAATTCCAGCCAATACGATTATTTTATCTGGTAAAAAATTAATTTTTGATTCCAAAATTACCAGCTTTACAAATACAAATAATTTCAAACTTTTGTATCCAAGCGAGGAAGTTGCATCCGTTTGGACTGGCAAAATAGTCCCTGAAATTAAGCCAGAAGCAATAGCGGTTGTTAAGCAAGTAACCCAAGTGCTAGAAAAAAGGATCGAACCGATAATAGAAACGGAAATTAAGTCAGAAGATAATATTATAGAAATAAACGAAGAATCTTTACCTTCTGCAGATTTGTTAAAAGCGTCAGTGGCAGATAGTAAAGCTTCGTCAAATAAAAATTGGTTTTGGCTAGTTGGTGGAATAGGATTGCTTGTTTTAATCGGCGGTGTGTTTTTTCTCTCAAAAGGTAAGAAAGATGAGGATTTCAAATTGCTAGATTAAAAATTATAAAATAACGTTATTTTGTAATTTTCTCTATTACTTTCGGGATTTTTTTGAAATCCGCTATGAGAGTTTCGCGCATGCCGCCATTGTAGAGCGCCGCGGCTGGGTGATAAAGTGCGAAGAAATATTTTGTTGGAAGATTAGGAATTTTTTTAATGAGAAGCTTGCCGTGCACTTGTGAGATTGATTCATTTGGAAAGAAATAAGTCATTGAGTGGCGGCCCAAAAAAATAATCAGTTTGGGTTTTATAAAATTTAGCTCTTCATAAAGCCAGCCGATACAATCGACTTTTTCTTCTGGAAGGGGATCGCGGTTGTTTGGCGGACGATATTTGACGATATTAGTAATGTAAATATCTTCGCGTTTTAATTTTATTGACTCGAGCATTTCATCGAGAAATTTGCCGGCAGCGCCAACGAAGGGTTTGCCTAAGAGATCTTCTTGCTTGCCCGGCGCTTCACCGATAAAAACTATTTTGGATTGGGGATTTCCATAGCCGGGTACGGGCTGTGTGGCAATTTTCTTTAGTTTACAAGGGCATTTTTCAAACCATTTATTATTTAAATTTTTCAAATCTTCTGCTTTAGACATACAGTTATTATATGATATTATATAATTATTATGAATAAACATTATATTTGTACAGGTGGTTGTAAGGCGGTTTCAGAAACTCCAGGAGTTTGCGGCGCCCTTGATTGTTCTGGTCGCGGACATGAATTTGTAGAGTGTAATTGCATTGACGGCAAACATTATGATTTCAAAGCCTGCGTTAATTGCAAAAAACTTTGCCAAGGTAATTGCGATATCGAAATTTTTAAACCAGAATTAAGCAACTAAAATGATTCTTAATTTAGTTTTGATCGGTCTTTTTACTGGCGCCATTACCGGAATTACCGGCGCATCGGGCGTTCTCATTATCGTACCTATTTTGGCAACGCTTACCGACTTGCCGCTTCATGTTATTCTTGGGACGAGTCTGCTCGTCGATGTCATTGCTTCCGCTTCGGTTTCTTTTACTTATTGGCGAAATAAGCATGTTGATCTAAAACGAGCGCTGTGGCTTTTAGTCGGTTCTTTATTCGGCGCACAAGTAGGTTCTTTTTTTGCTGTAAGTTTTTCAAAACTTTTTATACTTTTTGCGATTGCGGCCGGAATGCTTTTTTTTGGATTTAGTATGTGGCGTAGTGGCGTGACCAAAAAACCGCCGCGCTTCATTACTTTGGCGGAACATCATGCAAGCTATCTCCATTCGCCATTTGCTATGGTTATCCTAGGACTTTTAATCGGGCTTTCAACCGGAATTTTCGGTGCCGGTGGCGGACTCGCAATTTTCATAATTCTTTATTCATTTATGCGTTTGCCGATTAAAACCGCGGTTGGCACATCAACTTTTGTCATGCTCTTAACGGCACTTTCTGGTGTTATTGGCTATGTTGAATACTCTAATTTAGATTTGAAAAATGGTTTAATCATTGGTGTTGCCGCCGCTTTAGGTGGCGCTTTAAGTGCTGTCTTTGCTAATCGTATTAATGATGAAATACTTGCAAAATTAATTGGTGCTTTCTTTATATTTTTAGCGTTAGTTATGTTGTTTTTAAAGGTGATTGCTCCGATTTTAAGTTAAAGCAAGTTCAATAATATTTAAAAATCTGTTATATTTATTTATATGTCTATAAAATCTTTTTTCTTAAAACAAATGATGAAAATGA
>MFTL01000027.1:8575-10752 GCA_001786825.1 Candidatus Nomurabacteria bacterium RIFCSPHIGHO2_01_FULL_39_9
CGGTATGTTTGAAAAGGACCCGGAACTTTTCAAAAAGATTGCCGCAGAGGCGCAAGTGAAAATGAAAGAAGGGAAGGATCAGATGACAGCGATGATGGAAGTTTCGCAGAAGTATCAAAAAGAATTAAAAGATTTGATGTAGGACAAAATAAAGAAAATAAAAAAAGCAGTTTCTGAAATTAGAAACTGCTTTTCATTTTTTGATTCTTTAATCCGCTAATTTTGGCTCTTTCCAAAAAATCCAATTCGCAATTTTTCTTTGGAGTTTTTTAAATTCTTTTTTGGTTAATGTGTCTGTAATATTATTGAGGACCGATTTTGTGTTTAGTTCATTTTTTTTATAGTTCAAAATGAGCCAAAGGTCTTCGTTTTTTGTGCCGGGCGAATACATTAAAGATGCCGTTCTGTCATTACTTTCTGTATTGCCAACACCGCGGAGCGTTGCTTCTAAATAATTTGCACCAACGGTAATTTTATGTGAAAGGAGAATTCCTTCGCATAAATCTGCCACTAATTGGCGAAACATTTTTTCATTAGCGAATTTGGTCCTGCGGACAACTTCTTTTATGGATATTAGTTTGTATGACATAGCGTTTCCGAATTAAAAGGTTAAACATTTAAAGAATTAACGGAATTTTAATGAACTATTTACAACAAAATTATAGCATGAATTACTATAAAAAGTCAACTAGTAATTCCTCCCGAATTTTACCTTGACTTGTTAATGATTTTGTGATAAATTTTATTCGGATCAATTTTGTCTCACAATTTAAAAATTTTAAATCAATGGAAAAAACAATCACTTTGTCGAAAGGTCAGCCCCTGCATCAGATTTGTAAAGAAAATGTTGGCAAACCAACTTTACTTCGCAGGAAAGAAAATGATGGTGTTGAAGTGTCTCTGCAATGGTTTGGCGAATCAGAATCTTTTGATTTATCCGGAATGCAGTTTCATTTTCCGATAAATACTGAAATTGCAACTTTATTTTTTAAACCAGAAAAATTTGAAGTCATTATGATTGGACCAATCAAAAATTGGCCGAATAAAGAGGCGATACCGCATCTGGTGGAACAAGTGGGCGGTGAAGATGTAATAATTATTTACTTCATTTCTTCGGAAATTGGTGTTGATGGTGGAAATGGCCAAACGGTGCCAGCGGCCGGTATCCTGCCTTTGAGGATTATGTTGGCTGATGATAATTGCGGAATAATCAAGCCCAAAGAATTTTTTGATGACGCGGTAAGAACCAATGCGATTAAACAATTCCAAAGCAAGGAGTAAGACAAAAGAGAGTTTTTAAGGATATATTTTTTCAGTAGCCGTCTTCAAAAGGCGGCTTTTTTATATCAAAAAACCTGCCCGATAATTTATGGTGATTTATTTTTTTCGAAAATCTGCTAGTATTCTCTCTATGTCACTCTCAATCGGAATCGTCGGTCTGCCAAACGTAGGGAAAAGCACATTATTTAATGCGCTAACCAAAAAATATGTGCCGGCAGAAAATTATCCTTTTTGCACTATTGATCCGTCAGTTGGCGTGGTTGCTGTACCTGACCTACGCGTAGAAATACTTAGTAAATTTTCAAATTCTAAAAAAACTATTCCGGCCGCGATGGAATTCGTGGACATTGCCGGACTTGTTAAAGGCGCGGCCGAAGGGCAAGGCTTGGGCAATAAATTTCTAGCTAACATCCGCGAAACCGATGCGATTTTGGAAGTTGTTCGATTTTTTCCTTTAAAAAGTTCGGGCACAGAAATTATTCACGTTTATGGCGATATTGATCCAATGCGCGATATTGGCGTGATCAATCTCGAGCTTGTGCTCTCCGACATGGAGACAGTTACTAAACGGCTCGCTAATGTTCAAAAAGAAGTGAAGCGCGGCGATAAAGAAGCGATTGCCGAGGAGGCGGTTTTGAGAAAATTAGAAAAAATATTTGAAGAAGGGAAGATGGCAAGTCAGGCTAATTTAAGCCAAGAAGAAAAATTTAAAATAAAACAATTAAATCTGCTTTCTTTAAAACCAATTTTATATGCCTTCAACAGACGCGCTGGGGCGGAAAATTTTGATAAAGCTAATCCAGAAAAATTCAAGGAGCTTTTAAAATTTATCGAAGATTCCGGCGCCGGTTATGTTTTTATGGATGCCAAGATCGAAGACGAGCTGAAAGACTTTG
>MFTL01000027.1:10759-16326 GCA_001786825.1 Candidatus Nomurabacteria bacterium RIFCSPHIGHO2_01_FULL_39_9
AGAAAAAGAAACATTTCGAAAGGAATTAGGCGCGGAAGATAGCGGAATTGATAATTTAATCAAAGAAGCTTACAGGCTTTTGGGGCTTATGAGTTATTTTACAACCTGTGAAGACGAGACTAGGGCTTGGACAATAAAAGAGGGTAGTACGGCACCAATTGCCGGCATGGCGATTCATACTGATTTTAAAGATAAGTTTATTCGAGCTGAAATTATAAATTGGAAAGAATTGATTGATGCTGGCTCGTATGCCAGTGCTCGGGCAAAAGGCTTCGTTCGTTTAGAGGGTAAGGAATACATTGTTAAAGACGGCGACGTGATTGAGTTTAAGATATAGCCTTATAAACTAAGGATTTTCTAAGTTATCCACAGGGATCATTTTTTCTAATTTTATATTTATACTATAATGTACTAGTACGCTAGTACATAACATGGAGAACAACAAAGCCAAAGAGGAATTTTTGAGCGCGTTGACTGAAGTCTCAAGAGATAAAAAGCTACTCAATAAATTCTTTAAATCAATTTTAAGCCCAAAGGAATACCAAGAGATCGCTTCTCGGTTGCAGATTTTTAAATTGACTTTACAAGATTATTCTCAAAGATATATAGCTAAAAAGTTAAAAGTGGGGCTAGCAACAGCTAGTCGTGGTGCTCGAGAAGCGAAAAAAGAAAATAAATTATTTAAGAAGATTTTTGTTTTTATTATTTTTGCATTTTTGTTTTTCCCCTTCCGATTTATCTTTGCCCAAGCCGAAGGTACTGGAAGTGTGATTATTAATGAAATTATGTATGATCTACCTGACGCTGACACAGGCCGCGAATGGATTGAAGTTAAAAATGTTGGCGAAAGCGATGTCGATTTTAGTCAATGGAAATTTTTTGAAAACGAAACGAATCATGGTTTATCAATTTTTCAAGGCAATAGTATTCTTATTGCTGGCGGCTTAGGTATTGTTGCTGATGACCCAGAAAAATTTTTAATTGATTGGTCAAATTTTGCGGGAACGATTTTTGATAGCAGTTTCTCTTTGTCGAATACTGGTGAAGTACTGGCTTTAAAAGATGAAAATTTAAATGTTGTTAATGAATTTAATTATAATTCTGATTTAGGTGCGAAAGGTGATGGAAATTCGCTTTATCGTTTATCTGATAATAATTTTCAAGCTAAGTCTCCAACCCCAGGAACAGAAATTATTATAGATTCTGAAGAAACAACAGAAGATATAACAGATGAAGAAGATATCGAAAACGCAGAAGATACAGAAAACACAGAAACAGAAGATATTATTGAAAATAGCGAACCGCCAAAAGTCTTTATAAACGAAATTAATTGGACCGGCGGAGCAGGTAATGCTTATGGCGAATGGATAGAGCTTTATTGTGACTGTGAAAACGAAGCTGATTTGGCAAATTGGGGAATTTACAATGGTGATGATAAATTAATTATTTCTTTAACTAAAAAAATTGAAGCAAAAGGTTATTATCTTATAGCCAGAACAACCGCAAGCCATCAAAATGAATTAGAAAATATTGCTGATGAGGTTGGTCAATTTGGCAGTGGCGGCTTATCAAATAGCGGTGAAATGCTTATTTTGAAAGATAGTCTCGGAAATATCATTCAAAGCTTTGATTTTAGAAACGGTTGGCCGGCTGGTGATAATGAAACAAAAGAAACGATGCAATGGGATGGCACAACTTGGTTTACAAGCTCGGGCACGCCCAAAGCGGAAAATATAAAAGTGGTAGGAGAGGCCGAAAATAACACAACAGAAAATAATACAATAAATAACAATACAAATACTAATAGTAGTAGTGGAGTTGGTGGCGGTGGTATCGTATCTATTCCAAACACTACTAATCTAGTTATAAAACCAATAAAAAAACCGGAAATTATTACTTCAAAGGAGATCAAAGTTTATTTGAATTTAAATGATTCTTCGCTTACTTTAGTAAACAAATCTAAAAAAGATCTTGATCTTTCTAATTTAAAATTGGAAAGCGATGGTAAAATATTTAGAATTCCAAAGAATACAATTTTACTCAAAGGTGGAGAAATAATTGCATCATTAAATATGTTTGGGTTTAATCAAAATACTGATCTGGTTTTAGTTGGGGCAGATGGAGAAGTAATTACCGATGCATCGTTTTTCAACTAAAAGTTATTTGTAATTTTAGTATTTTAATGCAATAATAGTTTTATTATAGCTAATTTATAACAATTATGTCACCAAAACTAAGTCCAAAATATTTCTTTCTTTCTTTAGGTGTTTTAGTCTCTCTCATTGCCTCGGTCGTTTCTTTCCTTAATCTTGTTTTTGAAACTTTAAACAAGAAGTTTCCGGATGTTTTAAACGCGAGTTACGAGTACGGTTATCATACTTATGACTTTGAAAATATCCGTTCGGCGCTAGCCGCTCTTATAATTGTTTTTCCTATTTTTCTTATTCTTTCCTATTTCTGGAAAAAAGAATCGAAAAAAGAGATGGGATCGATTGATGAGATTATCCGTAAATGGATGATGTATTTGGTTCTTTTCTTGTCGAGCGTCGTAATAATTGTCGACCTTGTCACGCTAGTTAAATATTTTATCGCTGGAGAAATAACCACTCGCTTTATTTTGAAAGTTATCATTGCGCTCATTGTCGCCCTCTTGGTTGGCCTTTATTACATGTACGAACTTAAAGGCAAAGATAAAATAATGAAAGTATCAACCGGTCTTGCTTTTGGTACGGATGCCACTATTCTTGTTCTGTTAGCAATTATTTTTAGCTTTATAATTATGGGCAGTCCAGCCAAACAAAGATTGCTCCGACTAGACGATCGCCGCATTCAAGATCTTCAAAACGTTCAATGGCAAGTGATTAATTATTGGCAGCAAAAACAAAAATTACCAGAGTCTTTTAAAGACCTTAAAGATCCGCTTTCTGGGTTTTCTTTGCCAGTAGATCCGGAATTTGAGAAGGGAATTAATTATGAATATAGGAAAATTGAGAAATTGAAATTTGAACTTTGTGGCACTTTTTCATTACCGATTCCAAAAGGCTGGCGAGAATACGGCGGTGGTGATATAAGGCCACTGACTATGATGAAGGGGGAAGATGTAGCAATGATGTCTTATCCTTATCCGGGACCGGATGGTGTAAATGAATCTTGGGACCATGAAGCTGGACGGACTTGCTTTGAAAGAACTATTGATCCGGAACGCTATCCGCCTTTTGAGAAACTTAGATAGTTTTCCACAATAACTACTTGCGGGGGGGCAGTCATTTGAGATAATAAAGATACGAGCAGTCGAAGCTCGTAAATTAAGCTTAATTTATTGTTAATAATTAAATTATTTAAAACTTATTATGCCAGAGAATAAAATGAATTGGGGAACTTTAATCCTCGGTATTATCATTGGTGCAGTAGTCGTTGGTGTTGTTTGGTTTGCTTCGAAACCGGCGACAAGTGGGGCAGATGCTGAGATCGGTCAATGCATACAAAGCTATCTTGCAAGAGACAAAGGAACGGCACCAAATGTTTTTCGGGCACTCTATTGTTGTGGTATTCAGGAAGGGATTGTAGTACCACCGGGTGGCTATAATTGTGGCGGTGGCGGTGGTGATCCTGTTTAATAAAAATTATATCTATTTAATATGAAGTATTAAATCTGGTATTTTATTTCAAAAACCCGCCTCGGCGGGTTTTTGATTTTCAATAAATTGATGAAAGGCTATAAATTTGCTATTCTTTATTCATAAATGAAAGAATACAACCACCTAAAAATTGAAAAGAAATGGCAGAAGGAATGGGATAAAAAGAAGGTCTATAAAACCCTAGATTCTAAACAAGCAAAAAGTAAAAAACTAAAATCTTTCTACGTTTTAGACATGTTCCCCTATCCATCGGGCGCTGGGCTTCATGTCGGCCATCCCAGGGGTTATATAGGAAGCGATGTTTACGCTCGCATGAAGCGCATGCAGGGCTACAACGTGCTTCATCCTATGGGTTATGACGCTTTTGGTTTACCAGCTGAACAATATGCCATTGAACACAAAATTCATCCAAGGAAAGCAGTTGAAAAAAATGTTGCGACTTTTGAAAAGCAACTATCCATTATCGGGCTTTCTTATGACTGGTCTAGAAAAGTGAATACCACCGATCCGGAATATTACAAATGGACGCAGTGGATATTTTTAAAACTCTATAATCATTATTATGATGAAAAATTAAAAAAAGCGGAGCCGATTTCAGAGCTAATTAAAAAATTTGAAAAGGAAGACAAAAATTGGAAAAATTATTCAGAATTAGAAAAGCAAAATATTCTGATGAATTATCGATTGGCTTATGAGGGCGAGAGTGAAGTTAATTGGTGCCAAAAACTCGGCACAGTGCTTGCGAATGATGAAATTGTAGATGGGCCGGATGGCCATCCGGTATCGGAGCGTGGTAATTATCCAGTTGAAAAAATACGCATCAAGCAATGGTTTTTGAGAATTACCGCTTATGCTGATCGGTTGCTTGAAGGACTCGAAGAATTAAAGTGGTCGCCGCACTTGAAAGAAATACAGAAGAATTGGATTGGACAAAGCGAGGGAAGTGAAATTGATTTTAATATAAAAGATTCTGATGAAAAGATAAAAATTTTTACGACGCGCGCGGATACGCTTTTTGGCTGTACTTATATGGTGCTCTCGCCAGAGCATGACCTTGTGAAAAAATTAAAAATTGAAAACATCAAGGAAATTGAAGAATATATTAACAAAGCAAAACACAAAACAGCAGAAGAAAGAACGAATGCGGAGAAAGAAAAAACTGGTGTTGAATTGAAAGGTGTGAGAGCGATTAATCCGGTCAATGGGGAAGAAGTACCGGTTTGGATTTCTGATTATGTTTTGGCTGATTATGGCACGGGCGCGGTGATGGCGGTGCCGGCGCATGATGAAAGGGATTTTGAGTTTGCAAAGAAGTATGGATTGTCGATTAAACAAGTTGTTGCTATTTCTATTAAAGATAATCCTAACATAGATAAAAAAACAGAAGAAAGAGATGTGTCGGTTGCCGTGGTTAAAAACCCAAAAGATAATACTTATTTATGTCTTAAGTGGCATACAACCCCATGGCAGTCTTTTCCTACTGGTGGAATAGATGGTGATGATCCTATTATCGCCGCACAAAGAGAGACTTTAGAAGAAACAGGGTATAAGAATCTCAAATTTATTAAACAGTTTGCCGGTTCGATTTTTTCTGAATTTTATAGACCACACAAAGATTCCAATGTGAAAGCTCATTTTAAGTTTTTTCTTTTTGAATTAATAAACGAAGAACTTGATGAGATTAGTAAAAAGGAGAAAGACCAACATACTGCTGTTTGGATACCGGAAAAGGATGTAGAAAATTTTATTAATGTTGAAAATCAAAAAATTGCATGGAGGCAATTATTTAATCAAGAATCCTTTACTGGTCCAGGAATTATAATAAATTCTGGAAAATTTGAAGGTCTCACCTCAGAAGAAGCTAATAAAAAAATCACCGAATTTGTCGGCGGGAAAATCGTCACCAAATACAAAATGCGCGATGCGATC
>MFTL01000027.1:16332-19154 GCA_001786825.1 Candidatus Nomurabacteria bacterium RIFCSPHIGHO2_01_FULL_39_9
CTTTGGCGAAATGAAAAGGGAATTATTCATGAAGTAAAAAAACTCCCGCTTAAATTGCCAAACGTTAAATCCTATGAACCGACAGGTCGAGCTGAAGGGCCTTTAGCCGGAGTTAAATCATGGGCGGCCAAAGGTTTTGAGACCAACACAATGCCGGGCTGGGCGGGAAGTTCTTGGTATTTCCTCCGTTACATGGATCCAAAGAATAAAAAGGAATTAGTGTCACAAAAAGAGCTTGAGTATTGGAATGCTGTTGATACTTATGTTGGCGGAGTTGAGCATGCAACCGGACATTTATTATATGCGCGTTTTTGGCATAAATTTTTAAAAGACATCGCTGTAGTAAACACGGAAGAACCATTCAAAGAACTTCATAATCAAGGAATGATAATTGCTTCCGACGGCAGAAGAATGTCGAAGCGCTGGGGCAATGTAGTCAATCCAGACGATATTGTTAAAACTTATGGCGCCGACACGCTTCGTGTGTATGAAATGTTTATGGGACCATTTACGGATTCGATTGCGTGGTCAACTGAAAGTATTATTGGTTCTAGAAGATTTTTGGAGAAAGTCTGGCGTTTGGCGTCTAATATCGGACAAGGTTTGAGCTCATTAGAAAATAAAAAAATAATCCATAAAACCATAAAAAAAGTGACAGAAAGCATAAACAATTTTAGCTTCAACACTGCGATTTCGGCCATGATGATCTGTATCAATGAACTTGAAAAAAGCAATCAGGTCTCGACTGAAGATTTTAAATTATTTTTGAAAATTTTAGCGCCTTTTGCATCGCACATGACTGAAGAAATATGGGTTGCTTTAGGTGAAAAGAAATCAATTCACCTATCCGATTGGCCCGAATATGACCCAAAGCTTATAATTGATGAAACCATGACGATCGCTATTCAAGTTAATGGTCGCGTCCGAGATGAGGTAAAAGTCGCTTCTGATTTAAGTGAGGAAGAAATTAAAAAAATTTCTTTAGAAAGGGAAGCAATAAAAAAGTGGCTTGGCACTCCTGTTAAAAAAATTATTTATGTTAAAAATAAATTGGTTAATATTGTTAATTAATGGTCAAAAGAGTATTAAATTTTTTAAATAAAGGTCAAGACGGAATTAATCAAGCGGCGATACTCTTGGCGATTTTTGCGTTTTTAGCCCAGATTTTAGGCCTAATTCGCGATCGGGCGTTGGCTTCCATCATTGGCCCCGGGACAACGCTTGATGTTTATTACGCGGCCTTTAAAATACCGGATTTTATTTTTATTTCTGTCGCTTCGCTTTCATCGGTAATGGTCTTACTGCCTTTTTTAGCTGACAAAATTAATGCTAAAGAAGAAGCTAATCGTTTTTTTAATAATATTTTTTCAGTTTTTTCAGGATTACTTATTTTAACTTCTATTATTACGTTTTTTATTATGCCGGTTTTAGTGAAATTAATTGTGCCTGGTTTTGATAGCGAGGCGCAAAAAATGACTTTAGATTTAAGCCGAATAATGCTTCTATCTCCGATTTTTCTCGGGCTCTCGACAATGTTCGGCTCGATAACGCAACTTTTTAAAAAGTTTTTTGTTTATTCGCTCTCACCGGTATTTTATAATTTCGGAATTTTGCTCGGTGTTGTTTGGTTTTATAAAATGCTTGGGATAAACGGGCTTGCGATTGGCGTTATTTTGGGCGCCTTGCTTCATTTTGCAATTCAAATACCAATTATTTATAAATTAAATTTCCGACCAAGGATTACTTTTGATATAAATTGGCTGGAGATAAAGCAGGTTGTCATGATTTCATTGCCTCGAACTTTAGGACTCGCTTTAAACAGCATTACCCTTATTATTCTTTTGGCTTTTGCATCAAAAATGAGCGCTGGCTCGATCTCTATTTTTAACCTCGCGCTAAATTTGAAAACTGTCCCGTTAACTTTAATTGGAATTTCTTATTCAACGGCCGCTTTCCCAACGCTGACTATTTTGATTAACGAAAAAGAAAAATTTTTCCATGAACTTTCTTTGGCCGGTCGGCAGATTATTTTTTGGTCATTGCCGGCTTTAGTTTTATTTATCATACTGCGCGCGCAAATTGTTCGCGTTATTTTAGGCGCTGGTCTTTTTAGTTGGGATGATACCAGACTGACAGCCGCGGCTTTGGCGCTTTTTGCGCTTTCGATAACGGCCCACAGCTTAGTTTTGCTCTTTACTCGCGCTTTTTATGCTGGGCAACGAACTTTTCGCCCATTTTTAATTAATCTGATTTCAGCGTTTATAACGGTTGTTTTTGCTTTTGCTTTTGTAAAATTGCTCAAAAATAGTGAAGTCATAATTTTTATTAAAGCTCTTTTGAGAGTCGGTGACCTGTCTAATACTTTGATTTTGACATTACCACTGGCTTATTCAATTGGAACGATTATAAATTGTCTTTTACTTTGGTTATTTCTTAAACGCGATTTCAATGTGCCCGGGCTTGGCCTATTTCGAACTTTTTCGCAAAGTGCCGTGGCGGCTTTCATTGCCGGCGTTGTTGCATATTTATTTTTGGTAATTTTTGGCAAGATTTTCAATTTAAATACGCTGGCAGGCATTTTTGCTCAAGGATTTTTTGCCGGTATTCTGGCTATTTTAGCTGGCGTGTCAATGCTTTTCTTTTTAGGCAACCAAGAACTGAAAAATATTATCACTATTTTAAAAACTAAGTTCTGGAAAACTAAAGTTGTGATCTCTGAATAATTTTTATATTATATATAGTGTGGTTTTATTAACATAATTAATGAGCTTTAATATTTATATGCGTAAAAAATTTTTAATTGTTTTTTTAATGGGCTTTAT
>MFTL01000027.1:19244-25739 GCA_001786825.1 Candidatus Nomurabacteria bacterium RIFCSPHIGHO2_01_FULL_39_9
TTTCTTAAAGGAATGGGGTCGCGGTCTTGAAAGAATATTTACTTTTAATTCTATAAAAAAAGCTGAACTTGAATTGAAAATTGCCAATGAAAAAGCAGCTGAAGCTTTAGAGGTAGAAAAATTGAAACCGGCAGATTCACAAGCGATTACTAAGGCAGTTGAAAATTATGTGTCAGTTCACGAAAATCTTAAATTGCGTTTTGAATCACTGAAAGAAAGTTCTGAAAATCCAAACGTAGAAAAACTTTTAAATAAATTTGATGACCTTATCGAGAAGCATAAAACTTTATTTAAAGAAATTGAAGAAAAACATGACGCTGAAGAATTTAAGGAAGAATTTGATATTTTAGATCAGTCGTTTGATGATTTTGACGATCTTGATGATATTGATATTGAAGATCTCGATGAGCTTGAGGATGTTGAAGACATCGATGATCTTAGCGATTTAGAAGACCTGGATGATTTAGATGATATTGAAAAGATTGACGAGCTCGATAATGATTCAAACCAATCGAGAGGTGATGACAGAATAAATTGTGGCGCTTTGCCTCAAATTCCTGCGCCACCGATTGGCTGCCGCTATGATGGGCCTAAATGTATTGAAAGCAAGTGGCAAGTAAAACTTGTTTGCACAGAAAGACCATCTGGTGATTCAGAATAAATAATGGTTGATTATTTCGGATATGTAATTAAATAACTCGCAATTGCGGCGCTTGTCTCGCCGCGCATCGTCAGTGGCCCTAAATTTATAATTTTAAAACCTTCTCCCTGAAATAACAAAAGTTCCTCGTCATCAAAGCCGCCTTCCGGGCCGATAAATCCGGCAATCTCTTTAATTCCATCTTTTATTTCAATTTGCTTGCCGCGCAGATCAAAGACAATAACATGTTCGAGTTTTTGCGCTTCAATAATGGCATCTTTCAAAGGTATAATTTCATTAATTTTTGGGATAATGCCACGGCCAGATTGTTCGGCAGCTTCTTTAGTAATTTTTAGAAGTCGTTCGTGGCTTAAATTGGTTTTAACTGTTCTTGTCGCAATGATTGGCGTGATTGAAGAAATCCCGATTTCGGTTGCTTTTTCCACAACCCATTCAAAATTTTCTTTTTTAAGTACGGAACAAAAAAGGTGGCTTTTGACTTTCGGTTCATTTTTATTTTGCATTACTTCGCCAAGAGAAAGATTAATTTTATTTTTCTCAAAACTTTCAATTCTCGCAATAGTTTCTAATTCTTCTCCGTTGCCTAAGATGAAAAACTCGCCAACTTTTAGTTTGAGAACATTTCTAATTTGGTGAACAAGGTCTTTTTGATCAAGTCCAATGTGCTTTTTATTCAAATCAATTGATGTTATAAAACGGTGCAATTTCATGATATTTATTGTAATATAATTTACAATGTTAGGGAATATAAGAAACTTCGGTATTATCGCTCATATTGACCACGGCAAGTCCACACTGGCTGATCGGCTGCTTGAAGTTACCAAAACCATTGAAAAACGCAAAATGAAGGATCAGGTGCTTGATCAAATGGAGCTTGAAAGAGAGCGAGGAATAACGATAAAAATGCAGCCGGTCAGAATGGAATACAAAAATCATATTTTAAATTTAATTGATACACCCGGCCATATTGATTTCTCCTACGAAGTTTCTCGAGCCATTGCGGCCGTTGAGGGCGCGATTCTTTTAGTTGACGCGACTCAAGGCGTTCAAGCGCAAACGCTGACAGTTTTAAATTGGGCGCAAGAAGCCAATCTTGTGATTTTGCCAGTTATTTCAAAAATAGATTCGCCACTTGCTAATGTTTTTGACGTCAGAGAAGAAATTGTAAAACTTTTAAATTGCAAACCGGAAGAAGTTTTAGAAGTTTCTGGTAGGACTGGCGCCGGCGTTCCTCTTCTTGTAGAGAAAATTATAGAAAGAATTCCGCCACCGAAAGGCGAGTTAACTGAAAGTGATTCGCGCTCTTTAGTTTTCGATTTTGAATATTCCGAACATCGCGGCGTGATTGTCTATATTAGAGTTACCGATGGCACGATTAGAAAAGGCGATAAATTAATTTTCAGAGCGTCAAACGAAAAATTCACAGCGCTTGAGACTGGAGTTTTTAAGCCGGGCAAATTAGAAGTTGAGTATTTAAAGACAGGTGAGATTGGTTATGTTGTTACTGGCATTAAAAATACCGGATTTGCCTTGATTGGCGATACGATTAGCCGGGAGGGTAGTCGCATGCCGCCACTCTCTGGTTACGGCACACCTCGCCCGGTTGTTTGGGCTTCTGTTTACCCAGAGAGCCAAGATGATTTTCCAATTCTTAAAATGGCGCTCGGCCGGCTTCACTTGACCGACCCTGCTTTTACTTTTGAAGAAGAGACTTCCGGGCTTATTGGCCGCGGTTTTCGGACTGGTTTTCTTGGCATGCTTCATTTGGAAATTATTTCTGAAAGATTAAAAAGAGAATTTAATTTAAGTCTTATTATCACCACACCCTCGATTGCTTATGAAGTCACCGATAAAAATGACAAAACTTCTATCATTTACACGCCGGCCGCTTTTCCGGCAGAAGGCTTGATTAAGGAAATTAAAGAGCCTTGGGTGAAATTAAAAATTATAGTGCCGCGTCAATATTTGGATAATCTCTGGGAACTGCTTTATGACCACGAAGCTGTCGTTGGCGAGACTGAAAATTGGAGTGGCGATAGAATGGCAATCAATCTTGAAATGCCGCTTCGCGAATTAATGAGAAATTTCTTCGATGATTTGAAAAGCGTTTCTTCCGGTTACGCGTCACTCTCTTATGAAATTATCGATTCGCGGCTCGCCGATGTTGCTCGGCTTGATTTGTTTGTTGCCGAAGAGCTAATGCCGGCTTTTTCGAAAATAATTTCTCGCAGAAGAATTGAAGATGAAGCGAAAAAATCAGTGGAGAAACTATATGACATATTGCCTCGGCAATGGTTTTCTGTAAAAATCCAAGCTCATGGCCTTGGTCGGATTATTTCTTCAAGAACACTGCCGGCACTTAAAAAAGACGTTACCGGCTACCTTTATGGTGGCGACAGAACGCGCAAAATGAAGCTCTGGCAAAAGCAGAAAAAAGGCAAGAAGAAAATGCAAGCCTTAGGCAAGGTAAATATCCCGCAAGATGTGTTTATTGCGATGATGAAAAAGTAAGTTCTATTGAAAAATAGGGGTGTAGAGCAAGATCATGCTGACAACGACTAGGATTGATATAACAATCCAAATAGCTCGCATTCTTTTTTGATTTTTCTTTCCAAATATCATGATGAGAATCATAGCTTATTTCTAAATTTTTGTTAAGATTATAATATGCTCGGGCTCAAAAGAAACAAGGAAAGAGTTTTCTATTCGTGGTTTTTTGCGTTAATTCTCCTTTTCTTTACGGTTGTCATTGTAATTGGTCTGCCAAGTTTGGTTAAAAAGAAACAAGAATCGAAACAAAATAAAAGGATTGCTGCGGAAGAATTAAAACGAATCAAAGAGCGAATGGAAAATATTGGGGAAAAACAAGATAAACTTTTGACAGAAATCGGTCAAGAAGAATTGATCAGAGAAAAATTTTCTTTTAAAAAACCGGGTGAAGGGGAAGTGATAATTGTGGAAGATAAAAATCAGCCCGCTAATGCTATTGGATCAGAATCAGGTTTTTGGAAGTTTTTGAAAGGTTTATTTAGATAAGTTTATGATGCGCGTAGGGAGAATCGAACTCCCGTCTCTTGCTTGGGAAGCAAGCATTCTACCACTAAACCATACGCGCTTTTATTTATGGACCTGGGGGGAATCGGACCCCCGACTCGTCCATGCCATGGACGCGTGTTACCACTATACTACAGGCCCTTCTTTTAATTTTATAGTATAATATTCTACATGATTTTACCAGAGAATATTCCCGATATTAATCAAATAATTTTATTTCTAAATAATAAAATATTTTTAGGCGGAATAATTCTTATTGCGATTGTGTTTAGCATTGTTATTGCTTTAATTCTTTTATATCACTGGGGAAAATACAGGGCAAGAGGCGCGGTTCGTCTTGAAGAAGGGGAAGAGATTGTCAAAATTTTCAGAAAGCATTGGTTTTCTTTTTTGATTGATTTTGTGTTTTTAATCGCGCTTGCCTTTATTCCCTTGTTAATTTCTTTTCTACCAAAAGAATGGCTCGTTTGGCTCGAACAAGTAAAAGGCCTTTTAGATATTTTGTATATCGTTTGGCTTGATTTTATTTTCTTCGCGATTCTTATTGTCGGCACCAATTATTTTCTTGATACTTGGATTTTGACAAATAAAAGAATTATTGATGTTGAACAGAAAAGTTTATTTCGACGCGATATTGCTGAACTCCGGCTTGAAAATATTCAAGACATAAAAATGGAAGTTTTAGGTTTTATTAATTCTTTGCTTGGTATTGGCAATGTTTACGTCGAATCAGCCGGCGCGACAAGGGAATTCGTGATTAGAAATGTTGCGAGACCGGAAGATGTTAGGAATACTATAAGTGATATTCAGCGTAAAAAGATGGAAGAGGTTAAGAAAGTGGAAGTGGTTGGATGACCCCATCGGGATTTGAACCCGAGTTCCAAGCTTGAGAAGCTTGTGTCCTAGACCAGGCTAGACGATAGGGCCAAATTGAAATTGTGTTATAATGTTAGCATGCCTGCTAATTTAATTAAAGTATTTCTGCCCGCTATTATTGCCTTTTTAATTGGTATTTTTGCAACACCTTTTTTCACACATTTTTTCTACAAATACAAACTTTGGAAAAAAACATCTCGTAAAGAAGATACTGATCTGCCGGCTAGTGAAGAAATTTCAGAGAATTATAAAAAACTTCATAATGCTGAAGAAGAAGTCAAAACTCCAAGACCCGGCGGAATAATTTTTTGGTTTTCAGTATTAGCAACTACCTTAATCATTTATCTAATTTCTAAAATATTTCCTCATATCATTACTATCAAACTTGATTTCTTGTCACGCAGTCAAACTTGGCTGCCGATTTTTGCATTATTTACTGGCGCGTTCATTGGCTTGGCTGATGATCTTTTAACTATCTATATCAAAAAAGGAATATTTAGAAATGGTTTTCCACGACGCTTGATGGTTGTTATTGTTTCCGTTGTTGGTTTAATTGCGGGACTTTGGTTTTATAATAAATTAGGTGTCTCAAGTATTCATATTCCTTTCAATGGTGATTGGGATCTTTCTTTCTGGATCGTGCCTTTATTTATTTTAGTTTTTCTTGGGACTTTTTCTTCCGGCGTGATCGATGGCATTGATGGGCTAGCTGGCGGTGTTATGGCAACTACTTTCGCCGCTTTTGGCGCCATTGCTTATTTTCAAAACCAGCTCGACCTGGCCGCATTCTGCGCCGCTATTTTAGGCGCGCTTTTAGTTTTTCTTTGGTTTAACATTCCGCCGGCGAGATTTTATCTAGGCGAGACCGGTATGATGGCGCTTGTTTTTTCACTGCCAATTGTTGCTTTTATGACGGATCAAGTGCTTCTTTTGCCTGTTATCGGCATCATGCTCGTCGTTACGAGCTTGTCGTCTTTTATCCAAATTATTTCTAAAAAATATTTTAAGAAAAAAGTTTTTCGAGTTGCACCGTTTCATCATCATCTGGAATCGCTTGGTTGGTCGCGCCCGAAGATTACAATGAGGTATTGGATTATTTCAGTCGTCTTTGCGATATTAGGAGTAATTATTGCATTTGTATCATAGGCATTTATATCATGAAAAAAGCTTTTGTTTTAATTGGTGCGCCGGGAAGTGGGAAGGGAACTCAAGCCGAGGTTTTAGCGAAGCGTTTTAAAGTCGTTCATTTTGAAACTTCAAAAATTCTGGAGCGTAAATTGAAAAAGCCAAAAACAAAAGAATTAAAAGAAGCAAAAAAATTATATGATACAGGGAAGCTTGTTACGCCGACAATAGTTGCCAAAGTTGTTTTAGAAGAAATTAGAAATCTTTGCCGAAAAGGGCTCGGCGTTGTTTTTTCCGGTTCACCGCGAATGCTTGCTGAAGCGAAAATTGATATACCGATTTTAGAACAATGTTTTGGTAAAAAAAATATTTTTGTTTTTTATATTAAGCTGACAAAAAGAGAATCGGTCAGAAGAAATAGCGTCAGAAAAATTTGCGTTGCCAATCGCCATCCAATCCCGTTTGTTTTAAAAGAATTTAAGAATGTCAAAAAATGTCCTTGGGATGGTTCAAAGATCGTCAGTCGTTCTTTGGATAAGCCTAAAATGATCGCTAAGCGCTATGATGTTTTTCTCAAAGACACTAAGCCGGTCATAAAATATTTTAAAGATAATAAATTTATTGTTCGGGTGGTTGATGGTGAACAATCTATTGAAAAAGTCCATAAAGACATAATAAAAGCATATGAAGCGTCAAAGCGTTGATCGAGTTTTTTTAGGTATCATAATAACGCTGGCTGTGATCGGCGTTTTTGTTTTTCTTTCAGCTTCGATGGGCGT
>MFTL01000028.1:0-1079 GCA_001786825.1 Candidatus Nomurabacteria bacterium RIFCSPHIGHO2_01_FULL_39_9
CGTCATGAAGCTTTTTCGACAAAGCAGTAATAAAGGCTTTGTTTTTCATTTTTGCATTAATTGCTTTTTTATAACTTTTTTCTGTTGTCGGACCATGAGTAGTACCGCCGCCCTTCCAAAGCGGGGAACGGATCGAGCCATGACGCGCCCGACCAGTGCCTTTTTGCTGCCAAGGTTTCTTGCCGCCGCCGCGAACTTCGCCGCGACCTTTGACTTTCGCAAGACTGGCGCGACGATTGGAAAGCATGCTTGTAGCAACTTGATGCACTAAATCAGCGTTCCATTTCTGGCCAAAAATCTCGATTGGCAGATCAACCTTCTTAACTGACTTACCGCTCAAATTATAAACATCTCTTTGCATGATAAATATATTAAATTTGTTACAAAGCTTCAATTTTAAGGACTGTTCCGCGATTGCCCGGCACTGCACCAGAAATAAGAAGCGCCTCTGGCAACACTTCAAGAATTTTCAAATTTCGAACCGCAATTGTGTCACCGCCCATTCGGCCAGCCATACGCATGCCTTTCGGAACTCTTGTACGCAAACCACCGCCAATTGAACCCGGCTCATTTTCAGAGTGTTTCTGACCGTGCGTGCGGCGGCCGCCACCGAAGCCGTGGCGCTTCACGACACCGCGAAAGCCTTTGCCTTTTGAAATACCGGTTACTTTAATTTTGTCACCGGCGGCTAATTTGATTGCAATTTCATCGCCGACTTTCAAATCTTTTAATTCATCAACCGACATTTTAAATTCTTTTCTCTGACTGCCGAGCCCAGCAACAATCGCATTGTAGCCATTCTTTTCCTCTGTCCGCAGTTCAACTATTTTCAAAGGTTTTATTTCAATAACGGTAGCTGGAATAACCACCCCGTCAGACGTGAAAAAAGACAGCATTTGTTTTTTGGTGCCTAAGGCAAAATTTTTCATGTTAGTTCATTTTAACGTCCACATCAACGCCACTTGGCAGCGCAAGATTAGTCAGTGCTTCCACTGTTTTTGCGCCTGGGTTTAAAATATCAATCAAGCGCTTGTGAAGCCGAATTTCAAATTGTTCGCGAGAATTTTTGTAGATGAAAG
>MFTL01000028.1:1088-7506 GCA_001786825.1 Candidatus Nomurabacteria bacterium RIFCSPHIGHO2_01_FULL_39_9
TGACGGTATACTTTTTAATTTCAGTTGGTAGCGGTACGGGACCAACGACTTTTGCGTCGTGCCGAATTGCGGTATCGATAATTTGCTTGACGGAAGCGTCAAGAATTTTGTTGTCGTAAGCTCGAACACGAAGCCGAAGTGAGGCCGCTGCTGTTTCCTTTTTGACAGCTTTAGCAGCCGTCACTTTTGGTTTAGCTTTTGCAGAAACTTTTTTCGTTATTTTTTTCACTTCGGCCATGTTCTTATATTAATTAATTTTTATTAAACAGTAATTTTAGTAACAACACCGGCACCGACAGTCTTGCCACCTTCGCGCAAAGCAAATCTTTGCTTATCTTCTAGCGCAACCGGTACAATAAGTTTAACTTTAAGATTGGCAGTATCGCCCGGCATAACCATTTCTGCACCGGCCGGTAGTGTTACTTCTCCAGTAACATCGGCTGTTCTAATGAAGAATTGCGGCTTATAACCAGCAAAGAATGGAGTATGACGACCGCCTTCCTCTTTCTTCAAAATGTAAATTTCAGCTTCAAATTCAGTGTGCGGGGTAACCGAGCCCGTTTTTGCCAAAACTTGGCCACGAGTAATATCTTCTTTCTTGATACCGCGGAGCAAAATACCAGCATTGTCACCAGCTTCGCCATAATCGAGCGATTTATTAAACATTTCAATACCTGTAACAGTTGTCTTAACTGTTGGTTTGATACCGACAATTTCAATTTCTTCGCCGAGTTTGAGCTGGCCTCTTTCAATTTTACCGGTTGTAACTGTGCCGCGACCTTCGATTGAGAAGATGTCTTCAATCGGCATTAAGAACGGCTTTTCTTTATCGCGCTCTGGAATCGGAAGATAAGTATCGAGCGTATCAACGAGTTCCAAAACTTTCTTTGCCCATTCATCATCAACTGATTTTGATTCAAGGGCTTTAAGACCGGAACCGCGAATAACCGGAGCGTTCTTGCCATCAAAATTGTATTTAGTAAGCAATTCTCGGACTTCTTCTTCAACAAGATCAATCAATTCTTTATCCGGAACCATATCGCACTTATTTAAGAAGACGATAATTTTCGGAACACCAACTTGGCGAGCCAAGAGGATGTGTTCGCGAGTCTGAGGCATAACGCCATCAGTTGCCGCAACGACGATAATCGCGCCGTCCATTTGAGCGGCACCGGTGATCATGTTTTTAATATAGTCAGCGTGACCAGGCGCATCGATGTGAGCGTAGTGGCGAGCCGGTGTCCAATACTCGGAATGGTGAAGCGCAATAGTAATACCGCGAGCCTTTTCTTCTGGCGCGCTGTCAATATTGTCGACATTTTCAACGCGAGCGCCATAACCCTTGTCTTTTGCCATATCAAGGACATGAAGGATGCCGGCGGTGAGCGTTGTCTTGCCGTGGTCGACGTGACCAATTGTACCAACGTTTATGTGTGGTTTATCTCTTTTAAATGTTTCTGCCATGTTTTTATCAAAAAATTAAATTAATAATATAGCTTGGAATACGCTTTTGAAAAGTCTATTCCTTCGCTTTATAAATGACTAATAAAAAAAGCGCAAAATTGCTTACTTATGGTAGCAAAGGACTTAAAAATTGTAAAGTGATTTTTACAGAAACTTGACATATTAAAACAAATCTTGTATTATGAGAATAACTCATAAAATACTAACCAAAATCCTCTTTTATGAAAACGCTGTTCTTTTCAATAATTATCGGCTGTTTTTTAACAACCGTTGGCTGTAAATACCGCGGACTATCGCTTTTTGAGAAAAAATCTTGTAGCGGCAAAGACTTCAAAACCATTTATGCTTTTGAAGTCATAGACACTATTTATGCTCTGCCTCTGCCTTTTTTTAAAAAAGTTTTTATTTCTGGTTACACCATCAATGCAGACACCGATAACGATGGCAAGTATGATTTAAAAATTAATTTTGACAAAGAAAGGTTTTCCGAACTTACAAAGAAAGGTTTGCCGCGTCATGTTGAATTAGATGTTAGCCCAAAACCGAAAAATGTAAAATTGGACCAGAAGTGTATTCTTGACTGCAACTATTTCCCAAACAAGGACCAATCTGCGAAAAAACGCAACGAAAAACCGAGCTCATAACTCGGTTTTTTTATTTTCAAAAACAACTACAAAACTAATAAATGACTAAGAACCGGCAGGAACACAAGTGCCATTTACACAAACACTTCCGGTCTTGCATTGAGCATCAGATGTACAACCCGGCAATGGTTCAGGAGTAAGATCATGCAGTCTCAGTCTCACAAAAGTGAAAAGTTTATCAAGCGTAAGTGAAAGCGGCTGATCGGTAGAACCAGATCCTTCCGGTGTGCTTGTTAAAGAATCCGTTTCAAAGATTAACCATTGAATATCAGGACTTACCATAGAAGCATCTACAGTCACTTCCGATCCTAACGGCAATGTTGCTTCACATTCATCCGGCCACTGACTGATAATACATTCGATATCGCTCTCACATTCTGGAGGAAGGTTGTCTAAGACAGTGGAACAATTAATAATTTGGGTAGCGCCAAACATTCCAATGATCGGCAACCAACCTTCTCCGGAACTTATACTTGTTTCATCAAAATCCACAAAAAGTCGAGCTTGTTCACTCTCTACAGGCTGACCACAGGCCGACAAAATATCATTTTGAGGTATTGGATTTCCGGCCAAGTCATTCATTGCAAGACACTGCTCAGATTTATCTTTAAGTTTCGCAACTTGTTTTAAATAATTTCGAGATTCTCGCTCTGGATTCATTCCATTTAAACCATCGAGCATTCCTCGACAAGAATCCATACATCCTAGAACGCTATCGAGATCTGCCGATTTTCTGTTGGCTATATTTTTTTCAAAAAAGCCTTTTGATTGACTTCCTTGGATAATTAAAAAGCCAATAAAAACTACAGCGGCGAGAAAAACAAAACGTTTTATATTTTTTTCCATAAAAAATTGTTTAAATTAAATAATAAAAACCTATATGATTATAGTTTACACTAAAATAAGGAAAAATAGTAATTTCTTGCTTATTTTCTACTTGCCACAATTTTTTCAGCAACGTTAGGCGGCACGACGTCATAACGCAAGAATTCCATATTTAGATTGCCGCGGCCTTCCGTCATAGAACGAAGTTCTGTTGTGTAGCCGAACATTTCCGAAAGCGGTACCACGGCTTTGATCGCTTTGCTCATGCCTCTGTCTTCAAAACCTTCGATCATGCCGCGCTTGGAATTTAAGTTCCCGGTCACATCGCCCATAAATTTCTCCGGCACAATAACTTCCACCTTCATCATCGGCTCAAGCAGTACCGGCTTGGCTTTTTTAGCGGCATCTTGGACCGCCATGGAAGCGGCGATTTTGAAAGCCATTTCGGAAGAGTCGACATCGTGATAACTACCATCAAAAAGTTCAACTGACACATCAACCAATCTAAAACCGGCAACAACACCACGCTCAAGTCCTTCCTTGAAGCCTTTTTCACAAGCCGGGACAAATTCTTGCGGAATTGCGCCACCTTTGAGACTGTTTATAAATTCGAAACTTTCGGAACGCTTAACATTTCTCGGTAGATCTTCTTTCGCAATAGTTTTATCAATCGGTTTAACTTTAATAACAACGTGACCATATTGACCACGACCGCCAGTCTGGCGAATATATTTACCTTCGACTTCGGAATTGCCAATAATAGTTTCGCGATAAGCCACTTGAGGCTTGCCGACGTTTGTCTCGACAGAAAATTCTCGCTTCATGCGATCAACGATAATTTCCAAGTGCAATTCGCCCATGCCCCAAATGATTGTTTCGAGTGTTTCCGAATCAGTTGTAATTCTAAAAGTCGGATCTTCTTGAGCAAGTCGATTAAGCGCCATACCCATTTTTTCCTGGTCGGCTTTCGTCTTCGGTTCGATTCTCATAGAAATAACCGGTTCTGGGAAAACGATACGTTCCAACATAATTGGCTCTGCTTCATCGCAAAGCGTATCAGAAGTAATTGTATCTTTAAGGCCAACCGCCGCCGCAATTTCACCGGCATAAACTTTTTTTATTTCTTCGCGCTCGTTGGCGTGCATTCGCAAAATACGACCGATGCGTTCGCGATTTCGGGTGCGTGGATTATAAACATAAGAGCCGGCTTCAAGCGTGCCTGAATAAACACGGAAGAAAGTTAACTGGCCGACAAAAGGATCAGCTTGGAGTTTAAAAGCCAACGCCGCAAACGGTTCCTTGTCCGAAGGACCTCTCAATTCTTCCGCATTATTGTTTGGATTAGTACCTTTGACAGCGGCAATATCAAGCGGGCTCGGCAGAAGATCCACAACGGCGTCAAGCACCAGCTGAACACCTTTGTTCTTAAGAGCGGAAGCGGCATAAACTGGGAAAATTTTGTTAGTGATAACCGCACGGCGCAAAAGTTCTTTCAGGCGCGGCAGGGCAACTTCTTTCCCTTCTAAGTATTCATTGAGAGTAACTTCATCTTGTTCAACAATTTTTTCAACAAGTTCATTGCGATATTTTTTAGCCTCTTCTTTAAATTCTTCCGGAATTTCCATTGGAATAATTTTTTCGCCGAGCTTGCCCTCGAAACCGTAAGCTTTCATTTCAAGCAAATCAATGACGCCTTTGAAATTTTCTTCGAGACCAATCGGGATTTGCATACGGACAGCGTGAGGAGTCAATCTTTCCAAAATTGACTTATAAGAATTTTCAAAAGACGCGCCCATGCGATCAAGTTTGTTGATCAAGCAAATGCGTGGCACATTACCTTCATCTGCATAACGCCAGTTGGTTTCACTTTGTGGCTCAACACCAGCGACACCATCAAAGACAACAACCGCGCCGTCAAGGACACGGAGACTTCTTTTAACTTCAACGGTGAAATCGATGTGGCCAGGCGTGTCGATAATATTAAAACGGTGTTTTCGCGAAGTGTCCTCACCCATGTAAGTTGGATTCCAAAAACAAGTAATAGCGGCGGCCGTGATTGTAATGCCGCGTTCGCGTTCCTGCTCCATCCAATCGGTAGTCGTCTCACCTTCGTGAACTTCACCAATATTATGCTGACTGCCGGTGTAATACAAAATACGCTCGGAAACGGTTGTTTTACCGGCGTCAATGTGAGCAATAATACCGAAATTTCTTACTTTCTCTAGTGGATATTCTCGTTCCATAATTTATTACCAAGCAAAATGAGCAAAAGCCTTGTTGGCTTCAGCCATCTTGTGGGTGTCATCTCTCTTTTTAATAGCAGCACCTTCATTTTTAGAAGCGGCAATCAATTCTTCGGCTAAGCGTTCTGCCATTGGTCGCCCTTTTTTACTTCGCGCCGAAAGAGCTATCCAGCGCATTGAAAGGGCCGCTCGGCGTTCCGGACGAACTTCACGCGGTACTTGATAGTTGGCACCACCAATTCGGCGAGTGCGCACTTCTAAATTTGGGCCAACATTATTTAACGCAACATCAAAAACTTCAATTGGATTTTGTTTTGTTTTTTCTTTGATAATATCAAGAGCGCCGTAAACAATTTTACGAGAAGCTTCTTTTTTACCATCCCACATCATGTAGTTGATAAATTTAGCGAGTCGCTCAGAGTTGTATAAAACTTCTGGCGCAACTGCTGGTGGTCGTTTAACTTTTCTACGCATATTAAAAAATTATTAATTAAATATTCCCTAAATTACTTTGGGCGCTTGACGCCATAAGAACTTCGACTAGTTCGGCGATTTTCAACTGGGGTTGCATCAAGGACACCGCGGACAACGTGATAACGGACACCGATAAGGTCTTTGACGCGGCCGCCGCGAACAACAACAACAGAGTGCTCCTGTAAATTATGACCAACGCCGGGAATATAAGCGGTAATTTCTTGACCATTAGTGAGTCTGACTTTGGCGATTTTACGCAAAGCGGAGTTTGGTTTTTTAGGCGTGGTGGTTTTGACAAGCGTGCAAACGCCTCTTTTGAAAGGTGAAGGATAAGCAACTGGCTTATTTTTCTTGGTATTGAAAGCAAAACCCAAGGCTGGCGCCTTTGATTTATATTTTGGAGTTTTTCTCGGTTTCTTAATTAATTGGCCAATTGTTGGCATAGACGATTAGTTTACTAAAAGTGTTTTAATAATGCAAGTAATTAGATCTCAAATTGGTTCTTTAAGAGTTTGCGAACATGAATAACTTTTGAAGTAAATATTGGATTATATGCATCGCCGACTTTTTGGCTGATACGGACGTAATAGTTACCTTTCGGCAGGAGCATGAAGAATCGGCCGTCCGGTCCAGCAATGACTTTTTTGGAAACTGTATTAGTAATTGGGTTTAATGCTTCGACAAAAGCATAAGCAAGTGGCGCGCCGCGAAAAATTACTCGGCCTCGTTTTCGAATAAGTTTATGGAAACCAAGTCGGCGTAAAAGAC
>MFTL01000028.1:7535-15305 GCA_001786825.1 Candidatus Nomurabacteria bacterium RIFCSPHIGHO2_01_FULL_39_9
AAGCTTATAAAGCAAGATCGCTTTATTTTGTTTTTTATTATAACCTTCCGCCTCTTTAGCAATCTCATTCCAATCTTTTTGTTTTGTTGGATCAAGCGGAATATTGTAAGGCAATACTTGCCCCGCTTCTTTTATTTCAAAAGGCTCGCCAAAATAGAGGTTCCCTAAGTTTTTAAATTCTCTTTGACCAGTTAAAATTTTTGAAGGCGGTGGATTAAAATTTGTTTTTTGGGCAATTAATTTGTAAATACCGGGCTCTCTAACCGCCAAGCCGTATTCGCCTTCAAGATTCGTAATAGCTGATGCAACTTCTGTTTCTCTATCAGCTTCAATTTTAATTAACGATACATAAGCCGGATCAAGACCAATACCGGTTGTAGCGTCAAAAACAATGCCCCACTTCTTTTTCGTCGCACCAACCGCTGAAAGAATTAAATTCCAAAGTCGTGCAAAAATTTCGCCTGGCGCCGTGAATAAGAGCGTAGCTAAACCGGCAAGTCCGGCAAGTAGACCTAATGCACCTATAGTTGGGGCCAGTATTTTGCCGAGTGTTGTCTTTAAAACTTCATTAAGTAAGTTACCAAGATTATTTATAACATCTATAATAACCGGACCGAGTCCTCCGATATTCGTACCAATATCTAAAATGTCATCAATTAAATTTATAATCGAATCAGTAAAATCGTCCCATTCATCGCCAAGATCTTCACCATCGCCGTCCCCGTCGCCATCACCATCGGTCGGACAATTAGATCCAACACATTCCGGTGTTGGCGGTTCTAAAACTATTGGACAATCTTCACCAACACATTCTGGCGTTGGAGACTCTAATTCTAATTCGGTTATTTCTTCTTCCTCTTCTTCGTCATCAGTAAATTGACAATTGCTTCCGCAACCTTGGCCGCCATCACATTCTTCGCTTTCTTCTTTGATGCCATTACCGCAGATAGATCCGCTTTCGGTTGGGCAGTCTTCACCAACGCACCCTGGCGTCGGCGGTTCTAAATCTATTAGGCAATCCTCGCCAACGCACTCCGGCGTCGGAGATTCAAGCTCTATCTTGCAACTTGCCGAACAGCTTTCACCCCCATCGCATTCTTCACCTGATTCAATATTATTATTACCGCAAGCCGCTAATTCTAATTCTGTTATTTCTTCTTCGGGTTCGGGAATATCTATCGTGACGCTATCAGAATCAGAACCTTCGGCATTACTGCAAGTGAGCGTGTAAGTTTTCGGCGATGGAAATGTGACTACAATAAATTGAGTAGCGGTGAGCGGATTAATATTGAGAGTTGTTGCCGGAGCTAATGCCAGAGAACATGCGGTCGGATTACCAGAGAGGGTCCAGGTTAAAGTGGCAATAAGATTTGACGGCGCAACAGTCAACGGACCGTCTGTGCCATTTATTTTCAAGTCAACTTCCGGAGCTGGCGGTGGTGGTGGTCCTTCGGTCACAACAACTGTAACTGAACTCGAAGCCGAACCATAACTGCTGGTGCAATTTATTGTGTAAGTTTGACTGCCGACAACACTCGTAATAATTGGAACTGGCGAACTACTTGCTATGCCTATTGGATTCGTCCAATTTGGTGGCACCGCGATCGCACTACAAGAACTAACATCGGAAGATGTCCAAGTTAAATTAACCGGCGTATTTATTTGAACTGCAAGTGAATTTAAAGTGTTATTAGCTTTAAGCGTGACACTCGGTGCTGTTGGTTGACTGCTACTACATATTCCACAATCAGCGGAGCAAGTACTGCAAGTTTCCGTGCCATTGCAAGACGTATCGCCACAAACAGGCGTTGGCCCGCTACGATCATTTATCGGGACATAAGCAGTTCGTACACATTCATCATCCTCGCAGGCGACTGGGTTAAAAGCAATAACACCACCGCCAATTGCCCAAGCATTACCATTAAAATAGCCAGCCGGAGTTAATTCAACCTTGAAAGGAGATGGTGGGGGCCCGCCGCAACCGCCGGGAATAATCAGGGGGTTAGAACAATCAGCCGAGTTAAGCACAATTTTATCAGTCAGCCCATTCCACCAAAAACCGTGCAAGTCGCCATCTGGATCAATATAGGAATTGGTCCAAAGATCGAGCCAGCCGAATTGCGTTGACCAGGCAAAACTACCTGATTTGAAAATACTTTTTGTTGGACTAATTAGAGGATCATCTTTAATTAGCACTTCACAATTAGTGCAACGAAAGTTAACAGGAGAGTTGCCGGTGTCGGTCACAAAAGTCGCTTTTTGAATACTGTTGATCGGCGTTTGATCAACGACAACACAGCCATCTCCTCCATCATTCCAACAGCCATTGGTCTGCGCAAAAACAAACAAGCCGCCTAAGAGTAAAGTGGCAGTTATCAAAAAGAAAAATATTTTTGTTTGAGATTTGTTCATCTTAAAAACTTACACCGGTAAATAATTTAAATAAACTAAAAACAATCGGCGCTATTTTCTGCCATAAGAAAAAGATAAAAATAAGCAGAACAAAAATAGCATACCTTTCCAAGAAAAATTCAATCTGACGAAATCGATTGCCAAGCAGAGTAAAAAGAATTCTTGAACCATCAAGCGGCGGCAGCGGCACTAAATTAAAAATAGCCAGCACAATATTTACCAGAATAATCACAAACATTATACCAACTGCTGCTTCAAGCCCATTCGAAGCTACGCCCATAATAGAACCTCGATTTAAAATTACTTGGAACAAACTAGTTTTCACTTCTGATGCGACAGGAATGATCATGGATGTCAAACCAAAGATTATAGCAATCAAAAAATTAGAAAGAATGCCTGCAGCCGCTACCCATAATGTACCCAATTTCTGATTTCTCAAATTATGAGGATTAAAAGGTACTGGCCTAGCCCAACCTATAAGAAATGGGGAATGAAGAATTACCAAAAACAGCGGGATCAAGACCGAACCGAACGGATCTAAATGTTTAAGCGGATTTAAGGTTAGCCGGCCGGCTAATTTAGCTGTCTGGTCGCCGAAATAAAGCGCGGCATAGCCATGAGAAATCTCATGGATAATCACAGAAAGAATAAGCACGACGATATAAAAGATTGAATCAACTGCTTGCATGTTATATAAATTATGTTAGCATAGAAACTACTTATCCAAAAGTTAATTTACTAACAAAACTATGAGATGTTGCCAAATAACTAAAAAAGGTTCAATCGTCGCTGGCGGTTATTCTAATCGCGTCCGTGCTACTAAATTCAATCCAACCGGTAAGAAGCGAAAACAAGTTAATTTGCAAAAAAAGACAATTTTTGTGCCGGAACTTAACAAGTCGCTACGACTGACTCTTTCGACTTCCGCAATTCGACTTATCAATAAAAAAGGTGCTTATCCGGTATTGAAAGAAGCTGGACTTGTATAGCGCTATGTATCAAGAACAAAAGTTCGATATTGAGGAACTTGCCGGAATCTCCAAAAAAAATATTGAGGAGCATTTGAAGCTCTACTCTGGCTACGTTAAAAATACCAATTTAATTTTAGAAAAAATCAAAGAACTCGAAGGTAGTGAAAAAGACGCTTATGCTCTAGCAGAGATGCAAAGGCGTTTTTCTTTTGAATATAACGGTATGCGAAATCACGAATACTATTTCAAAAGTCTGGAAGGTGGCACAAAAGCACTATCTACCGAAAGTCTCTTAAAAAAAGAAATTGAAAAAGAATGGGGCTCCTTTGACAAATGGCTGACTCGATTCAAAACTGTCGCCCTTACTCGCGGTATTGGCTGGGCTGTCCTGTATTACGACTCTCAAGATAAGAAACTTTTAAATGCTTGGATTGATGAACAACATTTGGGTCAATTAAATTCCTGCAAATTTATTTTAGGTATTGATATGTGGGAGCATGCTTTTGTTTATGACTATCCAACAAGCGAGAAGAAAAAGTATATTGAGACATTCTTCGCTAATTTGAATTGGGAGGTGATTGAGAAAAATTTCGCCACCGCCACGAAACAATAAAGACAGGTAAACTTATTATGTGCCGCGGGGGAGATTTGAACTCCCAATCTCTTACGAGGACTGCGCCCTGAACGCAGTGTGTTTACCAATTTCACCACCGCGGCATTTATTAATTATGCGCACAGATTGCTTTATTTTCAAATACTTTCTTCTAAGACAAGGTATTTCTTCCTTATAGTACATCTATTTACAAATTTGTAATGATTCTTTTTTTGCATATCTTAATTGTATATATGAAACATGGCGACTAGAGCTAACATGACCATTGATGCCTATTGTTTCCTTCAGTCTTTTTCTCAACCAGTTAATAAATTTAGGGCTTGCTGAGGCAAAGGAAATATAAAATCTATAGCTTTTCTCAAAAATAGAATCATAGAAAGAAAAACTGCAACCGTCGCCATCAAAATATCCTCTCAAAAAATCGGCAAAATATTTCTTGGGTATGTGCAAAGATGATAAAGTCTTCGATTTGGCAGGAGATAATCCTATACCCATCAAAAATTGATAAAAAAGTACATCACCAAACTGAACACGATATGCCAGATCTCCCTTTCCGCTACTTTTTTTTCCGATCTTTGTTTGAATCTTTAAACATTTCTTAAATAAAAGAACCTGTGCTTTATCAACAGAAGTGAAATCTATATGTCGTCCATCTTTTGATAAGCAGCCATCGGCGGTCAACAAACCAATCGCATAGGAAAAGTTGGGTGACCATTTAATTTTGACGCTACCCTTTGGCTTTGGTCCTCTTTTCACAAATTTATTATAACTTAAGAACGCCGCTGACCAAACTGATCTGTTGGAAAATAGCCTTTCATCTGCCAATATTTTGGCTTAAGTGTTTCTCGAAGCAGTGGCAATGATTCTTTAATGTCTTCCAAAAAATAACCGGTTTTTGGAACATAATCTTTTTTTATTGGATCGTATATCCAAACAGATTCTTCGTAAGCCGACATGCCAATATCTTCTACATTTCCGATCTTTGCCGCCGTGCCAAAATCTATCAGACACGGTTTACCGTTCTCCAGAATCATAACATTGCCAGCTCGCAAATCGCGATGGATAAATCCTGCTTTGTGCATTTTCTTTACCTCATTTTCGAGCTCTTGGAAAAAAGATTCAATTTCAAAATTAGCTGGCAATTCCTTTGTCCCCTGACCGATCTCCAAAATCGAAGCGCCGCGGATTCGTTCCATAAAATAATACAAATTACCTTTTTCATCATTAAAAATTAGGAAAGGTTCTGGCACTTTAATGTCTGCGTCGAATAATTGGCTTTGAACATCAAATTCTCTTTCGAGATCATTACCTTTGAGTACTGGCAACTCTTTAATTTTTTTTAAACAAACGTTGGCTGAATTTTTACCTTCCCATGCACTCACCGTAGCATTGCCACCCTCGCCGATTTTATCTAACTTATCAAAAAATAATTCAATATTGTTTTTCAAAAATCTTGATTGCTCGCTTATATTTTCTCTTAAGATATCAATTTTCATAATTTATTTAAAAAGCACCCAAAAAACGGGTGCTTATAATTCTTGTGAACCAATAAAAATTTCTTTATTAAATAATTTGGACTCAGAGTTATTAACAACGAAACCACAAAAAATAACTTTTGGCTCTTTTAAAAAAACTTTTAAATTACCAAATGTTTCTTTGTCCAAAAAATCCTCTTCCATGTTGTTAGCAATCATTGCTTCGGCAACGGTTACCGCTTTAGATATCACTTTTGGATTAACTTTTTTAATGGTTAGCATAATATTTTCTTTTTTAATTCTAAACTGATATTAACATTTTCAAACAATTATGTCAAATTCCGCCATTCTTTTATAATACTCTTTTCATCTGCCGCATCAAGTGTTTTTCGAAAAAGCGCCTTGCTCTTGCCCCGCACACGCTTCTCACATTCCGGCCAAGTTTTGTGAGTCTCAATTTTGCCGTTAACCATACTGACATAAGAGTATGCTTTTTTATGCGATCTTGGACTAACTGATATTTTTTTTAGTTTTCGCAGAATTGGTTTTTCAGAAATTGAAGTTATCGGTTCCGGCAAAATTTTTTCATAGTCGATTAAATTGCTTTGGAATAATTTAATCGGAAGCTTTTGGGCAAAGCTTGTGGCAATAATGTCAGCGCGCTCATTTAAAACAATTCCGGTGTGCGAAGAAACCTTATTCCAACGGATTTCATTTTTTTCTTTCAAAACGCCAAGCAGTCTTGAAATTTCCTGCCAAAGCTCTTTATTCTTAACCGCCGTTTTTATTTTGCTCTGCCAGTTATTTTTCTGCCAATTTGCCATCCAGCCAGTAACTCCGCCTAAGACATAAGCCGAATCAATATAGAAAATAATTTCGCTATTTTTTGTATGATGCTCTCCTACTAAAAAAGAGAGAGCTTCAATGAGCGCGGCAAGCTCCATCTGATTGTTCGTAACATGCTCCTTGTGGCCGCCCAATTCAAAAACGCGATCAGCGATTATAAAAACAGCGCCAAAACCGCCCGGACCGGGGTTGCCTCTCGAGGAACCGTCAGTGTAGCAAATTATTTTCATACGAAAGAATCTATTCGAAGCCTAAGACTGTTGCGAAAATAATCTTGTTCGATGCTGGCTTTAAAACTGATTGGTTCGGGAAATTCTGTTCTTTTTTCATAAAAACAAACAGCGGTGGTTTCATTAATATCGTCAGTGCAAGCGATCGAAAGGTGAGCATTATTTTGGCCGAATTTTTTTGTGTTGGTTACTTTTAAATTATCAAAAAGAAAAACTGGGCGCGGATTGGCTTCGCCGAAAGGTGCCAAGCGCGAAATGATTTTGAAATTTTTTGAATTGATGTCGGCGAGACTGGCTCTTAAAAGATCTTCCTTGTTCTCTGCCGTCTTATCTAGGTTGTTTCCCGAATTTTGTTTCATTGCGATTAGCGTATCAACGAGCCGTTCTTCGAGATAATGAATCTGGTCAAGCGTCGCCGCAAAACCGCCAGCCGCCTCATGGCCGCCAAAAGAAGCCAAGCTTTGTTCTGGTAATTTCTGCATCAATTCGACAAGACTAATATTTTCGCTGTCAGGCAGTCGGCAAGAACCTTTGATCGCGTCGCCGACTCGCGTCCAGACGAAACAAGGTCGCTCGTATTCATTGGCGCCGAATGCCGCCGCGAGACCCACCACGCCAAGCGGCCAATCGGGGTTGCCGATAACGATAACATCGCGCAGCGGTTTTTTTGTAAAAATATTTTTTATTTCTTTTGAGATGGAGGCCACCAAGCCTTTTCTTTCTTTATTAGTCATTTCAATTTTTTGAGCTAATTCTCTTGCCCGAAGTAAGTCGTCGGTCGAGAGTATTTCAAAAAGTAAAGCCGAAGAAATTAATCGCGACACGGAATTTAATCTCGGTACAATCGAAAACAAAACATCATCTTCTTTTATTTCTCTGATCCGTGCCAACTTAATTATTTCTTTCAATCCCAAACGTTTTGTTTTATTTAGAACCTTGAGGCCGTAATAAGCAAGCGCTCGATTCTCGCCAAGGAGAGGCACTTGATCAGCCAGCGTGGCGAGCGCCACCAGATCAAGCAGCCATTTTTCTTGACCAGTTTCCAAACGACCCATCGCTAGAACCAATTTGAAAGCAATCGCCGCTCCGCAAAGCATTTTTTCCGGATAAATACAGCCCGGCTGTTTGGGATTAACAAGAATGCATCTTGGCAAAATTGGAGGTGGTAGGTGGTGATCAGTTACAACAACATCTAATCCAAGACCGCGGGCGAATTCAACCTC
>MFTL01000028.1:15315-22088 GCA_001786825.1 Candidatus Nomurabacteria bacterium RIFCSPHIGHO2_01_FULL_39_9
GCGACACCGCAGTCAACGGTAATTATTAAATTGGCCCCGCCTTGAGAAATTTTTAGAAGTGCGTCTTTTGTTAAACCGTACCCTTCTTCGCGCGCCGGAATATAGACATCAAAATTTTTGTAATCTATCTGACGGAAAAAATCAGCTAAAATTGCCGCGGCCGATGTGCCGTCGCAATCATAATCACCATAAACAACAATTTTCTCTTTGTTTTGGAGCGCTTCATTTATTCTTTTTACCGCTTCGCGCATTCCTTTCATTAGAAAGGGATCATGGAGATCGCGTTCGTAGGCGGGATTTAAAAAAATTTCCGCTTCTTTTTCTGTTTTAATACCGCGCGACCAGAGGAGCGTTCGCAATAAATCTGATTCGTTCGATAAAAAATCTTCTGAAAAATTCTTAGGGCAATTCATAATTGATTTGCGCAGCCTCAAAGTAAATGTTCATGAGTTTGGTTTTGGTGATTTTGCCAATTTTTCCGTCAGCTGACAGACCTTGTGCGGTTTGAAAAAGTTTCACTGCTTGCGTGAGCGTCGTTCCCCATTTTGTCTGATAAGATAGATCGGTTGACACATAGCCTAATTGCCAAAGTAATTTGGCCGCCACTCGCGCGCTCGGACTTTTGGCCAGTGTGGAGCTCGAGCCAATTATTGAAATTCTTCTCATAAGCGGCTCCAAAAAAGTTACCACTTCAATAATGCCGCCACAAACATTGCCCGGCATTGGAAATTTAGCCGCACCGCAAGCTATTGAACCTCCAAAACTACCTGTTGTAAAACCATCGCCTTCAAATGTTGTGGGCTTCAAAGTGAAACCGGCTTGGCAAATTTTATTGGTTGATATTGTGACAACCCCATCAGTACAATCAGGATCGCCGAACCAACCGGCAAATTCAGAATCAGCATCTGGTATCGCGGTAAGCGTTACTTGTGAATTAGCCAAAAAAGGTTTTACGCAATCAATGCCGCAATTGATTAGGGCGGGTGTTGACGACACCGTGCCACTACCATTGCCTATTTTTAAAATTGCTAAATTATAGAAAGTAAAATTCGGTATATTTATATCAATTTGATAAAATTGCGCGCGCGCCGTAGTGTCACCGAAAATGACCGCCAAAAGCGCAATGCTCAAATATATGGGAATCAAATATCTTGTGTCGAACATGTTATAATATTACCATATGGATTGCATTTTTTGTAAAATTGCTAAAAAAGAACTTAATTCTGAAGTTGTTTATGAGGACGATGATATTATCGCTTTCAATGATATAAACCCCAGCGCGCCGGTTCATATTTTGGTTGTGCCGAAAGAGCACATCGAATCAATTGCGCATTTAAATGGCAATCATCAAGGCATAATTTCAAAAATTATTTTTACCGCTAAAAAAATCGCGGAAGATAAAAAGCTAGTTGGCTATAAATTAGTTTTTAACGTTGGCCGTGAAGGTGGACAAATTATTGATCACCTTCATTTGCATTTGCTAGGTGGTTGGAATAAATAGAACATTTTTATTTGTTCAATAATTTACCTTTTGATAAAAATTCCAACATGGCGCCGCCGCCGGTGGAAACAAAAGTAAGCTTTTTATCTAACTTTAGTTTTGAAACAAGTGCTACCGTATCGCCACCGCCAATAATTGTTTTATTTTTTTGTAATTTTTTGAATTTCAAAATCCGCTCTGTGCTTCCGCCAAAACCTCCTTCGTACCAACCCAAAGGCCCATTCCAAAGAACAAACTTTGACTTTCCAATCAAATGTTCGAGAAGTTTAACTGAGGTCGGACCGATATCAACAATTTTTTCATCCTTCCCTACTTCATTTTGCGCTTTGATTAGTTTTTTATTTCCTTTTTTAACAACTACATCAATGGGCAGAAAAATTTTTCCCGAGGCTAACAATTTTTTAAGACCAAAATTTTTTTCATCAACAACCGATCGGCCAACCTCAAAACCAATTTCTTTGAAAAAATTATTGGCCAGCGCACCAGCGACAAAAATATAATCAGCAATTTTAATAAATTTTTTAAGCATCGGCATTTTGGTTTCAAATTTAGCGCCGCCTAAAATTAATAGCATTGGTTTTTTAGGTTTGAACACAGAACTTAAATTTTTTATCTCACGCTCAAATTGAAAACCAAAATAGCTTGGTAGTAGTTTTGGCAATTGAGAAATAGAGGCTTGCTTGCGATGCGAGACAGAAAAGGCTTCGTTAATATAGACATCGCCAAGTTTGGCTAATTTTTTCGCGAAAACCAAATCATTTTTTTCTTCACCCGGATTTTGTCTTAAGTTTTCAAGTAAGATTACTTTTCCCGGCAAAGGCTTTCCTTGGCCAAATTGGACGGGGAAAAATTTATTTAAATATTCTGCAATCGGCTTTAGACTCCCGCCGCTTCTACCTAAATGCGAGAGTAAAATGATTTTTGCGCCTTTTTTTCTTAAATAAGAAATTGTCGGCAATGCTTGTTTAATTCTAAAATCATCAAGTATTTTGCCTTTTGAAATTGGCACATTAAAATCAACTCGCAGGAGCACGCGCTTGTCTTTGATATTTTTAAATTGATTTAAGGATTTCATTGAATTCTTTTGGACGTAAGCTTTCTCGGCCGACTAAAAGACCTTGGGCCGAGCCGGTTGTCAGATAGTCGCGGGCATTTTTTGAATCAACCGAGCCGCCGTAAATGATTTGCACTTTCTCCATTGCATTCCGGCCAAACATATCAGCCAAAACTTTTTTAATAAAGACAACAATCTCGCGGCACTCCTCCGGCAATGCTTTTCGTTTGGCATCACGACCAACAGTCCAGATGGGCTCATAAGCAATTATTAAATTTTTCAGATCGGTTTTTTTAACACCGGCTAAATCAAGCTCGAGTTGTCTTTTAATGAAGTGAAGAAAATTGCCGGCTTCATCTCTTTTTGATTCGCCGACGCAGAGAATTGGTTTAAGTCCGGCTTTGAGACTAGCTTTTAATTTTTTATTAATTACTTCATCAGTTTCGTTCAAAGTGATTCTGGTTCGGCGTTCATAATGGCCGACAATTACATATCTCGCACCCGATTCATAAAGTTGAAGCGGTGAAATTTCACCGGTATAAGCGCCTTCCAATTCCCAAAAAACATCTTGCGCGCCGAGAGATATTTTTGGCGCGGTGAATTTTCGAAGTGATTCAATAAAAAGAAAAGGCGGGCAGACAACGACTGTTGATTTTCTGTTTTTGATGGAAACTTTTTTTATTTGAAGAAACAGATCTTTGGCTTCCGTCAGCGTAGCTGGATTCATTTTCCAATTGGCGATGATGAGGGGCATTTTATTATTGAACCTCTAGCGTAGTGGTAGTTGTAGTACTATAACCACCGGTTTTACTACAAGTAAGCTTGAGGGTATATGGCGAATCACTAATTGAAAGACTCGAGGCCGGGCTGGAGTGAGAACCAGGATTTTTTGGCCCAGTCCAAAAGGGAACGCTACCACCACCAGCCTTAGTAGAGCCATTAGTGGTACAAAAATCTGGTTGTTGTGACCCAGGAGTTGACCAAGTTATTGTCGCTGATCCTCCTGCCGTAGCTGGATTGGGAGAAGCTGATAATAACACTTTAAAGGGTACAACGTTAACGGTAGTAGTTGCTGTAACGTTTGCATATCCAGATTTCAAACAAGTAATCGTATAGGTTTTAGTACCAAGAGTTAAGCCTGATAATGTTTGATTGCCGCCGGGATAGAATGCTGTATCAAGCTTATTCCCAAAATTCCAAGGATAATCATCATTGGTGGCAGGAGTATCGGCATTACTGATGCCAGTGCCAGTACTAGAAGTGGTAGCATTGCAAGACGTTGGATTGCCGGTCGTTGTCCAAGTTAAAGTTGTTGATTCAGTTGTAAGGATTTCAGTTGGCGAAGCTGATAATGTAACCGTCATTGCTGGAGGAACTACTTCTAGTGTAGCAGTATTTGATACCGTGTTGCCGTTTTTCGTACAGCTAAGTGTATAAGTTTTAGTTCCAGCAGAAAGTCCTGATAATGTTTGAGTACCGCCGCTTATACTTTTAGATCCTGACCAGTCACCAGAAGCAGTGCAATCATCAGGAGTTCCTCCTGTAATTGCCCAAGTCAGTATTGTTGAATTTGATGTGCTTATCGGACTAGCAGGAGAAAATGAAAAAGATATAACCGGCGCAGTTGATACTGTTACATCGACACTTGCACTTGATGGGGTTGCTCCAGCTTTATAGCAAGTAATTGTATATGTTTTTTGTGCAGTTTGGGTAGTCTGGCCATTCTTAAGCGATGAGCCTGTATAAGGTGGCGATATGTCGCCATTTTTATTTTTAGCTCCATACCAAGGATTACCACTATAGTTAGGAACATAACTGCCCGTACAACTATCCGGCGAACCAGTCGTTGCCCATGAGAAAGTTGTAGATTCAGTAGTTAAAATATCGTTGTCAGAAACAGACAAACTAACGTCAAGCGGCAACGCAACCGTAACTGTCGTACTTGCCGCAACATCCGCAAAATCAGTTTTTGAGCAAGTAATTGTAAAAGTCGTGTTGCCGTCAGGCAAATTTATAACAACTTCGTCATGTGTGCCATTAGCTTCCGCTTTAGATCCCGACCAACCGCCGGAAGCAGTGCAACTATCTGGCGAACCAGTAATTGTCCAAGTTAATTCTGCCGCGTTTTGAGCACCCGCAGAAGGTGGCACAGCTGAAAGAGTAACAGTTACATTAGCAAATCCTAAAGAATCATAAGGCGCCGGGCAAATAATAATGTTTCCAGTTCCAACTCCAGATACAACTTCCGCGCAAAGTCGAGCTGGATAAGTAACACCGGGATTATTAGCAGAGCTTAATGCCGTTGAAAGTAAATATGTATTTGCTTCCAAAGATGACATTAAACTAGAAATATTGGTATTGATAGCCAGTTTAGGATAAACAACAGCATAAACAACAGCATTAGTATAAACCAAAACATTTTTAGCAATTATCTTGCCTTGAACACGAAGCGCAGAAGTTGAAAAAGGATAAGTTGCACCGAGCGCCAGTGTACCACCGGTCATTTGCGGAAATGTTGATCTGTTCAAAGGTGGCGCCTTGCCGCCTGAAGGCGGCGTACCCAGCGGTGCGGCGTAAGAAAGCCCGGCAAGAAGTATGAGGCTCACGATTATTATTTTGGCTGCTTTAATAAAATTTGCTTTCATGATTTTTTAAAAATTAATTTTTAGAGAGGCGCAAATATAGCCGCTATATTTTTACTTTCATTCATAATGAGCGTGCAAGTATTCGATGTTGAACCATTGCAAGAATTTGGGGTGCCTGATCCTGATGACGGAACATCATAAGATTGCCAATAGAGAAACTGCGAAGTTCCCGAAGCAGGCGTTGCTTGCAAAATAACCTGCGTACCTTCGACATAATATTTATTTGGACTGCAATAACCTAGCGTAGAGCCAGCACAAGAAATACTTGATCCGCCACTGGAAGGGCTGACAGAAGTAGAGACAACAGAAACATTACCAACATTAGCCCCAGAAGGATTTGCTAGTTTCGCTAAACCAATATAGTAGGCCGGTTCAAAATTAGCCGTTACTGTTAGATCGCTATTTATTCCGGTGATTTTACATTTCTTGGGATTTCCGCTAACTGGCGAGACACAGCCACCTCCGCTCCAGCCGGTGAAGACAGAATCAGATGATGCCGGCAGATGATCGGCTGTTAAAATAACATTAGTGCCAGGATTAAAAGAGCCGGAAGTAGGACAGATAGTGGAAGTGGTAGCAAAAGTAGTAGAGACACAATAAGTGCCACAAGTGCTTGCGCCGCTAGGACAATCCGGTGATGAGAGAGGAGCGCCTACAAAACCAGTTGATGTTGTTTCAATAAAACCTTCCCCCGCACCCGTGCCAACAAGAGTCACTGTCGGTGGTGGAGTCTTCGTCGCGCTACAATTTACAGTCGCGCCGCTACCAGAATCAGTACACGTCCAATTCCAAGGACCAAGTGTGCCGCCACTGACCGGAACCGGATATGCTGTGCCGGCGAAACATAAAACAGACCCAGTAGGCTTGCTTGCAAGCACTTGCCCATCGGCCGTGCCGCAAGCCGCCGTGAGAGAACATAAAATAATTTTACCAGCGGAAGTCGCGCAAAGCGGTAATGGGTCAGCATGAACTGGGGTCGCCAGTGGGATAGATTTGATATTGCCAATTGCAACATTTAATTCGGGAGAAGGATTAGGAGTACAGTTTGAATAAGGAGGACAAAATGTTCCTCCGCTACTTGCCGAGATTCTCATTTTTTCTCTAACAGTAATATTGCCACCGCTGGTACCAGAAACTTTTGCTTCAAGTTTTTGAGTATAAGTTGCGCCACCAACATCAACTGTGGTTGGCGAACTTGGCGGAGTGCTGTAACCGATATAAAGACCGCCAGCTTTGGCTTGCTCGATTACTGAAAAATCAATTGGTCCGAAGACATTATTAGAAGGCGCCTGAATTTGATTGACTGTTGGCCCAGTCCAGGCAAAGGAAAAACCGGCGACAAAAATTATGCCTAGAATTATTATTTTAATTTGTTGGATGAATTTTGGTTTCATGGATTATTTTATATAAAATTTATTGAGTAGTGCAATAATAAACATTTACCCAACCGTGACCACCTCGGCCACCACTTAAGCCACTATTAGCATCTGTGCCGCCGCTACCACCGCCACCGCCACCGCCCAAACTGCCATCAGCATTAAAAGAGCCACCGGGATTACCATTACCAGCTGCG